>CAZANC010000299.1:0-4286 GCA_964486495.1 uncultured Occallatibacter sp.
TCGATTTTGCGGACGACTGGCGGTGCGTCGGCGGCTGCGCCGGGCGCTTTTCCGGCAAGGGGCGTGCGCTCAGTAGGAGCGGGGGTGTAGGCCTTGAGGAAGTCGAGGAGATGATCGAGGGCCATGTTGGAGAGGCCGCTCGAAAAAAGCACGGGGAAGATGCGGTCTTCGCGGATGGCTTCGTGCAGCGCGGCGATGAGGTGGTCTTCGGGGATGGTGCCCTTTTCGAAGTACTCTTCCATCAACTCGTCTTTGCCTTCGGCGACGAGCTCGACGAGAGCTTCGTGGCGGGCCTTGGCATCGGCAGCGAGCGAGGCGGGAATTTCAGTGGAGACTTTGCCGCGGCCATCGCCGCCGGGGGTGTAGGTGTAAGCCTCCATGGTGACGAGGTCGACGACGCCGTGAAAGCCCTGCGCGTCAGAGATGGGCAACTGGACGGGAACACAGTTGCGGCCCCAGCGGTCGTTGAGATCGTCCATGAGGGCGCTCAGGCCGCCGCCACCACCGGCTTTGGGGTGGTCCATTTGATTGACGAGAACGATGCGGGGAACGTTGGCCTCTTCAGCAAAGCGCCAGACGCGCTCAGTGACGGGCTCGACGCCGGACTGTGCGTTGATGACGACGATTGCGGATTCGACTGGGAAGAGCGCGGCGCGGGCTTCGTGGGTGAACATGTGGAAGCCGGGCGTGTCGACGAGATTGATCTTGATGCCCTGCCACTCGGCAAAGGCGACGGCATTTTGCATGGTGATGCCGCGGGCGACTTCTTCTTCGTCATAGGCGGTGGCGGCCGAGCCGTCTTCAACGCGGCCCTGGGTGGGAGTCATTTTGGCGGCATGCAGCAGAGCGGCAATGAGGGTGGTTTTGCCGCAGTGAGCATGCCCCACTACAGCGACATTGCGGATCTCACTTCCCTGGTACGTTTTCATAGGCGTCTCCTTCTTGAAGGCGCACTATCGGCGGCAGTTACGAGTCGAAAACCGTGGTCCGGCGTGCGCCTTCTTGTCGAAAGACGGATGCTATCACAGCGAGAGTGTGAACGTCCTGTGATGGGAAGTACAGGGAGCAGGGGAGCGAGTCAGCAAGATAGCGAATCAGCTGACCCAGGAGAGACTCATCATTTTGAAGATGCGTGGATGCCGACGGGTGATGCCCGGGCTGTGGTACATTGTGCTCACGGTTCCCCTTTCTTCATTCCCCTATTTTCTTGCTGAAAACTGCGATTCGCACGAGGTGAGCGCCCATGGCCGCTGCCGGTTCCGCGCACGAGGTGTATGCGACGACGGGAGCGCCGGCAGATGAAGCCGCGCGCCTGAAGCTTGTTGGCGAATCAGCAATGCGCAAAGCCAGCCTGCGGCTGCTTCCGGTGATTGGGGTGGGCTATGGGCTGGCCTACATGGACCGCATCAACATCAGCTTTGCCTCTTTGCAGATGAACCGCGATCTGCACTTCAGCGCATCGGTCTACGGGTTCGGCGCGGGACTTTTCTTTATCGGGTATGCGCTGTGCGAGGTGCCGTCGAACCTGCTGCTGCTGCGTTTCGGCGCCAAGCGCTGGCTGGCGCGGATCATGTTCACATGGGGATTGCTGGCGGCGGCGACGATGTTCGTGCGGACGCCGCTCGAGTTCAACGTGTTGCGGTTCCTGCTGGGCATGGCCGAGGCCGGGTTCTATCCCGGGGTGATTTATTACCTGACGTTGTGGTTTCCGGCGCGCATGAGAGCGCGCGCAGTGAGCCGGTTTTATGTTTCGCTGCCGCTAAGCTCGGTGGTGATGGGCTCGGTGGCGGGGTGGTTGCTGGGACTGGGCGGGAAACTTGGGCTCTCGGGCTGGCAATGGTTGTTTCTGGTGGAGGGTTTGCCCACAGCGGTATTCGGCCTGGTGATTTTGAAGATGCTGCCGGACAGTCCGGCCAAAGCGGTGTGGCTGACCGCAGAAGAAAAAGCGTGGCTGGAGGGCCAACTGAAGGCCGACGGCGAAACGGCGCACCTTGGGCACAGCGCCGGAGTGATGAAGGCGCTGCTTGAGCCGAAGGTGTGGATGATTGGCGCCTATTTCTTTTTCGCGCTGATCACCAGTTACGCGTACAGTTTTTCCGCGCCGGCGATTTTGCAGGGGGTGACTGGCTGGAGCGTCAAGAATGTAGGGTTCCTGGTGGCGTGCATTGGGTTGGCGGGAGCAGCGGGGATGCTCTTGAACAGCGCGCACTCCGATCGCAAGGGCGAGCGGGCGATGCATTGCATCGTTCCCTGCGTCGTAATGGCGGCCGGGTTTTTGACGGCGAGCTATGCGAAGGAGCCGTGGCTTGTGGTGCTTGCGCTGGCCGCAAGTTTCACCGCGTTCATGTCAATGCTGGGGCCGGCCAATGCGGTCCCCATGCAGTTTCTTGCGGGGCGCGCGGCGGCAGCAGGTCTTGCGGCCATGAATACGATCACTATGTTCAGCGGATTCATAGGACCGTATTGGATGGGCGTGATGAAGGACTACACGGGGAACTATGACGCGGGATTGAGAGGGCTGGTTTTGCCTGCTCTTCTAGCGGCGGGAGTGATGTTTATGTTGACGCGAAGCCTGGCGCGGCGGCCGGTCGGGGCCGGGGCGAAATTGGCGGAAGAAGCGGTGTAGTGTGCTTTAGCCAATCGAGACGGGCTAGGTTGTGTCTGCGCCAGTTTTGAGAGGATATCTGTAGACCACTTGCTCATTGACAGGACGGAATGGATAGGATTGTGCCAGTCGAGATTGCATTTCTTCATTAAATTCCCAATTCGTTTCGTGAAGACACCAATCCACGGTGAACCACCCATCATCATCGCGGACGAATGAGAGCCCAATACATTTGTCCAAGTGCTGATCGTACTTGCTAGCTGCTGTGAGGTTTACAAGAGCATTGCGCAGAACTTCTCGGAATTCGGATTGGAGAGGAACAAATACGAATCCGCAACCAGTGCGCGGGGATATGAATCGGTAAGGGCGACAAAACTCATCGACTTTGCATGCGTTCATGCAGAGGGAAAATCGCTCTTTGAACGAGCGAAGCTCCCCTCTGTGGAGCTTCGCAACCTCGCGGAGGATGCGGTGGTACCTGAGACCCTTGGCTTCATCGTCTGTTGTCCGCTCTAGAAACTTACTTAGAATTCCAGTCACATCCCATTTCTCTATATCTTCTTCGATCATTTGAAGGTTTTGCTCATCGTTCAGGCGGGGCCTAACGTTCTTCTCGCCCCGGAAGTAATGTCCCACCAGACTTTGCTCCGGAAGAGTTTCGGTCTCCGATGGCCAGTCGATGCGCAACGTGGCGCGCCAAGAGAGGTATTCGGATATCTCCGAAAGCGTCAGTAGAGACCTTACGATTCCTATATAGTCTGCAATTGGGATCAAATGGATGACGCCGGCCGTGCGGCTGATGTGAAATTTTGGGCGAAATATTTCTTGAGGATTCTGCTCCTTAAAAACCACCACTTTGTGGATTGTTTTTATCTCTTTCACAGATAAAGGAACCGTTTGCCTGTAATTATTGACAACGGAAATGGGATCGTGTCGATTCAGATAATCGAGAGTATCTCTGATCTGACGTGTTGCTTTCTTAATTACCTTGTTTTCAAACCAGCGATGATCTGCGTCGGTAGATTTTCCGGTTCGCTCAATGCGTTCTTTCATTTGGAACACGATGGCAAGATCATCCAGCCATATGACACCGTCTGCCAGTTCAACCTCAGAGCCTGACGTCGGACTGAAAGTGACAGCGGAGAACGTAAACTCCCTCAGAAAGTAAAACTCGTTCGTGCGGGATACAAGTTGCTCGATCGTCATCAGTGATAGTCAACCACAAATCCGATCAGTTATCGAATGCTGGGATGTGGGCTCAGCGCCGGATTCGGCTGCTAGGCGGTCGCGCTTGCGGGCAGAATTTCTTCGACGTCGACCCATTGCGTGGGGTAGTTGCCGGTGTAGCAGGCAGTGCAGTAGCCGGTTTTTTTCTCGTCCTCGACTGACTTTAACAACCCATCCAGGGACAGATACGCGAGCGAATCGGCCTCGATAAACTGGCGAATCCCTTCGACAGTGTGGTTGGCGGCGATGAGCTCGCTTTTGGACGGCGTGTCGACTCCATAGAAGCAGGGCGAGATGGTGGGCGGGCAACTGATGCGCAGATGGACTTCAGTTGCGCCCGCGCCGCGCACCATGCGCACAATTTTCCGGCTGGTCGTCCCGCGGATGATGGAGTCGTCGATGAGGATGACGCGCTTGCCGGCGAGGAGATTGTGCACGGGGTTGAGCTTGAGGC
>CAZANC010000300.1:0-4284 GCA_964486495.1 uncultured Occallatibacter sp.
GGACTAAGGGACTGGGGAAAGAACGACTTACGGAAGCCGGGCCGATTTATTTTGGCAACGGGGGCTTGACAGGTTTTGGGGTGGGGCCAAGGGCCGGAGGGTCAGGAAAAGCAAGGGAGCGTTCCGCCTGTCTCCGTTTTCCCCAGGTTCCCCCTAGGTTCTCGAGCTCAGGTTTGGGAGGCCTCGTTCTCTTCGACGGACGTCAACACCGCTATCACTTCTTCCGCCAAATCCTCTCTCCTCAAGTTAGCTAGAATGGTTGCCACGCCGAAAGACGCTCCGTAAAGAGACTTGCTCCAGTCCGACAGCGCCGAGAGCAGAGCCTTGCCGGAAACCCGCTGCAAACGGCCGACCTCGCCGTCCCAGATCGGGTCCAAATACGAGCGTGCCCTTTGGTTCGCCGCCTTCAGGCCCTTTGCTTTGTCCTCGATATAGAATGACTCCGCGAAATTGTCATAGACCTCACTCTTTTTTGACTCCGCAATCTCGACCAGCTTTGCGCTTATTTCGCCTATTGTTGGGGGCGCGGGGCAAGACTGGGAGATTATCCTCCGGATCGCCGCTGGCGCAACAAGGTAGTTCTCAATTTCCTTCCGCTGCCAAACATGCAGGCGCACGTTCTTCGCCTTGGCGTCCCCTCGGCGAGCCTCAATTTCGGCCGGGGTGTGGTAATCGGAATCCAGAAGACAGTATGCCCTTATCTCTTCTCCTCCTACGTTCCGAAGCAGCAGCGAGGAGCCCACCGCGTAGTTCCACCCTCCCCATCCTCCGATTGGAAAGTTGGGAACGATCGCAAGGGAGTCCAGAGAGTCGGGGAAGATGAGGTCATAGAACCGACGGAGCATTTGCATGTCCTCGCCTTCAACCAAGATCACTTTCCTCGCTCCCCAGAGACGTGAAAGTTGCAGATTCTGCGTCGCGCCAAGGTCAAGGTCAATCGCCCTCTGCATGGCGAGCATCTCGTCGGCGAATGCTGCGCGCTGCTCCCTGCGGTCGATGATGAGCATTTCCTTCGGACTTACCTCAGCAAGCATCTCGACTGAATGAGTCGTGAGAATCATTTGTGGAAACTTCTCTTTCAGAAACCGGATTAAGCGCCGTTGAAGATCCGGATGCATGTACACGTCCGGTTCGTCCAACATGACCACCTGGGCGGAACCTGACCGCGCGATAAACCAGATAGTCTGAAGCCACATTTGTAGTCCGTGGCCCATCCAAGATACTTCTCCGACGAAGTCGTCGTTCCGGACATTTAGCCTCAGCTCGCCATCGATCAACCCCCCACGTCTTATAAAAGTGTCAATGCGTAGACCGGGCCAGGTTTCCTCGGCAATCGCTCGAAAGTCGCTATAGAAGTGATGAAGAAGGTTGATTTGATTGCGGAAATGCCTTGGGGCTAGACTCGTGGAGAGATTGCGCTGGACATATTCCGAGCTCAGGACCCTCTCCTCTCTCTCTACGGGGGCGACCTGAGGAAGTATCGCAATCGCGGGAATGCAGGCCTGCGCCGCTTCGTGCGCGGTTTGAGCGATCTTGCCCCTAGGATTCCGCACTACCCCATGCACCTGTCCTCTCTCCTTTTCAATGCCCACATAGAGCTCGATACTCGATCCATTCGCAAATCTTGCTGAAATGACAGCGGGGGGACCGCTTGACCTGTGAAAAACGCATTCGAAGTTGATGTCAAGGTCATCGATTGACGGTGCCACGCCCCTATGACTTCGGTACACATCCGCCCATGCAGGCGGAGCATGAAATTGAAGGTGTTGCATGCGGTTTGCAACCAACGAGATAAGGCGTAGCCCCTCTACAATTGTTGACTTTCCCGCGTTGTTTCGGCCCACAACGATTGTGCATGGACGGAAGGGGATCGTCTGATCGCGGAAGCACTTGTAATTCCTGAAGGTCATCGATTCGAGCATTCGGGGCCTCTCATTAGTCCCCAGGGGGCTCGCTCGGCCGCGATTCGCGATGGCTAAGACGACGTGGCCGATCCGAGGGTCCGGATAATCCTCTCAGCATAGTCCAAGAGGGCTCACCGGGATTGGCGAGGATCGACGTACAGGCTTGTGGAACAGTAAGGCTAGATCTTGCCTCTGGACGACCCACACGTGCGCCGTCCAGCTTCCACAAGATTTCGATAGAGCATTTGCACCGCTACCTGAGCGAGTTTGAACTCAGGTTCAATGAGCGTAGGAATTTAGAGCGGTTCGAGAATATGGTCAGTATGACGGCGCAGACTTCTCCGCTGACCTACCGGGCGCTTGTGGATGGGGCTGATCCGGTTCCGTTCTAGGCGGTACTATCTTCCCTGAGTGCTTGCGAGAGCCGGTCTTTTGCTGATCCCGCGTGGCCGGTCTCCGCTTGAGCAGGTTCCCGACGATGGACTCGAATTGACGGCTGTCAACTTTCGCAAGAGCAGTATGCCACGCTTCGCTGAAGACCGCTTAGAAACTCGCGGTTTCACGCTTGTCCACAGCCGATTGCTAGTGTTTTTTGGAACGGCGCGCGGAATGTGAACAAAATACAATATGTTGTGGTTTGTTCTTGCACGCTTTCCGAGAGTGTGGTGTAGTGAAAATAAGCGAAAGGCGCGGCATCCAACACCGCGCCCCTCATCTTCACCGGTGATCAGCTCGCGCTCTCTTGGATTCCAAACTAGGCTAAGCCTTCCAAAGCCGACCTAGTTCCAACAGAGCGCCCCTTTTATTTGCGGAGGGTGTCTGCCTGGCGGCAGTACGGGGATTTATACCCCCTATCATCCCTGACCGGACTGGAGTTCGATTCTCCCGCCCTCCGCTCAAACTCACTCATTACAAAGACTTTCGCTTTCTTTAGGGAGCATATCATGTAATACATCCTCCGTCAATAATCTTTATACAAAGGATATTTACAGATGCCTCTATATTTTGCCGCCCTTATTCTGGAGGTTTTCAAATACCAGCTAAGAATTGCTGCTAATAGCGGCGCTCATACTGTTTGCGCTCTCAGTTATTCATTATCTGTGTGATTGGGATATTTGTCCTGACCAGTAATCATCGATCATGCGCTTCTCATCAACTAACTCCCGTGAATCGGCAGGTTTGCGGGCTTCGAACCCGGAAATGGGTCTGGGAGGTATGGCCTAGGTATGGACCACCCGTAATCCCTTTGTTATCAAGTATGGAGGTTTGCCATACCCGGGCGGTGGGGGAAGCAATGAAAGGTAAACATCAGCGCGCAATGCGGCCGGCCGTCTTTCTATCGCCGCTAACCCCACCAGGCCCGCCAGCACCGACGACTTGCTCACCTGTCCTCGGCAGCGTCCGTCTCACGCATCGAAAAACCGTAGCCCGGCTGCCCCCAAAGGCTGTAGTCTTAAGAAACTAGAGTGACTTGGAGCGTTCGACTTGGCCCTTTCCCGAACCAGCCAACCCGCCGCTGTTAGCCAGCCCATCGGCATGATTGCGGGCCGCGCCGCTCTCAAGAAGCGCATCGACAACACCTTCCTGATCGGCTTGCCCCTGGCCGGTTCCGTGGCCGGCATCTTCTGGTTCCGCTACCATCCCATCCACTGGGTCGAGGTGGTCACCTTCATCGTCGGCTACTTCATTGTTGGAATGGGCACGGGCGTCGGCTTCCATCGCTATTTTTCGCACAAGAGCTATGAGACCGATCCCTGGGTCGCGTACCTTTTGGGCGCATTCGGCTCCATGTCGTTTCAGAGCTCGCTGCTCACCTGGGTTACCGACCACCGCCGCCATCACTCCCAGACCGACCATTGCGGTGACAACCACAGCCCCTTCGTCGACGGTCACTGCGGCCACGAATCATCGCTCAAGGGCCTCTTCCATTCCCACATCGGATGGATGTTCGACGACACCATCACCGACCTCAACATCTACGGCCGCGACCTCGCGCGCGATCCCGTCATCCAGTTTTATGCCCGCACCCACTACATCTGGCCCGTTGTCTCCATAGCCATTCCCTGGCTCGTTGGCTATGCCTTCGGCGGGTTGACCGATGCGTGGGGCTGCGTCTTCGCGGCCTTCCTGCGAACCGTGCTCTTTCAGCACTCCGTCTGGGCGGTCAACTCGCTTGGCCACACATTCGGCTATGAGAACTTCAACATGAGGAACAACAGCAAGAACAATGCCGTTCTTGCGGCCCTGACCTTCGGCGACGGCTTCCACAACAACCATCATCGCTTTCCGCGCTCCGCCTTCCACGGAATGTGCAAGGGCGAGGTTGACATCAACGGCATCATCATCATGGGCCTGAGCAAAGTCGGCCTCGCCCGCAACA
>CAZANC010000301.1:0-4268 GCA_964486495.1 uncultured Occallatibacter sp.
CATTGGACGCCTTGCGCACCGCGACCATCAACCCGGCCCGATATCTCGATCGCGAAAAGGTTCTCGGCTCCGTTGAATATGGGAAGTATGCGGACCTCGTCGTCCTCGATGCGAATCCGCTCGACGACATTCACAACGTCGAGAAGGTGAATGCGGTGGTCCTGAACGGCCGCTACCTGACTCGAGATGATCTGGAAAAGATGCTCCCGACATTCCAGTAGAGCAGTTGGCTGCTCATGAGGCCCCGTCACCTTCGGGGCATCCGTGGCGATCGAGTAGGCCGGTTCGTCTAGTCTGTCAATCGGATTCAGAACAGCTTCAAACCAGACAATGTGTGCGTGTGCAGCGGATCGAACTGGCTGGTTTGGTGCGTAACCGAATGCGCCATGCAGTGGCTTTGCTGCCGGACGGGTCCTGTTAAATACGACCTCGTAACGTGCAGCCGGTCCATGATGACGTACCGCGTACGCAGGCCGTTGATCGTGGGCGCAAGCGTGGCCGGCACCTGACGACGGTCAACATAAATCACCAACGCCGCTTCCTTCGGATTATCGAGGCTCTGTCCCACTCCCACGCCGAAGAAGGCTGGATTCTGCTTCATCAGGTTTTGCTCAATCTGCTGCTTGGCCGCGATCGCTTGTGTCAGCACACCGGGCGCCAGCGTCGAATCGGTGTGGGACTCCAAAGCGGTTTTTGGCACGGCACCCGCCGCCACAGCCTGCGCGGTGGTGGGAATCACTTCAGTGCGAACGCCGTTGACCATCTGCTGCGCAGTCACGCTCATGCTCTGGTCGACATAGAGAATGACCGTCGCCTCGCCGGCATGGTCGCTGCTCTTGCCAGTGGCCGCACCCAGGATGCCCGCGGAGGGATTGATCAACATGCGCGCCTGCGTGAGCGCCTGCTGGGCAAGCACGGCCTGCGCATCGGAGAGCGTGGTTCCCTGCGCGGCGGTCGCTGTGGCGTTGCCGTAGTTCAGGCAGCTAACCGGGTGGTCCGTGGTGCCGACAAAGGTGTAGGCGTTCCCTGGAGGCAAAGCGTCGAGCTCAGCCAGTACTTCGGACACGGGATTGGCCACTCCCTCGCTCATACCCGTCGCAGGATCTACTCCGCCGGCAAAGAACAATCCAACGGGCTCGGCGTTGCTTGCATCCACCACCAGCGATCCGGAGTCGCCCGCGTCGCTGAATTGATTCGCCTCGATTTCGAGTTGGTTGGTGTAGGTCTTGGTCATGTAGGCTTCGGTTTCAGCGCAGTCCCTGAAGTAGCTCACCTCCACGGTTGCACTGATTGCCGTGATTTTGGCGCAGGTCAGTCCGGTGGTCCGGCCGCTCTTGGCCACGGTCATTGCTGGCGATACTGTTGTCACTGTTTCGCCCTTGCCTGGGGTGCACGAGGCGTCGGGTGACACATTAGTGCAAGAAATGCCCGGGGGCGCTGCGGCCAACACACCGCCTGCCCCAGGAAGGCCCAATTCAAGAATTGCACCCGTGGGACTCACCGCTCCCGAGTTCACAGCTGCGACGGCTGCATCGACATTGGTTGATTTCGAACTGAGCGCGGGCCATGCAGTCAAGACGCCTACCGGTGTGGTTCCGGCGCCCTGCGTGCAGTTGTTCTCGATGAGCCCTGGCTGAATGATCGCCTCTCCCGTGCTTGCCTGGTCACTGCGCGCGAACACATGGTTACAGCTCAACAGGAATTGCGTGCCGCTGCTGTTCTGGAGCAACGCTCCCAGCGTGCCACCGCAGCAATCTTCAACCTGGTTGTTCTTCACATCGAGATCGTCGTTATTGCCGCCAGAGCTGCCCAGGAAGACCGGTGTCGCAAGCTGGACCTGGTGTGCGGCGGGGTTGCTGGTGATTCCAGCGGTGTTCAGCAGAATTACAGACGCAGTTTTTGAAGACGATGTGCCGACGGTACCGACCACATAGGTCGTGCCAGTTGACGAGACTGTCGTCGGCGCCGTGTAGGTCACGGTGCAGAAGGTGAACACGTTGGCGCTGCTTACGCAGCCTGAGTTGCTCACGGAGCCTTGTCCGCCGCTGCTTCCTGTGGGGCTGCTCGATGTAGTGTAGTTGATGTGGGTACTGCCTCCGCGTTCGGCAATGTACCCGGTGATGGTGGTTGTTCCGCCACTGCCAAGGGCGAAATTCTCAGGCGTCAGTGGCTCGAGAAATCCGGGCGTGACGGTGATCGTCGCGCTTGCGGACCCTAAGCCTGAAGTCGGCGTCGCCGTCACGGTGACCTTTACGTTATCAGCGACAAGAGCGAAGGGCGGACTATATTGGCCTGCGCTCGTGATGGATCCGGGGCCGTAGTACGAGTCGCCGCCTGAGACAGTCCACGTAACGCTCGCGGAGCCACCCCCGCTAAACGTGGCAGTGAACTGCTCATAGACTCCTGAATTGGAGGTGGCATTGCAGCCGGTGCAGTTGGTGTCGATGGTTGCCGTACCCGGCGAAACCGAGAGCGTGCCACCGCTCCCGCCGCCGGACACCGATCCGCCGCAACCTGCCAGGAGAACCAGGACTGGAACGGCAGCCGCAGCCAGCATCCGCGCCGGCCGGTGCCGCAGCAAATTGGACCCATGCCGCTGCAAAGGGCTTTCGACGCGCCGGCCCCGGGAACGCAAGTCTCGCCGTTGCGGCACCGTCGTCACTGACTCACTTTGACTCACTTCGTCCGGGCCTTTCTGGCCAAATCTTCCTGCTCAATCCCCACTCAACCCACACCCAATCATTGTTAGACGCACTCATTCTCTCTTTGACGCGCCCATTCTCCGCCCTGTAAGCGCCGGAGCCTATGGAAAGCCCCGAAGACAACTCTCCCTCATACTCATGTGAGTTTAGACCCTTGCGCCGAGAGAGAAGTTGTCTCACGATATTTCCACTGGTCCAAGCGAACCACTTTTACTCACCGCAGCGCAATGCACGAAAGTACTGTGGCGCGGGAATGCGCGCAAATTGGGCCGCTCACTTCACCAATTTGGAGGCGGACGCTCGCAATCGTCAATCGGCCGCCGCGCATCAAACGCACTAAGATTAAACCAGGAGCGTTCATGGAATACGTCAATCTCGGCCATACAGGACTGAAAGTTTCCCGCATTTGTCTTGGATGCATGACCTATGGCAGCCCAGCTACCGGAAAGCTGCTGCCCGGGCGCCAGCTCTGGGCGCTGAGCGAGGCCGACAGCCAGCCATTCCTGCGCCAGGCCCTTGATTTGGGCATTAACTTCTTCGATACCGCCAACGTTTATTCGGGCGGGGAAAGCGAAGCGGTCGTTGGCCGGTTCCTCAAGGCTAACGCCCGGCGCGAGTTGGTCGTAATCGCCACCAAAGTTCAGGGTCTGATGCGTGAGGAGCCGAACGGGAAGGGCCTCTCACGCAAGGCGATCTTGTTTGAACTCGACCAGAGCCTGAAGCGCCTCGGAACCGACTACGTCGACCTCTACCAGATCCATCGCTGGGACTACGAAACGCCCATCGAAGAGACGCTGGAGGCTCTGCACGACGTGGTGAAGGCAGGAAAGGTGCGCTACATCGGCGCTTCGTCGATGTATGCATGGCAGTTCGCACAGGCGATCTACCTCACCGACCTCCGCGGCTGGACGCGTTTCGTCTCCATGCAGAACCACTACAACCTGCTCTACCGCGAAGAAGAGCGCGAGATGATCGGCCTCTGCCGCGCCGAGGGCATCGCCGTCATTCCCTGGAGCCCGCTCGCTCGTGGACGCCTCACGCGCCCCTGGAAGGCCGAGACCACCGTGCGCTCCGAGAGCGATGTCTTTGGCAACGGTATGTATTCGAAAACCGAAGAGGCAGACCACAGGGTCGCCGACAGGCTCGGCGAGATCGCCGAAAAACGCGGGATTCCACGTGCTCAGGTGGCGCTGGCGTGGCTGCTGTCGAAGCCCGGCGTCACGGCTCCGATCGTCGGCGCAACCAAGCCGAATCACCTTGAGGATGCGGTGGCAGCGCTCTCCGTCCACCTCACGCCGGAGGAGATGACGGAGCTCGAAGAGCCATACATTCCGCACCCGGTGCTGGGGTTTAGCTGACCTTGAATCGCACAGTCCGCAGCGTCGCCGGATTGTTATGCGCCATCCGCGCGATTTAGCATCCAGATGTGCCCAGCCTCGGCGATCAAGTGCAGTATGTGCGCGGTGTCGGACCGACCGTCGCGAAGATGCTCGCCGAAAAAGGCATTCTGACCGCCGAAGACCTGCTCTACCACTTCCCTTTCCGCTATGAGGACCGCCAGAATCC
>CAZANC010000302.1:0-4216 GCA_964486495.1 uncultured Occallatibacter sp.
GACCGGATCGTAACCCTGGATGGTGACCGAAGATGCAGACCCTCGGACATTGGATTGCGGTGAATGGAAGCGTGCTTGCTGTGCTGGTCACGGTGGGGGTGGCAGTGCTTCTGGTTGCCTGTATGGAGTGCACGCACTGCCCCAAGAGCAAGAAGGACGAAATCTTCAATCGTCACGAAGTTTAGTTTCGTTTAGTTCCCGCCCGCACCCGTCTCCTCCGGCCTCAAGTAGGTTTCAAACTGCGCCAGAATCCGGCTGAAGAGTTCGGTCT
This sequence comes from uncultured Occallatibacter sp., assembly GCA_964486495.1. Taxonomy (GTDB): domain Bacteria; phylum Acidobacteriota; class Terriglobia; order Terriglobales; family Acidobacteriaceae; genus Telmatobacter. Next base: position 272 of record CAZANC010000302.1, read on the forward strand.
GCGCCTCCGGTCCTGCGAGCGAGTGCGTCTTGCGCGGGAAGATCTGAAGGTCGTAAGGAATTCCGGCATCAATGAGTTTCTGTACAAACTGCACCGTGTTTTCGACGTGTACGTTGTCATCGCCGGTTCCGTGCGCCAGCAGCAAGCGTCCACCCAAATCCGCAGCCGAATTGACGACCGAGAAGTCGCGATAGCCGTCCGGATTTTCCGCGGGCAAACCCAGATAGCGCTCGGTGTAGATGGAGTCGTAGTCGCGCCAGTCGGTGACCGGGGCAACAGCCACGCCGGTGCGGAAGCGGGCCGAGTGCGTCATGGCATAGAGCGTGAACGTGCCGCCCCAGCTCCAGCCCCACCAACCCAGTCGTTTGGGATCGAGCTGGGGATATTTGGCGAGCGCCGCGTCCACCACGGTCAACTGGTCCTCGAGCTGCACCGGTCCAAAGTTGCGATAAGCCGCCTGCGCGAAAGCGCGCCCACGGCTGCCCATCCCGCGATTGTTAGCATGGAGCACGGCAAAACCGTTTTGCGCGAGAAGCTCATCGAAGAGCAGCGCGCCAGTCCACTGGTTCATCTCAATCTGTTCGTGGGGCCCTCCGTAGGGATTCACAATCAAGGGTGTGCCAGCGGGGGGCGCGCCCGCTGCACTCGTCGTGCCTTCCGGCAGCAGCAACGTCGCGTAGAGCGTGCTACCATCGTGCGCCTTCACCTCAAACTGCTCTGGCGGGCGCAGATGGTAAGAAGCGAGCGCGTGCGTCTCCCAGAAGACGCGGCACGAGCCCCCCGCGGTGGGTTTATTGGGAACCTGGCAGACGCGCATCACCGGCGGCGTCATGCGCGAAGAGAATTTGTCGGTAAACGCGCCGCCGTCGGGAGAAAATGTGGCGAGATGGAAGCCTGCGCCAGCGCTCAATTGCCGGATCTCACCCGCAAAGTTCACCTGCCAGATCTGCTGCTCCAGCGGATCGCCTTCATTGGACGCGTAGTCCACCACTTTGCGCGCGGTGTCCACGTTGTAAACGGCGCCGACTTCGAAATCGCCGCTTGTCAGCTGGCGTTCAAGTTTCGCATCGGACGCGGACGGCTTCTGCTTGTCGTAGCTGTAGAGATAAAGATGATTGTGCCCGTCGCTCCAACTGGTGAGCACGATGGCTCCGTCGCCGACCGTCACATCGTAGTCTTCATCGAGGAACTTATCGTCGCTGATTTCGAGCATGAGACGCGCGTCGCCGTAATCGGCGTCGGCAAAGAAAAGCGCGCGGTGCTTGTGATCCCGAGTCAGCGCTTCGACCCAAACGGTTTTGCTGTCGACCCAGCCAAAGCGCGGCAAGTAATCGTCGCCCTCGTGAAGCGGGACCTTGATCCATACGGTTTTCCCGCCACGCGCAGGCACCACGCCCACGTGCACATCGGGATTGGGGTCGCCCGGCTGCGGAAACCGTTGCCAATCTACCGTGGCGTGATTCGGAATCCAGTCGGTGATTGGATAGCTCGGGACATGCGTCTCGTTCATCTGCAGATAGGCAATCTTTTTCGAGTCTGGCGACCAGAAGTAGTTGCTGCGCACGTCAAGCTCCTCCTCGTATACCCAGTCCACTTCGCCGTTGAGAAGCACCTGACCATCGGCGGAGGAAGGATTGGGCGCGGGAGCGAGAGGAACAGTGGGCGTGCCGGGTTCGCGGAGCGGGATAACGGCCAGGCCGTGATCTTTGATGAACGAAATAGATGCATTGTCGGGAGAGAACTTGGGGTCGTCGCCGGAGAGAAGGCCGGAAAAGCCCAATTCGACTCCAATGCCGTTACGCAGATCGTAAAGCCACAGCCGGCCATTGGAGTCGAAGAGAATGTGCGTGGAGTCCGGGGCCCACACGTAGCTTGCCAGGTTGTAGCGCTGGCGGTGATCGCGGTCCTGCTCGGAGCCGTTGCTGCCGTTCAGGTTCTCCATCTTGGCCGCGCTCACCAGTACATGGGTCTTGCCTGTGGCGGGATCCACGTCCATCAGTTCGCCGCCATCCAGATAGGTCAGATGCTTCCCATCGGGCGACCATGTGAGCTGGTCAGGCGGCACGCCGATCAGCGGCCCATGCGCAAAGATCGCGTCGATTGTAAGCGGCTTCTCGGGCGGTTGTGCGGCCACTGATTGGGCTGCGAGTGCGAACAAAGCGAAGGCCGGAAACAGGAAGACGGATTTTCGCGTCAAAGCACCTTCTCCTGGAATAGTGATCCGGCCCGGGACGCGGGAAATCGACCACAGAGGTCGGAGGTGGGCCGGTAGTTCCGGAAGACTCAGTGTAAATCACGGCGTTTGGTGGCGAATCGCCGTTCCCAAACGCAATTTCGTCCAGAAATAAATTCTTGCTTGATGCCGGCAAAACCACATACATTCAGGAAATCCCCCGGGAGGAAAAAGCATGTCGACAACGTACGATGTTGCCATCGCAGGTGGCGGCCTTGGCGGTGCAGCACTGGCCAAAAACATCGCGAAAAAGGGCGCCAAGGTTCTCGTCGTCGAGCACGAGCGGCAATTCAAGGATCGCGTCCGCGGCGAGGTGATATTGCCCTGGGGCTACGCTGAAGTTGAGGCCCTCGGAGTCGCCGATTGTTTTGCGGAAGCCGGCGGCCACCACCTCGACTGGATCGACACATATGTTGCGGGTGACCGGGTAGAACATCGCGAATTAGTCCCCAGCACAAAGCATCAGCTACCTTGCCTGGCCTGCTATCACCCCGCCATGCAGGAGTCGCTGTTGAAAGCGGCGGCGGCAGCGGGCGTCACGGTGCGACGGGGCGCGGCGGTTCGCGAGGTGCGGCCGGGCGCGCCGCCGGAGATGGTCGTCGAGGAAAATGGCCGCGTTGAAACGATCTCCGCGCGGCTGGTGGTGGGCGCCGAGGGACGATCTTCCGTGGTGCGCAATTCGGCGCGTTTCCCGGTCCAACGCGATCCCGAAGACATGATGATCGCCGGAATTCGTCTGGAAAACGTCCCTGCGGCGGAAGACACTCTGCAGGGCATTTACAACTTTGAGCTGGGACATCTGGCAATTGTCGCGCCGCAGGGTGGTGGCCGCGTGCGGATGTATCTGTGCTACCACGATCGAACGCAAGCGCGCTTTCAAGGGCCCGGCGATCTGGCTAGATTTGTTGACGGCTGCACGAAAACAGGCGCGAAAGCGGGGCTCTTCGAGGGCGTCAGGCAGGCCGGTCCGCTGGCGACCTTCAGTTGCGCGCACAGCCGGGTCGATCACCCGTACCGCGACGGAGTGGCGCTGCTGGGCGACTCGGCCACATCGAGCGATCCGACTTGGGGGCAGGGCCTTTCACTTACCTTGCGCGACGCCCGGGTGCTGCGCGATCACCTGATGCGAACCGACGATTGGAGTGCTGCCGGCCATGCCTACGCCGGCGAGCATGATGACTACGCAGGCCGGCTGCACACCTTCCACCAGTGGATGACTGCGATGTATCTCGCCACGGGACCGGATGCCGATGCGCGCCGCGCGCGGGCCATGCCGCTCATAGGGCAAGACCCCAGCCGGCAGCCGGACTCGCTCTTCGTTGGACCCGATCTGCCGCTTGATGAAGCAGTACGGAAGCGCTTCTTCGGCGAAGATTAACGGCGTGCAGTCTCGATGTTCTCTCGATTTCGCAGGATTGAAGATGTCGCGAGTGGGGTTTCACCGTTTGTTGCCGCAAGGGTCGGCGGTGTATGTTCCGCTGTATGCACTGGGCAACTCCTGAAGAACGGCGCGCACTTGGCCAGGCGCGGCGCAAACAAGTGGGCCGCCACCAGCACGAAGCGCTGCATCCGAAGGCGCGGCCGGCTACGGCTCTAGAGCTGGTTGCGCGATCAATGCGCGGCCGAGTGCCGCCGCTGATTCAGCTCAAATATCAGCTGATGGCCGAGTCGCCATTCGGCTACTTTCGCGGCGCGGCGCCGGTGATGGCCGC
>CAZANC010000303.1:0-4191 GCA_964486495.1 uncultured Occallatibacter sp.
AGGGAGCGAGGGGAGCAGGGAGCAAGGGAGCGAGGGGAGCAGGGAGCAAGGGAGCGAGGGGAGCAGGGAGCAAGGGAGCAGGGAGCGGGGAGCAAGGGAGCGAAAAAGCAGGGAGCAAGGGAGCGAGAAAGGCAGCGGTCGGTGGGTAGTGGTTAGTGGTTAGAAAAACGGTGATTGGTGGGTAGTGGTTAGTGGTTAGAAAGGCAGGCAATCCAGTGGTCAGTGAACAGTGGCCAGTGGTCAGGAAGGCAGGGACCGAGGTGACGGGTGAAGAAGTGAACGAGTGAAGAAGTGAAACGGGGAACGAGGGAACGAGGGAACAAGGGGACAGAAAGACGTGGACGGTGAATCGTGGACGGGGAGCGTGTGAGCCGGCGGAGCCGACAGCCAACAGCCAGTAGCCCGATCCGGTCGTCGATTTCTGCTCGTCGATCATGGAACCAGTATGCGCCGGCAGCGGGAAATGATCGGCAAACTTGAGAGAGAGCATGGATCAGGGGTCAGAGATCAGAAAAAGAAGGGGTTAGGGCGGGGTCGGCGGGTCGATTTTGGGCGGCGGGGGCTTGACGGGAACAGAGAACAGGGGACAGAGAACAGAGATTCGGCGATCATTCCGAATTAGAAATGGTATATACTAATGATATAGACCATTTGGAGGGACCCATGCCGGTAAAGACAGACGACAAAATGAAGTCTGCCGATGCGAAGCTGTTCTGGAACGGCCGCAGCCAGGCTGTGCGACTGCCGAAGGAGTTCCGGTTTGCGGGCGACCGTGTGCGGGTGACGCGCGTGGGCGCGGGAGTGCTGATTGAGCCGATAACCGAGGCTCAAAAGGAAACGGCCGAGGAGTGGTTTGCGCGGATTGACGCGATCAAGGGCGACCCAATCTTTCCTGAAGGCCGCGAGCAGAATCTTGCTCCGATTCGTGAGTACTTCAAGTGAACTACCTGCTCGATACGAACGTGTGCATCGCTCTGATCAATGGGAGTTCACGCAAAGTACGCACGGCCTATTTGAAGGCTGAGCGTAGCGGAGCCGTGCTTGCGACTTCATCGATCGCTGTCCATGAGCTGTGGTATGGCGTAGCAAAAAGCCAGTTAGCGGCGCAAAACGCGCGCGCCTTGTCGGCATTTCTAAGCCGGGAAGTTACGGTGCTTGATTATTCCGCCCAGGACGCGCGGGCGGCAGGCGAGATACGCGCCGAACTTGAGCGGCAGGGCAAGCGGATCGGCGAGTACGACACGCTGATCGCGGGACAGGCCTTTCGACGGAATCTGATTCTGGTGACCGCGAATACGAGCGAGTTTGAGCGAGTGAAGGGATTGGTTGTGGAGGATTGGACGGTATGAGCGAGGTGGACGAATCGAACTTTCCCTACGGTTATGTGCCGGAGCACCTAAAGGAGAGGGTGAAAAACTGGCGCAGCCTTACAGTCGGTGAGCGGATGGATTTGACGCGGGAGCTTAGCCTGGCGGCCTGGGAGAAGATCGGCGTGGTCTACGATCCGAGCAAGCCGACGGATAAGACGATCCGGCGGTTTCGCCGTAAAGAGAATGGCGAACTAGAACCCTATTGATCGAGGTTGACGCTTGATGGCGGCGTCCCGGTCCCAAGATGGGGACCGAGGGCACCCGGCACCCGACCTCATTCTCCCAGTGTTTTTATGAACCCCTTCGTCTCAATCCTCGCTACGAAAGTTGAATCTTCTATTGGCAGGGATGAAGCTATGCCATGTTTCGTTCTCTTTCCACACATAACCCACTATCATCTGGTCGTTAAGAGAGACCAATACAACAATATAGTCAATAGATTCTTCAATTTTAGCCCTTTCGAAAGGAGTCAATCCCTGCGTGATTCGTTCGTGTCGAAATCCAGCCAAATCTTCCAAGATGAGGACTGTTTTGAAGCTCTCGGATAGGTTGCTTTTATACTTGGTGAGTTTGTCGAGTCCATGCCTAATGGCTTTGTCGAATGCCTCCTTTTGGGATGTCGCGACATCTGCCGGGCCCTCCGGCATTCGTCCCACCCGTCCATTCCACTGCGGATGCGTACCACCGCAGAACAACCTAATCTTGTGGCGTTCGTAACCATACTGCTTGGGTTCGTCGTCTATCTGTAGTTGCGGCGCCTGTTCAATAATCCAATTAGCCAAGCTTTCGTCAAAGGCCTTTTGCCTGTTCCTATTTCTAAGGGAGTTGATGAGCGCGTGCGGCACGGTTATGTAATAGTATCGGTCTTTCGGTATCTTTCCCTGACATAGCTCATTAATTCTCTCTGCCCTATCGAAGGACGATATAAGGTAATTATGTTGTCCTTCGAATAATGGAATGACCGTGTGTTCAACCGCAATCCTTGTCATTTCAACGTTCGCGGATTTTAGGATAAAATCAGGTTCTCTTTCTTTAGATGCCCCTTCGTCCGGAGAACTTTCGCATTCACAATGCACGCCCGCCACTCTTTCAAACATCCTTATTAAGGCATTGCAGGCGTTAATTTCATTCTTCTTCTTCATCTTCTTTCGGACCGTGATTACCCCGCTTAGCTTTCTTCATTTACACCCAGGATTGCGCGTGACTTTCCGTCTTCGCGGTCAGGACTAGCCCCGGCGTCCCGTCCTCGTCCACGCCTATATTAGTGCACCGGTTGGCGCAAGTCTCGCCTTTGGGAATTGGGAAACGACGAGCTAAAGCCAGCTTCGGTTCACTGGCAACTGCCTTACTGCAGCAGTGTCGGCTGTTCGTCGTGGCCGTTGCCGTTGAGTTCTTCGGGCGGGATGATGACGGTGGCGGCGACCTTGTCATCGGGCTCGAGGTTGAGGATGCGGACGCCCTGAGTGGCGCGGCCGGCGGAGCGGATGGTCTTGGTGTCGCAGCGGATGATTTTGCCGAACTGGCTGATGACCATCAGCTCAGAGGTTTCGTCGACCATTTGAATTGAATTAACGCGACCGACGCGCTCGGTGACAGAGAGATTCTTGACGCCCTTGCCGCCGCGCGTTTGCAGGCGATACTCCTCGACATCGGTGCGCTTGCCGAAGCCGTTCTCGGTGACGGAGAGAATGCGGTACGCGCCCGGCGCATGCTCCTTGGGCGTGACCACGGTGCCGATTACGTAGTCGTTCTTGATGAGGGCGATGCCGCGGACGCCGTATGCGGGGCGGCCCATGGAGCGGACGTCGCTCTCTTCAAAGCGGATGCCCATGCCGAGGTGCGTGGCGATGAAGATGACCTGCGAGCCATCGGTGATGCGCGCGGCGACGAGCTCGTCGTCGGAATCGATGCCGATGGCGATGATGCCACGGGCCATGACGTTGGAGAAGTCTTTGAGCGGGGTCTTTTTGACGGTGCCCTTTTGCGTGGAGAAGAAGATGAATTTGCCTTCCTCTTCGAGATCGCGGACGGGCAGGATGGCGCAGACTTTTTCGCCGGACTGGAGATCGAGCAGGCTCTGCATCGATTTGCCCTTGCCGGCTGCGCCGACGTCGGGAATTTCGTAGACCTTGAGCCAGTAGACGCGGCCGGTGTTGGTGAAGCAGAGCAGGAAGGCGTGCGTGGAGTTGACGATGAGCTGCGAGACGAAGTCTTCTTCGCGCGTCTTCATGCCCATGCGGCCGGTGCCGCCGCGGCGCTGCTGGCGGTAGATGGAGATGGGCGTGCGCTTGAGGTAGCCCTGGTGGCTGACGGTGACGGCGACCTGCTCGTCGGCGATGAGGTCTTCAAGCTGAATCTCAGCGCTCTCGTCAACGATTTCGGTGCGGCGCTCGTCGCCGTACTTGTCGCGAACGTCTTCAAGCTCCTTGACGATGACCGCGCGCAGCTTTTTCTCGCTGCCGAGAATTTCTTCGTACTCGGCAATCTTTGCGCGGACTTCCTTGAGCTCTTTCAGCAGCTCGTCGATGGAGAGTTGGGTGAGGCGGTAGAGCTGGAGTTCGAGGATGGCGTCGATCTGGCGCAGGGTAAGGCCGCGCTCCTCGTGGCGCTGGAGCTCGCGATCGAGCGTGATGATGATTTCGGTGCCCTTGCCCCAGGCGTAGAGGTTTTCGCGCGCCTCAGCCCGTGAGGCCGATGCGCGGATGATTTTGATGACGGTGTCGAGGTTGTCGAGCGCGATCTTGAGGCCTTCAAGGATGTGCTCGCGCTCGCGCGCCTTGCGCAGCAGGTAGACGGTGCGGCGCTGCACGACTTCGATGCG
>CAZANC010000304.1:0-4177 GCA_964486495.1 uncultured Occallatibacter sp.
GCTGTTGTCAACCCCCTTTGTCTCCAAATCGTCGCTCAAACCACACCCTAACTCGTTCCTTTTCTGATCCCTGACCCCTGATCACTGATCTCTGTCAAGTTTGCCGATTATTTACCGCTTCTGGCGCATACTCATTCCATGATCGACCATCAAACCAGAACGGCCGCACCACCGTCCCTGGTTGACGGTTCAAGATCCACGACTTACAGTGCACGGCCCTCCGTTCACTGTTCACTGCTCACTGTCTCTCGATTCCCTACTAGCTACTCCTCATCCGATATTGGTTATCCCCGGTCTTCTTGTTCTCTCGTTCCCTTGTTCCCTGCTTCCCGTCCCCTTGGTCGCTCAGTCCCTCGGTTCCAGCTCCTCCGCTCCTTCAGTACCTTGGTACCGTGTGCATTGCCTTTTGGAGCCCCGAAATTAAATAAACAAAAAAATTACCCACAAAACCCGAAGAAACGACGGTAACTCTTTTTTAATCAACACATCTACCTCAAAGTCGTGGACAAATTTCGACAAATTTAGTCGATTTTAGTAACCAAAACGGCTTTTTTTGCCCCAAAACGCCCCTCGGGCGGGCCTTCCTGCCCCCTACATCCTACCCGACGTTTCTTCGCTACATCTTCGCTTGTCGCGTATAATGCAGCCATGGACTTCCAGCTCGTCACCAGCTACACACCCAAGGGCGATCAGCCGCGGGCCATCGACCAGCTTATGGAGGGGCTTGCCGCCGGCGAGAGGCATCAGGTGCTGCTCGGCGTCACCGGCTCAGGCAAGACCTTCACCATGGCCAAGGTCATCGAGCAGTCCAACCGGCCGGCGCTGATTCTGGCGCACAACAAGACGCTGGCCGCGCAGCTTTATCACGAGTTCAAGCAGTTCTTCCCGTCAAACGCGGTCGAGTATTTCGTCAGCTACTACGACTACTACCAGCCGGAAGCGTACATTCCTGCCGGCGATCTCTACATTGAAAAGGAAGCCACGATCAACGAAGAACTCGACAAGCTGCGGCTCTCGGCCACGCGCAGTTTGTTCGAGCGGCGCGACGCCATTATCGTCAGCTCGGTGAGTTGCATCTACGGCCTCGGCTCGCCCGAGGCGTACTTCGGAATGTTGCTGCTGCTCGAGAAGGGTCAGCACATCAGCCGCAAGGACATTACGCGGCGCCTGGTGGAGATCCTCTACGAGCGCAACGACACGGACTTCCGGCGCGGGACTTTTCGAGTAAGAGGAGACGTGATCGAGGTCTTTCCCACCTACGACGAGAATGCCTATCGCATCGAGCTCTTTGGCGACGAGATTGACTCGCTCGCGCAGATCGATCCGCTCTTCGGCACGGTGAAGCAGAAGTTTTCGCGGCTGCCCATCTATCCCAAGAGCCACTACGTCGTCCAGCCAGAACGCAAGGCTGAGGCCGTCGACTCGATCGTCGCCGAGCTGAACGAGTGGGTTGCGCACCTTGAGTCGGAGGGCCGCGCGGTGGAGGCGCAACGCGTTCACCAGCGCACGCGCTTTGACCTCGAGATGATCAAGTCGATGGGCTACTGCCACGGCATCGAGAACTACTCGCGGCACTTCAGCGGGCGTCTGCCGGGAGAACCGCCGCCTACGCTGCTCGACTACTTCCCTCGCGACTTTCTCCTCTTCGTGGATGAGAGCCACGCCACAATTCCGCAGGTGCACGGCATGTGGCACGGCGATCGCAGCCGCAAACAAACCCTCGTCGACTACGGATTCCGTTTGCCCTCCGCGATGGATAATCGGCCGCTCAAGTTCGAGGAGTTCGAGAACCGGATCCATCAGACGGTCTACGTCTCAGCCACGCCGGGACCGTATGAACTGACGCGCTCCAGTGGCGTGGTCGTCGAGCAGGTCATCCGTCCAACGGGCCTTGTCGATCCCGAAGTCGAGATTCGTCCCGTGAAAGGCCAGATCGACGATCTGCTCGCGGAGATTCGCGATCGGGCGAAACGCAACGAGCGCGTGCTGGTGACCACGCTGACTAAGCGGATGGCCGAGGACCTGGCCGGCTATTACACCGAAGTGGGCGTGCGCTGCCGTTACATGCACTCCGAGATCGAGACGCTGGAGCGCGTGAAGTTGCTGTCCGGCTTGCGCAGGGGCGAGTTCGACGTGCTGATCGGCATCAACCTGCTTCGCGAGGGGCTCGATCTACCCGAGGTATCTCTGGTGGCGATTCTCGACGCGGATAAGGAGGGATTCCTGCGCTCGGCTGGATCCCTGATCCAGACCATGGGCCGGGCAGCGCGACATCTCGAGGGCAGGGCCATCCTTTACGCGGACCGAATCACGGACTCCATGCGCCGGGCGATGGACGAGACCGATCGGCGACGCGCAATCCAGCGCGCATACAACGAAGAGAACGGCATCACACCGCAGTCCATCCTCAGCCAGGTGGAGATGGGACTGGCGCACATCCTCAAGGCCGAGTACGGCGACGTGGAGGAGGAAGAGATGGCCGGGATTCCCGAGTTCAACACACAGGAGGAACTGGACGCCTATATTGCAAAACTCGAGACCGACATGCGCGAGGCTGCAAAGAAGTTCGAGTTCGAAAAGGCGGCTCGCCTGCGCGATAGCATCAAAGAGCTTCGCGACAAGGAGTTTCTCTTCGGGTAGCGTCCGCCGCGTAACCATTCGTGTCATCCGAAATCTTAGTTCAGCAGGCAACCAAGAGCGGCCTGGTTACCATCTCAGCTAGCGAGATATTAAATCTTTCAGGCGTTTACGAGAACGAATGCGCCACAAACAGGGCTGATGGCAACTATTCTTCTCGTGGACGACGATCCCCTCCAAGCGTCTCTTATGATGTCGCTGCTTGGTAGTCGATTTGGCAGCGTGTGCCGGGTCAACGATGCTGCTGAGGCGCTTTGCCTGATCGAGCAACCGGAGTTCGCCGGCAACCTTGGCCTTGTCATCACCGGGCATCACACACCGGGCATCGGCGGTCCGGCCTTTGTAGCCGAATTACGATTGCGGAAGCCGGGTTTGCCTGTACTTGTCCTGGCGGCGAAGGACGCAGCTCCGTCCGAATATTCCGATGCGCATGTCGTTTTCCTACCCCGCCCAGTCGGGGGCGACAAGATGCTGGCCGTGACGGGCCAAATGCTCTCAGGCCAGACGAAAGCTGTCGCCTAAGCAGCAAGCCCAATCAATCCTGCCTGGATGTCTCTCCTAGTGTGAGCCAAATCACACGTAGAACACCTATCATGGATGGAGAATTAACTCGTCCGCTGAGAGGTAATCGGCCTCCCGCGTGCGTGCGACAATCATCCTGGAGTTCTGATGGCCACGTTTGGCAGCTTTTGTCTTCTTATCGCTTTAGTTCTGGCCGCTTACAACCTACTCGCGGGAGCGGTGGCGTTGCGACTGATTGCCACGGGCCAGAAGGCGCGAATCTCCCCGGAACGGCTGGCCGACACCGCTCGCCGAGCCGGAATTGCGGGGTTCGTGGCCGTAACCGGGGCTGCTTTTGCTCTCATCTGGTCGGTCTTTACCAACGATTTCTCCATCACCTACATCCTTGAACACTCCAACCGGGCGCTGCCCATCCCATACAAGTTCGCTGCGCTGTGGAGCGGCCAGGAGGGATCGCTCCTTTTGTGGGCGTGGCTGCTGGGAACATACGGCTTCGTTCTCCGCCTGACGCACAAGACGGATGTGAAGCTCTATTCCTTCGCGGGCACGATTCTGTCTGGCATCCAGGTGTTCTTCCTCGCCGTGCTGGTCTTTGCCGCGCCACCCTTCGCGCTGCTTCCCGGGTATGTCGCCGGGGGGCCAATTCCCGCCGATGGCAATGGGCTCAATCCCCTGCTGCAGTACCCGGAAATGGTGATTCATCCGCCCATGCTTTACCTCGGCTACGTGGGCTTCTCGGTACCTTTCGCCTTTGCGCTGGGCGCACTAATGATGCGCTACCCCGGCGAGAAGTGGATCAAGATCACTCGTGTGTGGACCATGGTGACATGGCTGTTTTTGACGTGTGGCATCTTCCTCGGTATGCATTGGGCCTACGCCGTGCTGGGCTGGGGCGGCTACTGGGGCTGGGATCCGGTTGAAAACGCGAGCTTCATGCCCTGGCTGACCGGAACCGCCTTCCTCCACTCCGTGATGATGCAGGAGCGGAAAGGCATGATGAAGAGCTGGAATGTGTGGC
>CAZANC010000305.1:0-4158 GCA_964486495.1 uncultured Occallatibacter sp.
CTTAATTCTAGGAGGCGGAGTGCACGCCCTTAATGTTTCCGTCGATATGGAGATGCTCGAATCCTAATGATCGGACGTGTCGATCCTTCCAACGATCTCTACATAGAACGAAAGGGCGCTGCTCGGCGCGGAAAAAGCTTCCCGATCTGCGGAAGGGCAGCGTCACGCTGCCCGCACTTATTACCCCTCTTTTGAATCCATCCGGAGCTCCATTCATGCAAGGTCATAGATTCTCTCTGGTCGCGCATTCGCGCGACCTCGACCAACTTATCGAAAAGACCAAAGGCTATATCCGTGGCGCCAAATCGCCGGCTACCCTGCGCGTCCACCGATCCGACTTTGAAGACTTCACCAGCTTCTGCCGCGAGCACAGCCTCCCGCGCCTGCCGACATCACCGTCCACAGTTGCCCTTTATATCTCTGACTGCGCCGGAGGCGAGTCTGGACAAGCTCCTCAGAACGATGTACGCTTTTAATGAGTACGCAAGGAGGAATCTATGCCTAGAGTGGCCGTGGACGACAACCCACGAATGAACCTCCGGCTGCGACCGGAACAAAAGGCTACGCTCGTGCGCGCTGCGGCGTTGAGGCACACGGACCTGACTGAGTTTGTTCTCCAACCCGCCTTGCGGGAGGCCAAGGCGGTGATCGAGGAGTCGGAACGTATCGTCTTGTCCGAGCGTGACAGCCTTTTGGTGCTGAACCTGCTCGAAAATCCGCCAGCGCCGAATGCTAAGCTGCGGGCAGCCATCGCTGCAATTCCAAAGCCCACGCGGAAACGGCGATGAGCGTTCCCGCCTGGCACGAAGAACCAATCTCGAAAAAGCATGATCGGAAGTCTTTCGATTGTGGCGATCCGGCCATGAATGACTTCTTCGAGCGTTACGCCCGCCAAAGCCATGAATCTGGTGCCGCGAAGACCTTTCTCGCAATTGATAACGCAGACAACAAGAGCATTCTTGGTTTCTACAGCCTGGCTCCGGGCGCTCTGGCCTACGCTGACACGCCGGAGACGGTTCGCCGCGGCCTCGCCCGGCACGATGTGCCCGGGTTCCGGCTCGCGCGCATTGCTACAGACCTGCGTTGCCAGGGCCAAGGTATCGGCGGCCAACTCCTCGCCGCCGCCGCGCGGCGCTGCCTGCGCGCTTCGGCTGAGGTCGGCGGCGTTGTGCTCATTATCGATGCGAAGAACGATCGCGCGGCCCGATGGTACGCCAGTTACGGCGCTGTGCCTTTGAGCGGCAAGCCTTTGACGCTCGTAATGTCGCTCGCTTCATTTGCCGCCGACCTAAAGGCGGCAGGGCAATTATGAGCCACGAGGTGTGGAAAGGACGGGCTGACTCCGGAATCCCCAAAAACATAGGTGGCAGCATAAAACGAGAATGCGTGGCAGCAATGATGTTTGCCAAGGCTCGCCTTGCCAACCTCACAATCCCGGAATTGGAACAGTCGCGGGCGGCAGTGGTCAATACGATCGCATTCCTGCTTAGGTCCGGGTATTCCGGACCTGGGCTCGTCACCTCCACACAGAACTCATCGCCACCGCATCGAGAAGGCGGAGCGGGTCGAGTCAACGCCCGTCCTAGGCGGCCTTCACCATGAATTTGCACTCGAAAGAGCCGCCGCCTAGCTGCTGATCTGATTTTTGCGGAGGACAACGGGTGTAGTCGAAATTTGTAGCTGTTAAAGCACCCAGAAGCCACAAAGATCAACAAGGATCGGTTCGCCTACGGTAATCAGTTCAATCAAAATCACTTATTTCCACTCAATTTCAACAGGTTTCCATAAACCATTTGATCTGCTTTGGGAGCAGAGGGCCGGGGGTTCGCGCCGGCCAATGAGAACCTAGAACGGGATGTGGCCGAACTGCTGCCGCGCCCGGTGGGGCGTCCCAGTCACAAACCGATCGTGTGGTACAAGAGCTTTCTCTACAGGGCCGCCAGTTGGACAACCGCACGGCGAGTAGTGGCAAAAGTTGAGCATCATGCCGGGGAGTTGTTCCCGCGCATCGGGTTCATCGTGACCAATCTGGAGACACCGAGCCGGGCGGTGGTGCGGTTCTATGACAAGCGGGGCACGGCCGAGCAGTGGATTAGAGAGGGGAAGCAAGCGGTGAAGATGACGCGGTTGAGCTGCCATCGATTCCGGTCCAACGAAGTTCGGCTGTGGCTGGGCGTGATCGCATACAACCTGGGCAACCTGTGGCGGCGGCTGGTGCTGCCGAAGGGAGTCGGAACGTGGCCATTAACCAGTTTGCAGCAGCGGCTGGTGAAAACCGGCGGGCGGCTGGTAAAGGATGCCCGTTACTACTGGCTATTGCTGGCGGAGAGCCATATCACGCGGCGCTTGTTCGGAAGCATGCTGCGGCGGATGGAGGGTTTGCCGCTGCCAGCGGGATAGGTTTGGCAGGGAGGCGAAACCAATCTGGACGACGGAGGAGAGTTGAGGGAGAGGCGTCCGTGAAATCGCTTCGAAATGGTGCAAATCATGGCCTTTTGGTTCTGGCAAAGGCCGTGTGGCGCACGACCGGGGCTTTGGCCTTGGAACCAATGCAAAAAGAGCGCGAGCGCGGGCGAATGGGAGTATATTGGTTACCTGCCGAAAGGCAAAACGCGGAAATTCGGGCTAAATTCACAACACTACGAACGGAAGTTCGTCCAAAGATCGAACTAACTGAATTTCTCGCTGTCTGATTAGAGGGCAGTTACTATTCTAAGTGACCCTCGTAACGTTGCGATGTTCTCCTGCGATAAATAGAATCATCTATTATCTGACTATTTTACTGAGTCACCTTTTATTGCAATCACACAGCCCGGTCAAGCCCCCGACCCCATCGGCTGCGGGAACCCCATCTCGGCGGGTCGCCAAGCTCTCGAATTGCGGATTCATCGCCTGATATCCGCGGAAACCGTCATCTGCTGTTTGCTCAAGCACCACTCAAGGAGATCATTCAATGTTCACGAAACGCTTTGCGTTAACTCGGCTGGCTTTCTTGTCCCGGTTTACTGGCTTCGGAGGCGTTACACACCGCCGCGCCATGCAAACTGTAGTGGCGCTTGGCACGTCGATTCTGTTCACCGCTGTCTCCTTGCCTTTGCGTGCGCAAGGTGGGCCTACTGTCACTTTTCAAGCCCCGCTGCCGTTCCCTTCAGGCACGAACCCCATCGGCCCAACGGGGATGGCGTTTGATCATTCCGGCAACCTCTTTATGTCGGACTTCAGTAACGGCCGGGTGATCGAGCTACCGCCGGGGTGCGCGAGCACCTCCTGCGAGACCGTCGTGCCATACCTCAACATCGCCGAGCCGATCGATGTGGCCCTGGACGCAGCCGGCGATCTTTTCATCGCGGATTTCTCGGCCGGACAGGTAGTGGAGCTTCCGGCCGGAGCTACCAGCACGGTGCTTGTGGGTACCGGGTGGGGCGAGCCGAGCGGACTTGCAGTCGATTCGGCTGGAGATCTATGGGTCGCGGATTTCGAAAACAACACCATAGTCGAGGTCCCTTGGACCGGCACGAGTTTTGGCCCGCAAGTTACGGTGGTCAACTGGCTGGGTGGCGTGTTCGGCGTGGCGCTTGACAAATCGAACAATGTCTTCATCGCGGACAGTGGGGACCAGGAAATCGTCGAACTCCCGCATGGCTGCACAACCGTCACTTGCCAGGTCCTGGTGGCCACCAATTTGGGTCATCCCCAGGCTGTCGTGGCGGACAGCTCGGGCAACGTATTCTTTGCTGATACTTTGCTCAATTATGCGGCGGAAGTGCCGACAGGCTCCTTCGGCTGCTCCTCTTCCTCCTGCCTCATTTATTTTGCATTTGGCCTCAACGAGCCGCATGGCATTGCGGTAGACGCCTCAGACGATGTCTTCATCGGAGACTATGGCAATAATGAAGCCTGGGAGGCGCGCCCGAGTCCATTCAATTTTGGAGCTGTCAGCGTTGGCAGCAAAAGTCCGGCTGTTACGGCGTACTTCAGTTTCGGCGCCTCGGTAACCCTCGGCTCGACGCCTTATCAAGTATTGACTCAGGGAAAGTCAGGGGGGGACATCGCTGTCGCAGCCGGCAGTACCTGCGCTGCGACAACTTATGTTGCAGGCAATACCTGCGCAGTTACAGCCCAGTTTGCCCCGTCGGCGCCAGGCCTTCGTATGGGCGC
>CAZANC010000306.1:0-4110 GCA_964486495.1 uncultured Occallatibacter sp.
GTCAAAGCGCATGCGATTCCGATGAGCCCGCACACGATTGTGATGGGGACAGCGTAGCCCGGCAAGGAGGCGCTACCATCGGTAGAGGCGAGTCCATGATGGAATTCAAGGGATACTTTGCAGGTCCGATCGGCTTTGATGCGGAAGACAATACGTTTTCCGGGGTCGTCGCAGGCCTCAAAGATGTGATCCACTTCGAGGGCAAAACGGCGAAGGAATTGACAAGGGCTTTCCGCGATAGTGTCGAAAGCTATATTGAGTTTTGTGCCGAGACGCCATCTAGGAGAGGTGTGCGGAATCGACCTGTGCGTCGCTTTGTAATCGTGTTTGGGACGCTGCTGGTTTCTCACGCCTTGTTCGGACAGACGAATGCCGGTTTCAAATCTGTCAGCGAAGCTGATGCTCGCCAGCATCTTACTCAGAAAACCGATCCGGTTTATCCGCCGATTGCTGCCGCGGCTCGCATTGAGGGCGATGTAGTGATTTCGGTTGTCGTTGACATGAAAGGACAAGTCGAGTCAGAGAAGGTCCTTAGCGGTCCGGCCATGCTCCAGCAGGCGACTCTGGACGCTGTGAAGAAGTGGCAGTTCGCGCCATTTACGACAGACGGCACCGAAGCACCTGTGACCACCACACTCACGATTCCTTTTCATCTTGAGCATCACGGTCCGCAACCAACGGCAGAGCAGGAAAAAGCGGCGCAGGCATTGTTTCCACTTTCAGACAAATGCCGCGAAGCGCTGAGAGCCCAGAATACGCAAGACGCCCTGAATCTATGCAAGCAGGCGCTGGATATGTCGCTTAAGGCAGGGGACCTTACAAACAGCGACCAATTGGGAAGGCTCGATTCACATCAGCTTTATGGACACGCGCTGCTGATAGCCGGTAGAGCGCAGGATGCCCTGGAGCAGGTCAACCTTGCCGTCGCAGAGGCGAAGAAATGCGTGACCGACAAAGATGAGGAATATGCGGAGCCGTTTTTCTGGCGGGCCATTGTTGAGGCGCATTTAGGCGACGCAAGCGATGCGTTGAGCGACTTTCAGACCGCAGAGACGACGATGCGCCGAGCCATCACCAATTTGCCTGATATGAAGGAGCATTACAGCTCATATCTCGCAGCAATTCTCAAACAGCACGCGGCCTTACTGGACTTGATGGGAAGACAGGACGAGGCTGCCAAGCTACGCGATGAGGCAGCGGCACTTTAGGTTGCGGTGCGGCGGGAGCGGACGGCTTTCGCGAGTTCGGCCAGTAGCGTGTGGGTTTCGTTCCAGTCGATACAGGCGTCGGTGATGCTTTGGCCATAGACAAGACTATCCAGAGGCTGGCCGGGGACAAGTTTCTGCGCGCCGGCGACAAGATTGCTCTCGATCATGGCGCCGATGATGTTGCGGTTGCCGGCGGCGATTTGCGCGGCCACGTCGTGGCAGACGACAGCCTGGCGGCGGTAATCCTTTTGGCTGTTGGCGTGGCTGAAATCGATCATGATGCGGGGCGCGATACCTGCTTGCTGCATGAGCGCGGCGGTTTCAGCGACGCAATTGGCGGTGTAGTTGACGGTTTTGCGGCCGCCGCGCAGGATGATGTGGCAATCGGGATTGCCCTTTGTGACAAAGATGGCTGACTGGCCGTGATGCGTGTGGCCAAGAAAAGTGTGCGAGCAGGCGGCGGAGAGCACGGCGTCAACGGCCACCTGAATGTCGCCCGAGGTGGCATTCTTGAATCCAACAGGACACGACACGCCGGAGACCAGCTGACGATGCACCTGGCTCTCGGACGTGCGCGCGCCGATGGCTCCCCAGCAAACGAGGCCGGCGATATATTGCGGCGAGATCATATCGAGGAATTCGGTCCCTGTGGGCACGCCCATCTCGGCGAGGTCGATCAAGAGGTGCCGCGCGAGGCGCAGGCCGTCGTTGATTTTGTATGTGCCGTCGAGGTGCGGATCGTTGATGAGGCCTTTCCAGCCGATGGTGGTGCGGGGTTTCTCGAAATAGACGCGCATGACGATGCGCAGGTCGGCAGCGAATTCGACGATAGCGCCCTTGAGCCGGCTGGCATATTCGCGGGCGGCTTTGGGGTCGTGAATGGAGCATGGACCGGCGAGGACGAGCAGGCGGTCGTCTTCTTTTTTGAGAATCGAAATGATTTCGTTGCGCGCGTTGAAGATGGTGGACGACGCGGCCTCGGTGACGGGAAGCTCTTCCTCAAGAAAGACCGGAGGGAGAACGACCTTGGTCCATTGGATACGAAGATCTTCAGTGGGATGGAGCATGGGCTCTCTTCGGGCGCAACGTGGCTCGGGACGCTCAGAGCGCCCTCTAAAGAATCTATCAGTTAGAGAGGAGGGCAGGGTCGAGAGACTGTCCGCAGCGCCTGAATCCCGGACGGGAGATTTTGTGCTCTTCGAATCGCGAGGGCAAGATGCCCTCGCTACAGCCGGCCGGGAGGCCGGCGCTACACAGGAGCACGGGCGATAGGCGCAGGGGTCTGGAGACCGGCGCTACATGGCGGCACACCCGATCGAAGCGCGAAGAATTAGTGCAGGACTTCGTAGGCCGCAATGCCGCCGGCTGCGACGCCAGCGCCGATGATGATGGGCACGAGGAGGCGAACGTGATGCCTTGGCTCCGAGCCCTCGCCAATGTATTCCTTCGCCCTCCTCACTTCCGCCAAATCGGCGTAAGAATGCGTCTGGAGCCTGTTGCTATCGGAATCGGTGAACTGGAAGGACGCAGCGGAGAGCGGTCCCAGAGAGCCGAAGGTCTGAGAGCTGTCGCGGAATTCAAAGTCGAGAAGGGCGCCTTGGCGAAACTTGGTGAGGCGCTTTTCGATTCTTCGCGCATGCTTATCGAGCGGCGCGGAGGACTGAGCCTGGGCGAGCGTCGCTGTCGCGAGCAACGCGAAAGAGGCAAGCGCCAAGGCGGCAAGGATGTGGACAGTGGACTTCGAGCGAAAACCGCTGAGAAAGCTTTTCATTTTGGGGCCCCCTCCGAGAAAACGACAAAAACCAAAGCCGGGCGGCTTGCAGCGCAGCTTCCGCAGCAAACGCCGGTGCGTAACAACTTACCACTAAATTGGGTTCTTGAGTCACCACCGGCGGTGCCTTTGGTAATGTGAAAATTCCAGAATGCGATGAGAATCAAAGGCTTGCGAACGGCTGCGAAATTCGAATCTTCTCTCGATCGGGCCGGTTTTTGAGCCGGGTTCAACGGGGGGCATCCCGGATGGAAACCATAGGTTGCGCATGGTTGGATAACCCTTCGGTGTATTGACAGTAAATGCTTGCAATCCGTAAGATCAAGAGGGCGGGGTGTGCAGAATTGCTTTCGCAAGTGTAAGAAAAATAAGCATTTAGTGAATCACGCCCCAGTCCGTTGCGCGGCCCTGCCGCGTGCCGAAGAGGACGGAGAGCAGCCAAGATGCCTGAAGCGCGCCTGAGTCCGCGGGAGCGGCTGGTGTTGACGGCGATTATCGAGTTGTATATCGCGACCGGCGAACCGGTGGCATCGCAGGCGGTTGCGCACTTCTTCGCTGACCGGGACGGGCTGAGCTCGGCGACACTGCGCAATGTGATGGCGGCACTGGGCGAGGCAGGACTGCTGGAGCAGCCGCATACATCAGCCGGACGCGTTCCTACGGCGGTGGCATTCCGCTATTACGTGGAGCAGATCACGCAGCCGGGGCGCGCACAGGCGGGCCTCGGCGGCGGAACCGTGCCGGGACGCGTGGAAACGCCCATGAGCGAAGCTCGCCGCGGACAGATCGAGGAGAGCTTTGCCGGCGTGTCCAGCAGCAACGATTATCTGGAGCGCACATCGCACGTGCTGGCGCTGATTTCAAGCGGGCTGGGCGTGGCGCTGGCCAGCTCGACCGCAGGACAGGTGCTGGAACACATTCATTTCTCGCGGCTATCGACGGGACGCGTGCTGGCGGTGCTGGTGACGCAGGCCGGCGCGGTTCAGGATCGCGTGCTGGCGGTAGATCATGAGCTGACGCCGGTGGAGCTGGAGACGGCGGGCACCTATTTGAACGAGAATTTTCGCGGCTGGCAGATCGAGCGGATCCGTGCCGAGGTGGCTCGCCGCGTGGAGTTGGAACGCGAAGCGT
>CAZANC010000307.1:0-4093 GCA_964486495.1 uncultured Occallatibacter sp.
GCTGTACGTTCACCAAGGAGAACATCGCGTCGAAGCCCGATCTGAACACGCCCGAGGCGCAGGAGGCCGGCGACACAGAGGAGTACTGCGAGAACTGCGGCAAGGTGATGGTGATGCGGCGCGGGCTCTTCGGGCCGTTCATGGCGTGCCCGGACTACAACGCCGATCCTCCGTGCAAGACTTTCCGCAAGCTGAGCTCGAAGCAGCAGCAAAAGCCGCCAGAACCGACCGGCGAACCTTGCCCGGTGTGCGGCAAGCCGCTGGTGCTGCGGCAGGGAGCTTACGGTGAGTTCGTTTCGTGCTCCGGCTATCCGAAGTGCAAATATGTGAAGCAGAACCTGATCGAGGGGATGAAGTGCCCCAAGTGCGGCGAGGGCGATCTGGCCGAGCGGCGAGCGCGGCGTGGGAACGTCTTCTGGGGCTGCACCAACTATCCCAAGTGCGACTTCACTTCGAATCTGAAGCCGGTGGCGAAGAAGTGTCCCAAGTGCGGAAGTCCGTACCTGCTGGAGAAGACGCTGAAGTCTGGTGTGTTCCTGGTGTGCCCGAATGTGAAGAAGTCGGCCGAGGAAGAGGCTAAGACGAAGAGGCGCGGCAAGAAAGCGCCCGCGGCTGAAGAGGGCGCCAAGGTGGAGTGCACTTACTCGAAGCGCATCGGCGATGCGCCACCGCCGCCGACCGCGGAAACCCACGGCCCGGTCGCCGAAAAGAAGGAAGAGAAGCAGGAGTTGCAGCCGGCGTAAAGGAATTTGAGGGACATTTTTATTCTCGGCGGTCCAAACGGCGCGGGAAAGACGACTGCCGCGCGAGTGTTGTTGCCGTCCAAGCTGCGCGCTGATACATATATCAACGCCGACGAGATTGCTCGCCGGGTTGATCCAAATAATCCAGAAAGTGCAGCTCTTGCAGCCGGGCGAATCATGCTCGGGCGCATAAATGAACTGATCGCGGCGGGAGTGAGCTTTGCATTTGAGACGACCTGCGCAGGACGCGTTTACCTCCGGCTCCTTGAGAACTGCAAGCTCAATGGATGGAAGGTTTCGCTTATCTATCTCTGGATTCCCTCTCCAGAATATGCAATAGGTCGCGTGGCGCGGCGCGTCCGGCTCCATACCGGAAGATGTAATTCGAAGGAGGTACGAGGCCGGGCTCTCAAACATGCGTCACTTGTATCTGCCTCTGGCCGACGACGCCACAATTTACGATAATAGAGATAATGCGTTGAAGCTGATTGCCCGGCGCGAGGCTCCATACTCGCTGCAAGTTTGGGATGGGGAGACTTGGGCAAGGATCGAAGAGGAAACAGGGCGGGAACAATGACAGCACAAGAAATCTTCAAGGCTATCGACGAAGGCATGGCGGAGATAGCAGACAAGCTTGCTTCGGGCGAACTCGACGGCTCCGGGCGCTACTGGACCGATGAAGAGCTGTCTTCTGGTGTGGCGAAGGATGGCAAGCTGGATCCGATTCGAGTCGATAAAGCGGACTGAGAAGTAGTCTGGCGCTGGCACTGGAGCCAAACGGGAAGCCAAGGGCGACGGTCGAAACTCCCGCAGCTTGATGTGGCTTTCTTGTGCCGGCGGCGGAATCATACCCATTGAACGGCACATCGCAGGTCGAATCCTGTACCATTGGCTGCGGAGATGCTCAATGGAACGAATGCTGGCCACACCGGCCGATGCTGAAATCATTCTGAGACTTTACGAATTGCGCACCGAGGCGGTGATGCGCCAGGCGCGCGCATGGGTTGGCGGCGAATTCTGGCCCCAAACGGCGGACGAATTCTATGCGGTTTACGACAACCCGCGCGATCCGCACAATCCTTGGCTGCGCCAGGTGCTGACCTATTGGGAGATGGCGGCGGCGATGGTTCTGCACGGCGCGGTCTCCGCGGAGCTGTTTGTAGACTGCAACGGCGAGGGCTTTTTCCTGCTGGCAAAGTTCGCGCACATCATGGAAGCGATCCGCGAGAAAAACCCGACCTTCTTCAACAAGACTACCGAGTTGATCAACCGCTTCTCGGCGGCGGCGCAGCGCTATGAAGCGACCCTGAAGCGCGTGGAAGCAACGCGCAATGCCCGCGGAGGGAAGTAAGGACTGGCTGCTGACGCGCTGAATCGCAGTGTGAGCATCAGTGGGTTCGTCGCGGCAGCCGATTCACTCTTCCGGGTCCGGCGAACCTTGGTTGGTACTCGCCATGCTGGGGCAGACTCTGGTAATGTCGTATCGATTCCTCTTGCCCGGGCGGCTCCCCGCCGAGTCCCGGAGCCGGGGAAGGCTTTGACTGAAAGCGACCGGACAATCATGGCGCGAGCAATCTGGAACGGCAGAGTCATTGCGGAGAGCGATCGAACCGAGGAACTGGATGGCGATGTCTATTTTCCGGAGTCCAGCCTCAAGCGCGAATTCTTTCGGTCGAGCTCGACCACTTCAACCCATCCCTTGAAAGGCCAGGCGCGATTCCTGACCGTCGTGATCGACGGGCAGGACAACCAGGACGCAGCCTGGTACTATCCCGATCCCAAGCCCTTCGCGCGCAAGATCAGAGGCTATGTAGGCTTTTGGCGAGGCGTGGAAGTGGAGAAAAACAAGGAGAAGGCAACAGGGGATACGGAATAGGCGCGAAGCAAGAGCTCCGCGCCGGAAGCTGAAACCGAGGAAACAAGAGCGGAGCTTTAGTACGCCTGCAGCTGCTCGAGCGGCAGCCGCACGCGGAAGCAGGTTGAACCCGGCTCCGACTTCACGCTCAAATGGCCGCTGTGCTTGCGCACGATGCGCATGGCGTTGTCGAGGCCGAGGCCGAGCCCGTTGCCGGGCGCCTTGGTAGTGAAGAACGGCTCGAAGATGCGCTCCTGCAGCTCGGGAGGAATGCCGGGGCCGGAATCCCAGATCTCCACCAGCAGCATCTCCGCCTCAAGCCTGCAGACCACGCGCAAGCGGCCCTTGTCGCCGAGCGCGTCCAATGCATTTTCAATGAGCGCGGTCCAAACCTGGTTCAGCTCGCCGCTGTACGCGCTGATGCGCGGCAAATTGGGTTGATAGTCGCGCTCGACTTGAATGTGAGTTGTCCGGGAGCGCAGCATTTGCAGCGTCGCGTCCAGGCCGGCCGGCACATCGACTTCGAGGATCTCCGCGCGGTCCATGTTGGAGTAGTCCTTCACGGCATCAATGAGGTCGTAGATGCGCGCTGTCGAATTCACAATGGTTTCGGCCGCGCGCGCCGAGCGCAGATAGCGGGCGAAGTATTGCAGGGCGACGCAACACTCAGCCGGGCTGAGGAATCCGCGAAGCTCATCGAGATCCGCCGTGGTTACGGACTGCTCGGCCATTTGCGCCGCTACTTCCCAGGCGTCGCCGCATCCGATGTCCGCGAGCCAGCCGCGAAGCGATTCTTCGCGGCGAATGAACCCGAGAGCATCGGCCTCGGCGGGCGGCTCGAGCGACTCGCCCGTGCGCGAGAAGATCTTCTCCTCCCAGACGACGGTCCTCTCCATCTGCTCTTCGGTGAGTCGCAGAGCGATCAGTTTGATGCGATTGCTGCGATTGGCGCGCAACGCAGTCAGGAGGGTTGCCGCGGCGCGTTGCGCGGCCGACGCGGGATTGTTGAGCTCGTGCGCCAGATTTCCGGCAAGTTGCCCCAGTGCCACGAGCTTCTCCGCCTGTTGTTCGATGCGGGTGACCTCGCGAACGCGGTCGAGCAGAGTGGATACGACGCGCTGCGCCATGGAGGGGATGGCCGCCACCATCTCAGGGAAAAGCGAGCGATGAATCAACAGCCCCCAAACGGGCGAGACGGCAAATCCCTGGCCGCCGTAACTCTTCATGCGCGAGAAGGGCAATACGCCCGTCACCTGACCGGTGCGGGCGATGAAGAGCGCCATCGGTCCTCCCACTTTGCGGCGCACATGGATCTCGCCCTTCAGGATCAGCACCATGTGCTCGGCCGGAGCACCTTCTTCATACAGAACGTCGCCTGGATTGGCGGTTACCTCCTGGCCGTGACGCGCCAGCCAGAGACGGTCCTCAAAAGGCAGGCCATGCAAGGCGCCGATGCGATCGATGGCTTCCGCGATCTCTTCAACCGGTGTGGGAG
>CAZANC010000308.1:0-4011 GCA_964486495.1 uncultured Occallatibacter sp.
CAAAGTCAATGGGAAAATGCTTGATTTCCACAATTTTCTTGGGTTTTTATGGGTGAAATGCCGATTTTTGCCGGAATTTTGGCCATCGGGCCTCTGAAACCCGCAATTGGAGCGGGTTTGGCGCGTTCAGAAGAGAGTGAACGAGCGGCGCCGGCAACACGAGCGCGTCGGCTACTTCAACCCGAACAGCACTTTTCTCTTCGGCGCGATGCTCGCCGCAATCGGCGTGTTCAGCGCGTCGACCACGGGCGCGGCCACCTTGAAATACCGAATCACCACCTCGGCAATATCTTTCTTGAGCGCCGCCTTCGCCGGCAGTTCCGCGGCCAGCCCCCACTGGCGGCAGCGGACGAGATCGATCCCCGGATGCTCGCTGGGAAATCCCTTCGGCGGCCGCGTGAGCGCGTTCCCTTCAAATTCGTCGTAGAGCTTGCGAACCGTAGGCCGTTTGAGCAGCTTCCTGAACTCCGCGTGATGATCGAGCAGCCAGTGGCGAATCGCGGCCAACTGCTCCTTCTCGGGCATATAAGAGCCGGCGGCGATGATCACTTCCTTCGCGCTCACATGGAAGTAGTAGCCCGCGCCTGAAGTCTTCTCAAATCCCGTGTGCGTCCACCATGCAGCCACGTGCGTTTTGTAAGGCCGCTTGTCATTCGAGAAGCGTGTGTCGCGATAAATCCTGAACAGCGACTTCTCCGCCGGCCGTACATGATTGGGCGCAAAGTCGACCATCGCGTCGGTAATCTCGCGCACGATCGCCAGCATCGGCTCCTTCAACTCCGCCTCAAACTGCGCCTTGCGCGGCTGGAACCATGCGCGGTCATTGTGCTTGGCCAGGTTGCGCAGGAAGGTGAGTGCTTCGGGACGGAAGTAGGGGACGGCAGCAGGTGATGCGGGCTTTGCGGAGCGAGGCATACAGCAAAAAGGGTAGCAAAGACTGCTGGGCTATGCGCTGCGGAAAAAATCCACTGCTGTTCACCCGAGCAACTCTTCACCGCGCCGTAGCATCCTGCGCCGCTGCCTTGGCGGCCATCTTCTCGCGATGCCTGCGGATGAAGTGCGCAGCCGCGTCCGGATAGAACTCGCGGATCGACGTGAAGATCACGTCACGCATCGTCGAGTACCCGAACTTCTCAGCGAGAACAGGAAACGTGGTGGCGCTCTTCGGGTAATACTGGCGCGAGACGAGCTGCGTGAGTACTTTTGCGCCAAGCCCGGCAATATTGGGTGTCTGGCGGCCGCCGTAAGTGCGCGCCACACCCTGGCGGCTGATCACATAAAGCTCGCGGACAAAAATGCTGTGCCCTTCCCCGAGCGCGTAAAACCGCGTGTCCTCGTGGATGAGTGAGGGAAGAAACCAGGCAGCTAGGTAAGTGCCATCCGTCTTGTCGAGGAAGCCCCGCCACGTATAGTTCCAGAAACCGTCCACGCCCTTGCCAAGAACAGGATGTTCGTCGATGCCCTCGGCGCTAAGCGAAGTAAGTCCGAGAAAAATAAAGGAAGAATAATCCGTCGCCTGGCGCGTGGCGACGGTGAAGTTGTACTTCCAGCCCGGTGGATGGGGCTTGGCGCCTCCCGAGACCGAGCGGAAGTTCGGCATGAAGCCCAGAATGCGCTGCGGCTGCACGCGCTCGAGCGGAATGGGATTGCCGTTGGCGTCGACAGGAACATCGGGGCTGGGCGCAGGGTGCGTGCTGGTACTCGTACCGGTCGAGTTGCTGCCCGATGCGGTTTGGGGGCCGTCGGGGGCGTCCAGCTCCGGAACTGGGTCTGCAGCGCTGGAAAGACCGACCGGGGGCAATGGCAGACTCGGATCCGATTCAGCCACAAGAGTGCAGGCGGGCGCCAGACTGGCGAGCCGCGTCGTAACCGGAATCGGCGTGGCCCCGGCCCGGACACCGAGGGCGACACTTAGGGCGACACCGAAGCTGGCGACGGCGACAATGAAACGCAATCAAACCATCCTTTGCGCGTGGAAAACCTGACGCTTAACGGGAAATCAAGAATCAGCGGTCTATACAGATTAAATGGACTTGTGGAGTTCCGGGTTACAAAACCGGGCGGCAGACCCCGGAAGCGCAACGAAAGCCTCTTGATTGCATGGCCTTGGTTGGGCACTTGTCGAACTGTTTCCGGGCCAAAACTGTGTTCCCCGTGGGCAACGCGCAAGAAGTCAAGCCCCCGCCACCGCTGATTCGTCGCAAGTCACTGAAAAATCGGAACAAATATCCTTCGCCAGGTTTGCCGATCAATGCGCGCGTTTTGCTAGCCTGAATTCAGAATCGATATCGATAAAAGTTCTGGCTTTGCTCGGAACCAGAAAGGGCAAATTAATTAAATAAAAAATTTCATCGCCCAATCGGCACATTTCAGCAAGTAACGCTTTTAGAATCAACAACAAAGTCGAAAAACTGTGGTCAAATTTGGTCGATTTTGTGAGCGAAACCAGCCGCAAACTGCGCCAATTCGATGCTTTTTGGGCCATTTTCAGGGCTCAAATTTGACAGGCGTATAGACCTCATACCCAGCCCGCTTGAGTTGGCTGGCATTGTGGATTGCAACGCCGTTCATGGTGACGTTTCGGAAGACAATGGGCGCGACGTTGGCGCCCATGAACTCGCCGGGGCGGGTGGCTTTGCCGAAGGTGCAATGGTCGAAGACAAAGTTCGTCAAGGGAGCCTTGCCGCCGTCAATGTAGATATGGCCGCCGTCGTTCTCGAATGTGGTGTTCACAAATCTGAAGTCATCCAGAGCAATGCCGTCGCTTGAGCGCGCGCCCGAGGTGTAGCCCTTGCCGGTGAAGTACGCGGGGCTAAGTTGAATCCAGATGGCGAACTTGTTTTGGTTGGCGACGAAGTGCACGTCTTCAAAACGCAGATGACGGATGTTGGGCGCGCCTCCGTAGCCGATCGCCAGCGCCGAGGTGTAGGTGTAATTCACAAAATTCTTCACCACCACGTCTTCGATGGTGGAGCGCTTGCCGCCGTAAAAGGCAAAGGTGTCGTCCATTGTCATGGCGAAGCTGTTCTCCACCAGAAGGTGCTTGCTGTTGCCGGTGAAGTCAAATGCGTCGTCGTGGTACTGCTGTTTGCGGTTGACGATTTTGATGTTTCTCGCCGTAAAGTTCTCGGTATCGCTGACGGTGACGGTCCAGTAGGCCGAGCGCAGCAGCAACAGTCCTTCAAAGGTGATGTTTTTGCAGTGGTTGACGATGTAGCCCTTGACGCCGGTCCCATGCGGGTCGTTGACGAGGCCTTCTTCTGATCGCGATTGTCCGTCACTGGTGTCTGGCTGGAAGTCGTGCCACAGCCAGGGATAGCCTTCCATATCGACTGCGCCTCGGCCCGCGATGCCGGCGTTCTCAACGTTGTTAAACACAAATAGGGCGCGGAGCGGCCTGGCTCCGGCGGGCATCGGCGGCGAAACGTAGTCGGCACTTCTACGCGAGCCGCGAATGACCGCGCCGGCATCGAGATAGAGCCGCACATTGCTCTGCATCAGAATGGTTCCCGTCAGGTAAGCGCCTGCGGGAAAGAAGAGCACGCCTCCACTCTGCCGTGCGGAAACGTCGCGGATGGCTCGATTGATGGTTTCCGTTTCGAGGGTCTTGCCGGTGTTGTCGACCTTATAGTCGAGAATGTTGACCACGTCGGGGTCGCCGGGTCTTGGCGGATTCTTCTCTTCGGGTTCTGCAAAAAGCAGCAGCCCCGGGCTCTGAAACGTCGGCTCCTCGTTGAAAAAGAGGACGAGATAGCGCGGCTGATCGAGATCGAAACTGACCGTGTTTCCTTTGATGATGGGATGAATGCCATAGGCCAGCGGACGGATGAAACAGGTAACCACGTTGCGCTCGTTCACCAGCGAGGTGACGGTTACATGCACCTTGCCGGTCATGGAGAAACTGGCGTGATCCATCCATTGGAACTGGTTATAGGTTGGTAAGCGATGCACAAACACCGGCTGGCCATCGACCGTGACCTTGTAAGCGAGGCTGGGCGCCGCGCCCGGCCA
>CAZANC010000309.1:0-3972 GCA_964486495.1 uncultured Occallatibacter sp.
GGCATCGTGGGGGATGGTGAAGGGGCTGAGGGCAATATCGCCGATGGAAAACGGCTCGCCGGCGCGAAAGTACTCAACCGTAGGTAACCATGTGGGGTCTTCCTTAAGCGATGGCGGCTCGACCGAGGGCGGTCCAACCGAGGCCGGCTCCGCCGAGGATGGTTCAACCGAGGCCGGTTCCGCCGAGAATGAGTCAGCCGGGGCCGGTTCCGCGGCCAAACCGAGCTGCAGATCGGCTGGTTGCGAGGTCGCGCCAGCCTGGGTCAGGCATTCGACCTCGGCTTCCTCGGGCCCCGCATCTTCGGGATCGGCGTTGTCCGCCGCGGCTTCCTGTGCCGTGACTTCCGGCTCGGCCTGGCGCTCGGCGGCTTGCTTGCGGCAGAGCTCGAGCCACTGCTTGTAGGTCATCTGGCGGCGCGGCGTGAGCCAGCGCGTCCAGGCGCGATGCGTGGCCTCAGTAAAGTAAACCGGAATCCCAAGCTTGCGCGCGGTAACGGCGAGTCCATTCACGTGGTCCTGGTGCTCGTGGGTGATGACGATGGCGTCGAGGGCTTCCGGGGCCTCGTCAGCCAGCTTCATGCGGCGAAACAGCTCGCGGCAACTCAGTCCGGCGTCGACAAGGATGCGCGTGCGCCCGCCGCAGACAACCGTGCTGTTTCCTTTGGAGCCCGAGGCCAGCACCGTGAAGCGCACCATGAATTGAGAATACAATCAACTGCGCCGGCCGAGAACAGAAACTCGAGATCTGTGCGGCACTGGCTGGGAGCTCGACCGGTTTCCCGGATGGCTGCGATCGAATCTGCCAGCCATGCCTGTTGTAAGCTGGTGCCGAAAGAGATGAAAGTGTCAAGCGTGAAGCCTCGATTCAGCCGCCGCGATCTGATGATCAGTTCGGCGGCACTGGCCGGCAGCCTGGCCATGCGGGGCGCAGACCTGCCCGTCGTGCCGCCGCAGCCCGGCGAAGACTTCGGCGGCTATCAGCAGCGCCGCCGCCGCGAACTGTGGAATCTGCTCGGCGACCTGCCCTGGAATCACCAGCCCGCGCCGCCGCGACTGGTGCGCACGGAGAAGCATGAAGGCTACACGCTGGAGCGCTGGGAGCTCGACCTGAATGGTCTCGAGCCGGTGCCGGCCATTCTTCTCATTCCCGATCGCCGCCAGCCTTCTGCTCCCGGGCTGCTGTTCATCCACTGGCATGCAGGCCAGTACGATCTGGGCAAGGAACAGTTGTTGCGCGGAACGGAGGTGCAGCCGCCGTATGCGGCTGTCTGTGCGGAAAAGGGCCTGGTCACTCTCGCAATCGACAGTTGGTGCTTCGGCGAGCGCAAGCACGAAGCCGACGGCCACCAGGGCGAGGAAGACGCATTCAAACTGATGCTGTGGCAGGGCCGTGTTCTCTTCGGCATGATGATCTTTGACGAGCTCCAGGCTCTCTCTTATCTCGCCAGCCGTCCTGAAGTCGACCCGCGCCGGCTGGGCGTCTTTGGCATGTCGATGGGAGCTACGAAAACCTGGTGGCTCGCAGCCCTCGATCCACGCGTGCACACGGCCATCGATGTTTGCTGCCTCACGGACTTCGACTCGCTGATTGCGGCGCACGGCCTGCACCTGCACTCAATTTTCTACTATGTTCCCTCGCTGCTGAAGTATTTCAGCTCGGCGCAGATCAACGAGCTCACCGTGCCGCGCGCCCACTTGAGCGTGAATGGCCGTAAGGATCCGCTCACCCCGCCCGATGGCGTGGAAAAGATACGCGACGCGCTCCTGCCCCTCTACCGCAGGTACGGAAACGAAGAGGATTGTCACATCGAGCTTTTCGATTGCGCGCATCAGGAACTACCCGAGATGCGAGCACAGATCCTCTCCTGGATGGATCGTCACCTGGTGGCAGGCTGAGCCCCTGCCCCTTGCTGTTGCTTTTCGAGCCAGAAGCCAGCACCGCGAAGCGCATCGTAAATTGAGAATAGAATCAATTGCGCCGGTCGAGAACTGAAACCGCAGAGCTATGCGGCACTGGCTGGGGACTTGGCCTGTTTCCTTGATGGCTGCGATCGAATGCTAAGGGAGTCGCACATGAGATTCCGCCGGGTTCTTCTGTTTCTGGTGGCTTGCGCCGCGGTGCTGGCGGCTAGCGGGAGCGCGCAAACGGATTCTGCCCAGGCTCCGAAACCGTCTGCCGCGCAAGCAACGATCGTCTATCGCAACACGCAGTACGGATTCTGCTTTGCTCTGCCTGAGAGCTGGACGGGATACACGATCGTTGCCGAACAATGGAATGGGACGATTCTCAGTACTGGCCTCAGTTCCGGCCAGACCGTTCAAGGGCCGCAACTCCTCATTCGCAATCCCAAATGGACAGAAGAAAAGCCGTATCAGGACATTCCGATCATGGTTTTTACGCCGGCGCAATGGCAGCAGGTGGAGGCGGTGACAATGTCGGTGAGCGCAGCGCCGATCGGGCCATCGGAACTGGGACACAACAGCCGCTATGTTTTTGCGCTGCCGCCTCGGTGGATCGGCTTTTACGACACCCTCGGACAGGACGAGTTGAATGCGTGGATGGAGCAAAGTCGGTTGCAAGCTCCCTGCGCAAAAAGTTCAACCGGCTCGGCAAAGTAGCCCATCACGCATCGCTCGGTTTGCCGGCGCCGTTTGTCACGTCTGCCTCCTTTTGCGACTTTCCAACTTTACACATCTTCCGGCAGATTCGCCGGCAGCTCGATGGAGACGACCGTGCCGCGCCCGGGGTTCGAGACAACGTTGAAGCTGGCCTGGTTGCCGTAGAGAACTTCCAGCCGCTCCTGCACATTTTTCATGCCGATGCCGGCGCCGGTACGGCGAATCGCGGACTCGGGCCGGCCGGTCATGCCCACGCCGTCATCGGAGACCTCGATGGAGATTCGGTCGCCCTCTAGGTGACTGCGAAGGGTAACGGTGCCACCGTGAATGCGCGGCTCCAGGCCGTGCTTGATGCTGTTCTCGATCAGCGGCTGCAGCAAAATGCTCGGCACCAGAACTTCGAGCGTGCGCGGGTCAATATCCTTTTCGACGCGCAGCTTGTCGGCGCCAAAACGAACGACCTCGATGTCGAGGTAATCGTCGGTGAACTTCAGCTCCTCGCGCAGGGGAACATAAGCGTCGTGATCCTTGAGCAGCGCGCGGAGAATATTCGCCAATTTGACGGTCATCTGGCGGGCCATCTCGGGCTGGCTGCGGACGAGCGAAGAGACAGAGTTGAGCGTGTTGAAGAGGAAATGGGGGTTGATCTGACGCTGCAAGGCATCGAGGCGCGCTTCGAGCAGAAGGCGCTTCTGCTCTTCGAGCGACATCTCGACGCGCAGGGCATTCCACACCTTGATGGCGACTCCGACCGAGATCGGCGCGCACAACCAGACCAGCGCCTGCAGCCAGAGTTTGCTGGCGAGCAGGGCAAAAAGGCGATGCGGAAAGGCGTGGGCGATCCAGTCGCGAGCCATCTCCATCACCGCGATGAGAACCAGGAGGAGGAACTGGCGGTCGATGCGCGGCTTGATCAGGTTGCGGCGAATCCAACGGTAGAGGCTGAGGTCGATGAAGGGAGTGAAGGACCAGATCTCTTCCTTCTCGACGAAGCGGCCGATGGCGCCCGCGGCCAGGCCAAGGCAAATATTGAACGGCAGCGCGAGATATTCGTGGTGCAGAACGGCGGGTAGAGCCAAAACGCCGCCGCTGAGCATGGCCCAGCCGGGACCAACCAGCAAGCCGAGAAGAATGACGGTTTCAAAGGAAATGTCGGCGGCGAGAAAGTTGGGAACCCAAAACCGAAGCCAAACCCCGAGAGTAAGCGGCACCAGGAAAAAGGCCAGCAACGCCAGGGTTTGCGGTTGACTGCGGCTCTCGGCAAAAAACAGGCGCCGGAAAGTGCTAACGCGCGCCAATACGCTGGCCACCGAGGCAACCACGCCCAGCTTGACCAGCAGCGTGATCCAGATC
>CAZANC010000310.1:0-3925 GCA_964486495.1 uncultured Occallatibacter sp.
CGCCAATTTGACCGCAAGTGTTGATCCGCCTGCGGCGGCCACGCCTGCGACGCCCACTCCTGCGACGCCCGGTGGGGGAACAGACGCCACTAGCACGTCTTCGACCGCACCTAAGCCGGAACTGCAGCCCACCGTTGCGCAGGAACTTGATGCGCTGAAGAGCCGAATCGACCAGTTGGAAAACGAGGTGAAGGAAGAGAAGGCGCGAGCGCTGGCCGATAGCGCCGACACTGCGGCAATCAAGGCTGCCGAGAAAGAGTTAGTTGCCGGAAACGGCGGTGCAGGGCCAAACACCGCGAGACCGGCTGGCATGTCGCCATTGTTGCAGGCCGCCGCGCCTGCTGCTGCGCCGGCCGAGCCGGCGGCGCCGGAGATCGGCGCCCAAACGACCACCAAAGGCGAACCGTTCCCGGGAGACTGGACCTGGTTGAATAGCAATGGCCACGCCGTTGACAGTCCCATGAGCACCAAGTACTTTACGCCCGAGTTTCGCGCCGACGCGAACTACATTTTGGACTATAACCACCCCATCGACGACACTATGGGCGGCGCAACGGAGAGCTTCCGCTCGGATGAGTGGCAACTGGAACAGATCAGCATTGGCGGCGACATTCGCATCAACAATGTGCGCGGACGCATCCTCACCATGGACGGATTGTTCGCCACAACCACGCCGCGCAACGACGGCAGCGTCAACCGCGGCAACTGGGATCTGGCAGGCGCTTATAAATACGTCTCTGAGGCGTGGGGCGGCTATCACTGGGATGTGGCTCATGGGCTGAACGTCGATGCCGGCATCTTCGTTTCCTACATCGGCCTCTTCAGCTATTACAACTTCGACAATTGGACCTATCAGCCTTCGTTCGTTTCCTCGAACACGCCGTGGTTCTTCAACGGCCTGCGCATCCAGTATTTTCCCACAAGCAAGCTCAAGATTGAACCATGGATTATCAATGGCTGGCAATCGTATGCGCGATTTGGCAGCAAACCGGGTTTGGGCGGACAGATTCTCTGGCGGCCCACACAGAACCTTGACCTTGTCTTTAATAACTACGGCCTGGGTGAAGACGACTCATCAAATCTCGGCCGCTCGCGCATCCACGCTGACTATAGCGCCCAGATCAAGGTTTATGACCAGCCCAAGGCATTTCTGGACAAGATCGCGTTCACAGTCACCGGCGATGCGGGGTGCGAATACGGCGGCGGTCCAGTCTCGTTCGCCACGTCCGATGGCGCGTTAAACAAGAAAGGTCTCTCGCCGGAAATGGGCACTACCGATACTTACAACGGCGGCGTTCGCTGCCATGGTTCGGAGAAGGCAACCGGCAAGCCGAAGCAGGCCTTTATCGGCTGGATGATGTACAACCGCTATTGGTTTAAGCACGACCTCTATGCAATTACCCTTGGCGGCGGCCAGATGAACAACCCCGGCCGCTACCTTACCCTGCTGCCGCCCATCAACGGCGCCACCGCTGTCACCGGCTCGCCCTACTACACCGAGAACGCCGGCGATCGCTCGCAGATGCACGACGGAACGGTCACCTTCGACTACATGCCCAGTCAATTCATCACCTTCACAATTGAGGAAGGTTACCGCTACTCCGACACGCCTTACTGGACGGGCCATGGCGGCATCACCCCGCCGGGAGGGAACACCGGGGCGCCCGCCCAATACGCCTGCGCCGGCGGCGGTGCATCAGGGTTTGGCTACGGCACCGTGGGTTTGTATAACGCGGAGCTCGCATGCGGCGCAGGCGAGGACGCAGGTACGCCCGCCGGTCTCAATTCGATCTGGTGGCCCGACCTGCGCACGAACCAAACGAACACCACGATCGCGATCAAGGTCCGGTTCTAATTGCCTCCGGGTTCGCCACAAGGCGTGGTGGCCCTGCAGATTCGTCCAGGAGCAGCGCCGGAGATCCATGCAATTCCGGTGCTGCTCAGGCGCATCGGTAACCTCCGCGCGGCGACTGCTCACCGCCGCATAAGTTGCGGCACCGATGAGAACACCGAACTTATGAACATCCTACGTTTCGTTTATGTGCTGCTTACGGCATGCAGTTTGAAATGGTGCTGAAGAACGACGCATGAGAAGCCATAGACCTCGACGGGCAAAGCAAGACGCTGACACATGTTCGCCAGAATGAACGCGGAGTGCAAAGGCAATCACTGATGGAGTTGGCCCTCAATCTCGAATGGGTGGCGCTGGCCGCACTGATGTGCTGGCTCTGGGTACGCCATGCGCGGCGCGAGGGCCCAGGGCGCCGAGTGCAGTTCATCGCTCTGGCGTTGGTCCTCGTCGCCATGTTTGTTGTGATCACGATGTATGACGACATCGCCATGGCGCAGAATCCCGCCGAGACTCGCTGTTTCCAGCAGCGCGAGGATGAATTAGGCACGCATGTGCACGCCCCCCTTCATCCGGTCGCGGCCTTGATTCCGATATTCTCCGCAAGACCTTCTTTTGACTCATCTCCTTCTGCCGTGCTGGGCAATCTCCTTGCGCCGGCATTGAAAGTTCCTGCCACAAGTTCCATTCAGAACCGGCCTCCTCCCGCCGCCTGATCAATTCCTCACTCCTGCTGAATCTGTTGGCTGATCCGCAGCCGGCAACCGCTGCGCGATTCATGGCGCAATGGTTGTATACGAAGCGATCCTACCCTGTCCGTTTTTTCCTGCGGAACGGGATAGTTTCCTATACCTGCATTTGGTTTCATGGGCCAGCGAAATGAACCTTGCCTTAGAACACGAGGGCACTCGATGAAAAGCAAAGCTATGAAGCTTGCAATGCTGCCGCTGGCGCTGATTGCATCTCTCGCCATCAGTGGCTGCAAGAGCAAAGAGGCGGATGCCGCCGCGGAGGCGCCGCCACCAGCCAATGTGATTTCCGGAGTGGACCCCTCCTTTTTCGCGGTCGAGCATCCGGAGTTGTATCCGATCGTAACAGCGACCGAATACCAAGCCCCGTCGCAAATGTTCGTTACCGGCACTGTATTTCCGGACATCTCGCGAACTGTTCCGGTAATCTCGCTTGCCTCCGGCCGCGTTGTGGACATCCGCGCTCGCCTCGGCGACGCAGTAAGGAAGGGACAGCTCTTGCTGCGTGTTCGCAGCGACGATATTTCGGGAGGCTTCGACGCCTACCGCAAGGCCGTGTCCGATGAGCTCCTCACGCGCAAGCAATTGGACCGAGCGAAGGATCTGTTCGCGCACGGGGCCATCGCGCAGCAGGACCTGGAGGTCGCGCAAGACAGTGAGGATGACGCCAAGACCACCCTCGATACCGCTACTGAGCATCTTCACCTACTCGGCAGCGATCCCAACGACCCAAAGGGAATTGTCGATATCGTTGCCCCGGTTTCCGGCGTGATTACCGATCAGGAGGTGGCGATTGGGGCGTCGGTGCAGGCCTACTCCACGCCGAACCCATTCACGGTTTCGGACCTGAGCACCGTGTGGATAGTCTGTGACGTTTATGAAAACGACATGGCCAACGTGCGCTTGGGGGAGCCCGCCGAAATCAAGCTGAACGCCTATCCGGACAAAGTTCTCAAGGGCACGATCAGCAATATCGGCCCGATTCTCGATCCGAGTATCCGCACCGCGAAGGTCCGTATTGAAGTGGCCAATCCAAACCAGATGATGCGGCTGGGCATGTTCGGCACGGCCACTTTGTTCGGCAAGGGGAAGCAGAGCTACGCGGCTGTCCCGGCGTCGGCGATCGTCCATCTGCACGACCGCGATTGGGTCTACATCCCTTTGCAGGGGAAGTTCAAGCGGGTTGAGGTCGTCAGCGGCGAACAGTTACCGAATCAGATGCAGCAGGTTCTATCCGGTTTGCAGCCGGGCCAGCGGATCGTGACAAACGCGATCAATCTCGAAAATGCGATCGACAATGAATGACGCTCGACTCCGGGGCCCGAGG
>CAZANC010000311.1:0-3917 GCA_964486495.1 uncultured Occallatibacter sp.
CCACGCGCATGTCGCTCGCGCAGGCGCTCGCCGCAGCCGAAGCCATCGTCGCCAAAAAGCTCGGCATCGCGCCTCCCAACCCGCAAGCCCCCTGACTTGCTCCCTCGCTGCCTTGCTCCCTTGTTCTGCCGCCTAATGCGATAGGCTCTTAGTTGTATGGAACTGACTTGCAGCCGTTGCCGCCAGACTGTGCAGCCCGAGGATTGCTTCTGCCCCTTCTGCGGTCTGCCCCAGCTCGTCTACACGGCTGACGGGTCCGCCGGCTCCGGTGTCTCCGAGCGCACCGGTGAGCCGGTTCGCGACGCGGGCACGGTTGACTGGAAGGCTGCCCTGCGCCTGGCTCTCATGCTGGCCATTCCGGTCGGCGC
The DNA here is from genome assembly GCA_964486495.1 of uncultured Occallatibacter sp. Classification (GTDB taxonomy): domain Bacteria; phylum Acidobacteriota; class Terriglobia; order Terriglobales; family Acidobacteriaceae; genus Telmatobacter. The sequence continues at coordinate 369 of CAZANC010000311.1, forward strand.
GCTCTGTTCGATGTACTCCCCGGCAAGCGTCATCGGATTGCCCTTGATGGCTGCGGCCGGCGCATGGGTGGTGGCTCTTTACATGCGCGGCCGCCGGCCCGCCTGGATCACCATCGGCGCCGGCGCGCGCATCGGCCTCGTCACCGGCATTCTCGGTAGTTGGACAGCCGCCTTCACCACCGCAGTTTCGCTCTTTGCCATGCGCTTCTGGCTGCATCGCGGCCCCTCCCTCGATGCCGAGTGGCAGAGCCAGATGAATCTTGCCACCCAATACTGGGCGTCCATGGGCTTCGATGCCCAGCAGATCGCGACGAATAGAGCCATCATGCTCTCGCCTGAAGGTCATGCCGGCTTCATGCTCTTTAGCGTGGTCTTTCTGGCAATCATCATCCTGGCCGTCTCTGTCGCCGGCGGCGCGCTCGGCGCGCGCTTCTTTGGCCGCCCGCGCCGCATTGAAAGCTAGGGATTTCTCCACTTGACCCCGCCTCGAACCTGCGTTATCTTAGTTTTTATGAGTTTAGAGCTCACTAGGGTGGGGTGTCGGGCGTGTTGTTCCACGTCACACCGGCCTTGTGGTTGAGCGGGTTTCAGACTCAGCCGATTCACCTTAAGGCCGCGTGACAGCAAAGTTGCTGGCGCGGCTTTCGTGTTTAGGTCGGTGAATCCAAATCGAAACTACCCCCCGATTCAACTTTTTGAGCAAACCATGACGTTTCTTCCCCAAACTCGGCTCCAAGCCCCTGCCTCCCGGCGGCTCGGCTGTTGTTGCTGTTGTTGTTGCTGCTGCTGTTGTAGCCGCTAAGCCCCCTTCCCCTCTTCCATTTGAAGCGCGCCCAAGACTTTTTCTGACCCCTTGCAGACATTTCCCCGGGGCGCGCTCATATTCCCAAGCCTGCACCAGCAGGCCTTGACCAACTCTTCAGGAGACGCAGATGACCCTTCAGAAAAAATTGGCTCGAGTTCGCTTTGTTCCATCCCTCGCGCTTGCGGCCCTCGTCGTTCCGGTTGCTCTCGTCGTTGCAATTGCGTTCAGTCCAGCGCCGGCACTCGCGCAGATTGTTGGCGGCAACGTTGGCGGCGTCATTCACGACTCCAACGGGGCCGCAGTCAGCGGCGCCACCGTCACAGTCCGCCAAACCGACACCGGCTACACGCGCACACTCGTCACCGGCTCGGATGGCCGCTACGCCGCGCCCAGCGTGCCCGTCGGTCACTACACCATTTCTGTCGCGCACGACGGCTTTCAGCCGGAGGAACGGACCGGCATCGTGCTGGTCATCGGGCAGAGCGTGGAGGTGGACCTCACGCTGGGCGTGAGCGCGGTCCGCGAAACGGTCGTTGTCAACGCCGGCGACCCGGTCGTGAACACCACCTCGCAGCAAACCGCCGGCCTTGTCGACGAGCGCCAGGTCAAGGAACTCCCTCTCAACGGCCGCAGCTTCGACCAACTGTTGACCCTCAATCCCGCCACCGTGAACTATACCGGCGAGCGTTCGGGAAGCACCGGAACCTCCAACTCCTCGGTGGGTAACATGTTTTCCGTCGGCGGCCGCCGCCCGCAGGACAATCTCTTTCTGCTTAACGGAATCGAGTACACCGGCGCCTCGCTCATCAACGTCACGCCAGGCGGAACCAGCGGCGAGTTGCTGGGCGTTGATGCCGTGCGCGAGTTCAACGTCGTCACCGACACCTACGGCGCCAGCTACGGCAAGCGCGACGGCGCACAGGTCTCGATCGTCACAACCTCGGGAACAAACTCGCTGCACGGGACGGCCTTCGAGTTCATCCGCAACAGCGCTCTCGACGCACGCAACTACTTCGATCAGTCGACGATTCCCGAGTTTCAGCGCAACCAGTTCGGCGGAGCGCTCGGCGGACCCATCCGCAAAGACAAGCTCTTTCTCTTTGGCAACTATGAGGGCTTTCGTCAGGCCTGGGGCCTGAGCGACGTCACTCTCGTGCCCGATAACGAAGCGCGGCTCGGCTACCTGCCCTGCGGCCAGGTGACGCCGGCGCCGAATCCTTGCCCTTCGTCAGGGCTGGCCAATGTCGGCGTCAACTCCGCCGTAGCCCCGCTGCTGAATCTTTGGCCCGTTGAGAACGGCCCGGAGCTGCTCTCGAACGGCAACCCCAGCGGCATTGCGGAAGCCTTCAGCCATCCGCCGCAGCACATCAATGAGGACTTCGGCACCACGCGCTTCGACTCAAACCTCAGCGGCAAGGATCTGCTCTTCGCCGTCTACACCGTTGATGCGAGCGCCGCAACCTCGCCCTCCGCCAATCCCCTGAGCTACGTCAACGAGAACCTGCGCGAGCAGGTCGCGAGTATTCAGGAGCAGCATGTGATTTCGCCTTCGTTGCTCAACACCGCGCGCTTCGGCTACTCGCGCGGCAGCTACTTCTTTACCGGTCTGGTCCCCGTGAGTGGCGAACCCGGATGGGTCTCAGGCGATCCCGTCGGCGCCATCGTCATTAGCGGCAGCACGGCCTCAAACGGCGCCTCCTCCATCACCGGCGCGGGCGCCAACGTGGGCAGCAATAACCGCACGGCGCGCAATCTGTTCACTGAAGACGATCACATCTACTGGTCCAAAGGCCGCCAGCAAATCGAAGCCGGCGGATGGTTTCAGCGCATACAGGCCAACGATCTGCTCGCGCAGGACCAATACGGCCAGGCCTCCTTCAGCACGGAGCAAACGTTCCTCAAGGGCACCGTGGCCACCTTCACTCTGGTTCCCGCGCCCACCGCGTTGGGTTGGCGTTCGTTCGAGGGCGCTGGCTTCTTTGAAGACACCATCAAGGTCACTCCGCGCTTCGAGCTCCGCGCCGGCTTCCGTTCGGAGTCCACCAACGGATGGAATGAATCGCAGAGCCGCGCCGCGAACTACGCCATCGTCAACGGCGTCCTGCAAACCACGCCCGTCGTCGGCAACTCCGCGCTCTCCACCAACCGCGCAAAGTTCCTGCCCAATCCGCGCCTCGGCTTTGCCTGGGACGTGCTGGGTGACGGCAAGACGGCCATCCGTGGAGGCATCGGCCTCTATCACGGCCTGCTCGACACGCTCGACTACCGTCTCGATCAGACCGCGCCCTTTAACACGGCTGAGTCCATCAAAACCATCGCGGTATCGAGCCTGAATTTTACCGCGGGTGTGCCGCCGCCCGCCTCGGCCAAGGTTTCACCGAGCAATGTGCAGCCCAATCTATCCACGCCAGCCGTCATTACGTGGAGCTTGCGTATCGAGCAGCAGGTTGCCCCGAACACTTCGCTCACCCTCGGTTACGTGGGCTTCCACGCCTACCACCAGATCCTCTCCGAGGACATGAACGAGCCCACGCCGGTTTACACATCGACGGGTCAGGTCTACTACCCCTCGACTACCGACGTGAATCCGAATCTTGCCAATTCCACTTCATGGGTCTCGCAGGGCACGGGCCTGTATAACGCGCTCGAAGCCGACCTGCGCCGCACCTACGCGAACGGCCTTCAGCTTCGCGGCAATTACACCTGGTCAAAGAATCTTGACGACGGCTCGGCGTGGAACACCA
>CAZANC010000312.1:0-3913 GCA_964486495.1 uncultured Occallatibacter sp.
AGGCCGGCGATCTCATCGAGGACCATGAGGCGCGAGGGGTCGCTGACGGCGATGATTAACGTGTCGGGAGTCTGCTCGATGGGAACGAAGTTGTAGCGGAACATGAGCTCGACGGGGACGGTGCGCAGGAGCTCGTGCTGAATCTTGAAGTTCTTGAGGTCGACAAACTCGGCGTGATAGCGGCGGGCGAGGGCTTCGGCGTTGGCGCGCTCGTCAACTCTGAGATCGGGGCTGGCGGGCAGGGGGAGCGTAATAACGTTGGTATCGGGGTTAGATTCGGCCATAAAACAACTCTCCTAAAGCGGGAGCAGTTACATTCCAGTGGTCTGCCCAAGCGAAAAGATGGGCAGGTAGAGAGAAACAAGAATGAAGACGACGACAACACCCATGAGGACGAGGATGGCGGGTTCAATGAGCGCGAGCGCGGCAGCGAGCGCATTGGCCACGTCTTCCTCAAAGAACTCGGAGACGGAGTTGAGCATTTGCGGCAGAGCGCCGGTTTGCTCGCCGACGGCGATCATCTCCGCGGCAAGATCGGGGAAGACGCCGGTTTTGGTGAGTGAATCGGCCAGGCTTTTGCCCTCGCGCACGGTGGTGATGGAAGCCTCGACGGCTTTGGAGACGCGGCGCGAAGAGATGGAGCGGGAAGCGGTTTCAAGCGAGGGAACGAGAGGCAGGCCGCCAGTGAGCAGCGTGGAGAGCGTTCGCGCGAATAGAGCCACCTGATATTTGAGCCAGATTTTGCCAAAGACCGGCATCTTGACGCGGACGCCATCGACAAAGTCGCGGCCACGCTCGGTGATGGCGAATCGATAGAAGGCGAAGCCGGCGATGAGAGCGCCAATCGCGAGCCAGAGGATGTAGTGCTGCATCCATTTTCCGAAGTTCAGGAGGTCGACAGTGAGGGCGGGGAGCTTGCTGCCGAGCTGGTCATAGAGCTTGGCGAACTGGGGAATGACGACCGTGAACATGAAAATGAGCAGAGCAAAGACGAGTACGAGCAGCACGCAGGGATAGATGAGCGAACCGACGAGCTTCTTGCGCAGGGTGAGGGCGACTTTCTGGAAGTTGACGTAGCGGTCGAGGACTTCAGTGAGGTTGCCGGAGCGCTCGCCGGCGAGGAGCGTGGTGGTGTACATGACGGGAAAGCCGCTCTGGGCTTCGAAGGCCGCCGAGAGCGCCTCGCCACGCTTGACGCGGGCGGCGACGTCGTCCAACTGGCTGGAGAACGAGGCTTGTTTCTGGATTTTGCCGAGCATCTGAATGGAGCCGAGGATGGGCAGGCCGGCGCGGATGAGGGTGAGGAATTGCTGGTTGAAGATGAGGAAAGGCTCGAGCTTGATTTTGCGGCGGCCGAGGCCAATGCTGCCGCGCGCGCGGACAGAAAAGACGTGATAGCCGGCATGGGAAAAGCGGGCGCGCAGCTCTTCGGCCGTGGCCGCGGACTGGACCTGCTCCTGCACGTGGCCACGCTCATCGGCCAGCTTGATGACGAAATCTGCCATGGTCGCGCTTGCCGGTTGCGCACCCTGGGCGCAGCCGGGAATCCTCGAAGGAATGCTCCAAATCAAGGGTAACAGTCTTAGCTGCAAGATAGACGAGCGGGAGGGGCTGGGCGTTCGCGGGAGGTAGACAAACCGGATGCGGGTGCGGGGGATTTGAGGGCGGGCGTGGAAGGGTGGCTGTATGCTGGGACCAATCCGGGTTCTGAATGGTGAGACGGGCGGCGTAGAGCGGCGGGAGCGAAAGGCGCGGCGAGGAATGGATTGGCATGGACTGGAGCAAATGATGAGGGAGTTCGCGCAAGCGCTGGACAGCATTTTGCGCAGGCGCAGGCGGACGCTCGCGGCTGTGTGCGTTGGCCTGGCGGTTGGGGCGGTCCTTCTTAGCGCGTATCGATCCGGCCAAAGTGCAGCTGTGGTGGTCGCGCCGTATCCGCACGACCTGGCGCAGGTGAGTTTTGCCGTGGCTGGGGATGTGATTCCGCATGAGGCGGTGAAGGCGTCGGCGGCGGCCGCGGGCGACGGCGAGCCGGGGTGGGCCGCGTTATTCAGCGATGTGGCGGATGTTTTTGAGGGGACGGACTTCGGATTTGTGAACCTGGAGACGCCGGTGGCGCCGACGAACTCGCATGGGACAAAGGCGTTCCTGTTTAACGCGCCGGTGGAGCTGCCCGAGGCGCTGAAGGCAAGCGGGATCAAGATTGTGTCTTTCGCGAACAACCACGTGATGGACCAAGGATGGGCTGGATTTGTGGAAAGCCGAGAGCACCTGAAGGAAGTGGGCCTGGAGTTTGCGGGGACCAGCGACGATGCGGCGACCGCGTGGCGGCCGGTGATCACGGAGGCGAACGGGATCAAGGTGGGCTGGCTGGGGATGACGCGATGGCTGAATGGGAATCGCAATCCGGACAAGGACGATCAACCGCACGTGAATTTCTACCCGTATTCGGGCGAGGCGAACGGCGCGCCGGGAGCGGATGAGGCGACGGTGCTGGCGGCGGTGAAGGCGGCGAGGGCGCAGTGCGATCTGCTGGTGGTGAGCGTGCATTGGGGGATCGAATACTCGACAACGCCGCGGCCGGAGGATGTGGACCTGGCGCACAAGTTGCTGGAAGCGGGAGCGACGGTGATTGTGGGCGGGCATCCGCACGTGCTGCAGCCGATTGAGACCTACCAGACGCAGGATGGGCGCGATACGCTGATCTTTTACTCGATGGGAAATTTTTTGTCGAACCAGTCGCGGAGTTATGTGGATGGGCTGAATCCGGATTCGAACGGCGAGCCAAGGGACGAGATGATCGGATTGTTCTCAGCGGTGAAGAGAGACTACGGACCTGCGGGAGTGCGCGTGGAGCTGGGGCATGTGGGTGTTTTGCCGGTGTGGGAGGACAACAACCGCAACGAGCTGGCGTCGGGACGCGACAAAAAGCCAATGATCAAGCCGGTGCTGATTGACAGGGAGATTCCGGTGCTGGAGGCGCGGCTGGATGCGCTCAACAAGCTGGCGGGTTTGAGCACGACCCAGGCAGACGTGCCGGTGGGCGGGCCGAATGGCGAGGCAGCGACAGCAGCAAAGAGCGCCGCGCCGGAGCAGGGCAGTCAGGCGCTGACGGTGGAGCAGAAGAAAGAATTCGTCGAAGTGACGAAGCAGTTGAAGCTACTGACGGATCGGCGAGCGCAGATTCTGGCGCGAGTGGGCGACGACTATGTGGTGGCGCCGCCGAAGCTCACCACGAAACCGTAACTGGCGGCGAAGATGCAGATGCCGGAATCGGACAACTTGAGGGACCAGAAACCAGGGGCCGGTACCTTAGCGGCGGCCCTGGGCCTGCTGATGGTTCCGTTTCTATTCGTCGGCGCATGTTTTGCGGCGCCCTACGTTTTTCTTGTGCGATGGAGGCAGCAACACCGCGAGCAGGCGCTGAAGTCACTGATGAAATCACGGGGAAGGTTCATTGGGTGGGCGGAGTTCGTGCGAGCGATGCGCGAATCCGGAGGCACCTGCATCGAGGAGAAGTTCTCGGCGAAAGGCCCGGTCCGGTTGTGGTGGACGCCCGAGAACGTCTACGGCGAATCACCGCACGAAATCATTGACTGGTTCACGATGCGTAAGGGGCGGCGATATGAGCCCTTTGTGCTGTGGTGCCGCGAGCAATACACCGGAGCGAATGGGGGCAGCGCGGTTCTTGTGGAGACGTGGGGCGTGGCGAAGAAGGAGATCTACGCATTGTGGGCAGAGTGCAGGCCGGAGTCGAATCGGGCGCGGTGGATTGAGGTTGCGCCACCGGAGATTCTGCCGCGCGGGCCGGGTCAGTAACCGTTCGCAACCAGCCATGCTGCAGTCAGGTCGAATTCCGGTTTTTTCGCGGACTGCATCTGCATGGCAGCGAGCTTGACCAGCACATCGGCTT
>CAZANC010000313.1:0-3903 GCA_964486495.1 uncultured Occallatibacter sp.
CCATTCCCTGCAAACTGTCAATTGTCAGAGTGTCTCACTTGGGGGGTGCAGTCCATTTCTGGGGTGCATCCCTTGAGCGGCGGACCGATCTGCGCGAGGGAGGACGCGCGGGCCGGGCGGGGTGGGCGGCCGCATGAGGCCGAATTTGCCGGAGGGACGGAGGATCACGTGATTGCAGCGATTGGGGCGGGTGCGCACTCTTTTTCACTTTTCGGCGAAAAGAAAGGCTACATCCCTCGCGATGCTCGGCGCGTATGCATGCTTTGCCCTTTCGACAGTAGTTCCAATTGCTTGAGCGAACTGGCGTTTCTTTGGGCCGACAAAATCTACGCCCTTGCGATTGGTCTGATGCTGGTAGAGTACGAGAACATCGCCGACGGATAAAGACTCCCAAATCTCGAGAAGTTCGACGCTGCGGACGTGAGTGGGGCCAAATCTACCGCTCTCGGGTTCTAATCCTGTATCGGGATCGAGGAACACGATCCCAGGAAGCTTGATTCTGCTCTTGATTGTCTCTTTTAAGGTTTCGAGAAATTCTTGGCGTTTGTCATTGTCGAACTCAACTTCGACAAGTTCAATCTGGGGATCGCACTTCATTCCGCAAATCGCTCGAACATCCCGGAGGTGGGTCGTCACCTCTATTGGGATCTCAATGTTCTTGCCGTCCACCTCGACTTTCATCCATGCAGTCGGTCTGTAGTACAGCACTTGAAGAATATGCTTCGACCCGAATCGCTGAGCAAGTTCTATTAAAGTTGCCCATTTGACCAGATCGCGTTTATCTCCGTACCACTTGTCTCTCATTGGTCCTACTCCGCATTATCAATCTGTGCGCGTTGCGGCTTGTCGGAGTAATCCACGTAGACCGCTTTCCATGTGGTGAAGAAGTCGGGCACGCCGAGGCCTTCGCGGTGGCCGTTGGCGGTATGTATTTCACCCGCGAACGCGGCGGTTGGCGCGCGGCGGCTTGTTTGCCAGTTCCGCGACTTTCTCAGCGACCCATAGCTTGATCAGAGACTGGTACGGTACGTCGAGCCTTTGTGCATGACTGCGAATTGTATCCAGCAAGTTTTCAGGCATGCGCAATGAAATCGCCTCGGTGGAAGGCTTGAGCCTGGGAAACGCGGCCAGCTTCGCCTTGTTCCAATCAACGTATTCCGTGCTGTCATTTCCGGGAGATTCCCAGAAGGCGCGCTCTGCCGCCTCGCTTGCGAACTTAGGGATGAGCTTTAAGCGCTTCTTCATAAATTTTCCTTTCCTTTCGGCTCGCAGTTCGAGCCGAAATCGGACGAATCCGCGTGCCGTCGCCACGTTCCGTAAAGGTGATGTGTATACAGCGATTCGCGTCAGTCCGGCCCAGTGCGTGATACCTGGGTTCTTGCTGGCTATGTTGCAGGTCCGCCGCCACAATCAAGGGCTTATTAAGAAAAGCCTGTTCAACTTCCGCTTTGGTTACACCATGTTTCTCATTCTTACGCGAGTTCCCTTCGTCCCATTCGAACTCCGTGTATTCCATGAATGACTTCCTTTGGGGCCTTTACATAACCATCTTCGTGCGGCTCTGCGTATATGTATGCAATATACAAGAAGAGTGGCTTTTGAGCAATTCGATGGATTTAGCGGTGGTTCACTCCGCGTTGTCGATTTGCGCGCGCTGGAGCTTGTCGGAGTAATCCACGTAGACGGCTTTCCAGGTGGTGAAGAAGTCGAGCGCGCCGAGGCCTTCGCGGTGGCCGTTGCCGGTGTGCTTGACGCCGCCGAACGGCAGATGCACCTCTGCGCCGATGGTGGGCGCGTTGATGTAGGTGATGCCGGCTTCGAGGTCGCGGATGGCGGTGAAGGCGCGGTTGACGTCGCGAGTGTAGAGCGAGGTTGATAGGCCGTAGTCGATGGAGTTGGCGATCTGGACGGCCTCGTCGAAGTTTGAGAATTCCATGAGCGCGACGACGGGGCCGAAGACCTCTTCGCGGGCGATGCGCATGTGGGGCTTGACGCCGGAGAGGACGGTTGGCTCGAAGAATGTGCCGTGAGCGTAGGGGCCCTCAGTGAGCGCGTGGCCGCCGCAAAGGAGTTGTGCGCCCTCCTTCACTGCCAGCTCCACATAGCGGGCCGAAGTCTCAATCTGGTTGGCATTCACCTGCGGGCCGACTTCGACCGATTCGTCGAGGCCGTTGCCGATTTTGAGCTTTTTGGCGCGGGCGACGAATCTGGCGGTGAATTCGGCGGCGATTCCCTTCTGGAGCAGGATGCGGCTGGTGGCCGTGCAGCGCTGGCCGGTGGTGCCGAATGCTCCCCAGAGCGCGCCGTCGAGGGCGAGGTCGAGGTTGGCGTCATCGAGGACGATCTGCGCGTTTTTGCCGCCCATTTCGAGCGAGACCTGCTTGAAGGCGGCTGCCGCGCGCTGGGCGACGAGCGAACCGACGGCGCTGGAGCCGGTGAAGCTGATGGCGCGCACATCGGGATGCTCGACGAGTGCCGCGCCGGCGGTGGAACCGGTCCCGCTGACAATATTGACCACACCTGGCGGCAGGCCGGCGTCGACGAGCGCCTGGACGAGATTGTAGGTAGAGAGCGGTGTGTCGGTCGCCGGCTTGATAACGCAGGTATTGCCGGCGACGAGAGCGGGAAAGAGCTTCCAACTGGGGATGGCCATGGGAAAGTTCCAAGGCGTGATGAGGCCGACGACGCCGAGGGGCATGCGGACAGACATGGCGAACTTGTTCTGGAGCTCGGAGGGGGTTGTGACGCCGAAGAGCCGCCGGCCCTCGCCAGCCACGTAAAAGGCTTCGTCGATGGCTTCCTGCACGTCGCCGCGCGTTTCAGCCAGGACTTTACCCATTTCGCGGGTCATGTCTCGCGCGTATTTTTCCTTGTTTTGGACGAGGACATTGCCGGCGCGGAGAAGGATCTCGGCTCGCTTGGGTGCGGGGACGAGCCGCCAGGTGGCGAAGGCGTTCTTTGCGGCGGCTACAGCCTGGGCGACGTCCTCGGCATGCGAGGAGGGGAACGCGCCGATAACGTCGGAGTGGTCAGCGGGGTTGAGGTTGAGGATGGTTTTGCCGCTCGCGGCCGGGAGCCACTGGCCGCCGATCAGGTTGTGGTAGATGGGATAGGACATGAAGACCTCGTGTGGCGTGAATCGTGGTTCGTGAATCGCGGGTCGGGATAGGGGCCTAACTGCGCCGGACCTTATCTCGACCGTAACTGAATCCGCCCAACAGCGTACGCCCAAAGAGCCGGTTCCGGCCAGCAGGGGCAAAGACTGGGAAGCTTTGGCGGATTGCCGTTTACTAAGGCGGCACGCATGACGCACGGTGCCTCCTTCGTGTTATGCGCCAATCGCAACGGCCAAGGGCAAGTGGCCGTACAATAGAGCTTGAGGTTGACTCAATTTTTTCATGTCATCGAATGGATATCGATCCCGTTCCTCGCGGTCCCATGGTTTCCGGTCGCTGTTCAGCATGTTTTCCAGCGACCTGGCCATCGATTTAGGTACCGCCAATACTCTGGTGTACGCGGCCGGCAAGGGCATCGTCGTCAATGAGCCGTCGATTGTAGCCATTAACAAGACGACTGGCGAAGTGGAGGCGGTGGGCAAGGAGGCCAAGGAGATGCTGGGGCGGACGCCCGGCAACATCGTGGCCATCAAGCCCATGAAGGACGGCGTGATCGCCGACTTCAAAGTCACTGAGAAGATGCTCAACTACTTTATCCAGAAGGCGCACAACCGGAAGATGCTGGTGCATCCGCGCATCGTGATCGGCGTGCCCTCCGAGATTACGCAGGTGGAAAAGCGAGCCGTGGAGGACTCCGCCTATCGCGCCAAGGCGAGCGAAGTGTATCTGGTGGAGCAGGCGATGGTGGCGGCGATCGGCGCGGGACTGCCAATCACAGAGCCCTCGG
>CAZANC010000314.1:0-3893 GCA_964486495.1 uncultured Occallatibacter sp.
GCAATGCCGCGCGTGTTCCTGTTGTCGGACCCGATTTCGTCAACTCCGACTGCTCGTTAATCAAGGACTTCGCATTGCCGCGGAATGAAATGGGGCTCAACTTCCGCGCCGAATTCTTTAACCTCTTCAACCATCCGCAGTTTGGTGCGCCGGTTAACGACATCAACTCGCCGGGATTCGGCGCCGTGAACTCCACGGTCAACAATCCGCGCCTCATTCAACTGGCCCTCAAACTGACTTTCTGAGGCGGAAGGAACGATGCAAGGGGTTCTGTTCCCACCAGAGGCTTCCGGTCTACAGCAACCCAGAAAAAGCTGTAGGCCGGAGCACTCATCCGAAAGCCGCACCATCGCCCACCCACCACGAAAAAGCGGATGGCTGATGGCTGAAGGCTGAACCCTGAAACCTGAAACCTGAAACTTGCCTCTACGTCGGCGTCGCCGCCACCGTCACCGGTTGCGCCGCCAGCGCCGAACGCACCAGCTCCGCAGGCCACACGTACAAGGCCAGCCGCCGCGAGTAGTGCAGCACCGGCTCCCTGTCCGGCAGCTCCAGGCCCACCGCCGCTGCCAGGTCGTTGCGCTCAATCTCCGCCTCTGCTTGTTCCAGCGGCCACGAAACGTGGTGCAGATTTGCCTTGATCGGTTCTCCCGCACGGTTCGTGCTGTAGACGCACGGCCGCTCCGTAAAGAAATACTCGAATGAGCCCAACCCAATCTCCGCCGTCTGCCGCGTCGGCCCCATTCCGCGGTACCGCACATTGAAGATCACCGGCTTGGGCGAGAATCGCCGCCGGCTATAGAACGCGAACTCCCGCTCCGAGCGCGGCTCCAGGTGCATCTCCGCCAGCCGGTACGGCAGGTGGTACATCATGTGCGCCACCGCCACCGCCAGCAGGTTGCTTGAATCCACGCTGAAGCAGTAGAAACCGGGCGTCCCCGTGTCGCGGTCCCGCACGTATGTCCGCAAATTCAAGTCAGGAAAGCTGCGCAGCCCCGGTATCGCCGGCACGCCGCGGATTTTGATGCGGTCCAGCCAGAATGGCACCGCTCCCAGCCACGCCGAACCCTGGATTGTGTCGGCTTCCAGCCAATCCGGGAGCAGCGCCTGCATCTTTTCGGTCGCAATCGGCCAATGCGCAAACAGCAGATCGTTCCAGCGCTGGGTCATCGCCCAGCGTCCTGCTGGCAACGGCCGCGGTCTGTGCGATGTCCGCACTAAATACTCCCGCATGGCTGCTCCCGTGCTCCAGGGCTCCCAGTCCGCCGCTGCGCGCGGGTGCTCCCTTATGACGTATTCTGTCCGCGAGACCATCCTCATGTCCAGTGAATCTTCGCTGCCCCCCTCCGCGCGTAATGAAACCGAAGTCATCGCCGTCCATGGCGCCGACCCCGAGATCCTCGCCTTCGCCATGGCCAAGTACTCCCGCTCCTCCCTCTCCATGCGCGATTCACTGGCCGAAATCAGCGCCCAGCGCGCCGAACAGTTCCTCAACACCTTTTATTTCCAATACGGCCACCGCTCCATCGCCGATCTCGCCCACATCGCCTTCGCTGTCGAGCGCCTTTCGCTCCTCGCCGCTATCGTCCTCGTCGACGAGACCCGCTGGGATGGGCAGGAGCGGTCTACACGCTATCAAAACTTCCTTGAGTCCGGCTTCTACTACCCCGACTTCGCAGGCGACTCCGCCTCTCAGGACCTCTACGCCCGCACGATCGTCTCGCTCATGACCGCCTACAAGCGCACCTCGCTCGCCGTCGTCGATCTCCTCCGCCGCCGCGTCGCGCGCCCTGATGGCCTCAAGCAGGATGCCTACGACCGCACCCTCCGTGCCCGCGCCTTCGATGTCGCCCGCTATCTGCTTCCTCTCGCCACCAACACCTCGCTCGGCCAGATCGTCAGTGCCCGCACTCTCGAATCCCAGGTCTCGCGCCTGCTTTCCCACCCCGCCGCTGAAATCCGCCTCCTCGGCGAAAAGCTCCGCGAAGCCGCCACCGGCCCCGCCTGGAACATGAACGCCAGAGCCGCCCAATCCATCATCGACAAGATCGAGGTCCTCAACGACGAAGCCGCGCCCGCTCTCGCTGCCCAGGCCGCTGCCCTCTTTACACGCGAGGTCCGCACCGCGCCCACACTTGTCAAATACGCCCAACCGAGCGATTACCTCATCCAAACCCGGGTCGATCTCGCTCGCGCCGCCGCGGAGATCCTCAAGAACGTACCTCCGGCCGCCGCTCCGCTCGTCGATCTCGTCGAGCGCACGGAGTCTCTCGAGGTCGAGCTCGCCGCCACCCTCCTCTACTCCGCTTGCCACCACCCCTACCGCCAGCTCCGCGACTTCCTCTCCGGCCAGCCCGCCGCCCGCATCAACGAAATTATCGAACTGGGCCTGAAGCACCGTGGCAAGCACGATGAAACCCTCCGCGCCTTCCACGCCGGCGCGGCCATTCGCTTTGACATTCTCATGGACATCGGCGGTTTCCGCGACTTCCATCGCCATCGCCGCTGCACGCAGATCATCCAGGACTTCACCGCCCTGCATGGCTATGAAACCCCCGGCGCCGGCGATTTGCCCGCCGGTTCAGATCTTCTCGCCGAAGCCGGCGTCCTCAGCGACTATCGTGATGCAATCGCCGCCGCTCACCGCACAGCAAGCGTCATCGCCGCCGTTCCCGTCCCCGAGGCCGCGCAATCCGCCACCTACCTCTACCCTCTCGCCACGCGCATTCGCGCCCTGTTCAAAATGGACTTCGCCGAAGCCCAGTACATCTCCGAGCTCCGCTCCGGCCCCGCCGGCCACTTCAGTTACCGCCGCGTCGCCTGGGAGATGTTCCTGAAGCTCCAGCGCCAGTACCCCGCCCTCGCCAGGAACATCCGCGCCACCGACTTCAATCAGCCCATCGACATCTTCCAGCGCTGAGCTGCGCCGGTCACTAATCACTAACCACTGCCTTCCGGCGTATACTCGCCAAGTCCGCACTTCCCCGCGCGGCGTCGTCACCTCGCTCGAAGACCACGCACGTTCCCCTTGCTCGCGAAGGCCTTCACTTCAATCACGCCCGGCTGCAATGCCGGACCTTCAAATGCCGGGACCACGCTTCCCGGCTTCGAACACGGAGGTTTTTCATGAGCCGAATCAAGAGATCAGTTCTCTGGCCCTGCCTCGCCGCAATGCTGCTGGCCGCGGCAGTGCTCGTCACCCCCGCGTCCGCGCAGGACGCCAACATCCGCAGTGTCACCTTCTACACCGTCAAGCCCGACCGCGCCGCTGATTTTCAGGCCGAGATCAAGGAGTACAACGCCGTCCTGGCCAAAGCCGGCTCTGACCGCTACAGCTCCATGTGGGTCTCGCTCACCGGCGACCATGAGTTCGCGCGCGTCCAGCTCTACACCAAGTGGGCCGACCTCGACGCCACCATCGACAAAGATCCCAAGTTGAAAGATCAGGCCGCCGACCTTGCGCGAATCAGTCTGCACATCATCGAATGTACTTCCAGCTGGCGCCGCGACATCGAAGTTGTTAACCCCGATCTCAGCCTGCCCGACACCGGCCCCGACCTGCCCAAATTGATTCGCGTACTCGTTACCCAGGTGCGCCCGGATAAGGTCCACGACTATCTCGACCTGCAGAAAAACGCAATCCTCCCTGCAGTCCAAAAGAGCGGAGCCAAGTTCTACAACTTCGCTGAGAAACGCTTCGGCGAGCCCACTCCGGAATTCGTCTCTGTCGTCGGCTTCAGCAATTGGGCCGATCTCGACGACACCATTGGCGCTGAAAAAGGGCTCGGCAAGGACGGCTACCAGGCCCTGCTCAGCCAGGTCCGCGCGCTCATCGTCCAAAGCGAGTACATCATCTATCGCTACGAACCCGACGAAAGCTACCTTCCCGCACC
>CAZANC010000315.1:0-3866 GCA_964486495.1 uncultured Occallatibacter sp.
TGCGGGTAGGGTCGGCGAGGGCGCGGAAGACGAAATTGGGACTGGCGGACATCACAGATAAAACCATAACCAAATGGTTATGGTTTGTCAAGACCCAAATTCACAGAGCATCTCCACTGCCGCCAGTCCCTGCGGTCGGCTGTTTATCAGCTGAATTCTTGCTCTCGAAGACGTCACCCGCGGGTCCGAAGCGGAGGGAACTTGAACGGAGCTACGAGCTATCGGCTCCCGCAACGGACACTAATCACTAACCACTAATCACTGCCCTACGGGTACATTCGGTTCAGCATCCGCGGAAACGGAATCGTCTCCCGCACGTGGTCCAGCGCGCACACCCAAGCCACAAGGCGCTCAATGCCCATGCCGAACCCCGAGTGCGGCACACTGCCATAGCGCCGCAGGTCAAGATACCACTCAAACGCCGCGCGCGGCAGCTTGTGCTGGTCAATGCGCGCGCTCAACAGCTCGTAGCTCGACACGCGCTGCGACCCGCCGATAATCTCGCCGTATCCCTCCGGCGCCAGCACATCCACGCACAAGGCGTATCGCGGATCGTTCGCATCCGGCTCCATGTAGAACGCCTTCACGTCGGCCGGGTAGCGATGCACCATCACTGGCCGGTCGTATTGCGAGCTCAGCCACGTCTCGTCGGGCGAGCCAAAGTCGTTTCCATATTCGAACGGCGCTTCCAGCTTCCCGTCCTTGAACGCCTGGTTCAGCATCTCCGCCGCCTCGTCGTAGCGCAGCCGCGGAAACGGAGCTTTGATCGCCTCCAGTTTCGCCGCGTCCCGCCCGATCACCTGCAGCTCCGGTGCGCGATTCTTCACCACGCTTTGCACAATGTGCGAGATGAACTCTTCGGCGAGACTCATGAGCCCGTCCAAATCCAAGAAAGAAACCTCGGGCTCGATCATCCAGAACTCCGTCAAGTGCCGCCGCGTCTTCGACTTCTCCGCGCGGAACGTCGGCCCAAAGCTGTACACCTTGCCCAGCGCCAGCGCTGTCGACTCGATGTAGAGCTGGCCGCTCTGCGTCAGGTACGCGGGATCGCCAAAATAGTCCACCGGAAACAGCGTCGACGTTCCCTCGCACGCCGCCGGCGTCAGAATCGGCGGATCGGTCCTGATAAATCCATTGGAGTCAAAGTACTCTGCCGCCGCGCGCATGATCTCCGCACGAATGCGCAGGATCGCCGATTGCCGCGGGCTGCGCACCCACAAGTGCCGCCGCTCCTGCAGAAAATCGACGCCATGCTCCTTCAGCGTGATTGGGTAGGGGTCCGACTCGGGCACGCGCTGCACCACGTGCACGTCTTCCACGTCCAGCTCGTACCCGCCCGGCGCGCGCTTGTCCGCACGCACCTTTCCCGTGACGATGACGCTCGATTCCTGGGTCAGGCCCTTCAGTTTTTCAAATACTTCCGGTGTCACGCTCTTGACATGAGCGACTCCCTGGATTGCCCCGGTTCCATCGCGAAAGATCGGAAACAGCAGCTTGCCGCTCTCGCGCGAGTTGTAAAGCCACCCTTGCAAGGTGACGGATTGCCCCTCATGGCGGCCAATCTCGGCGATGGTGGCAACGGGAGGAGTGGATTTTTCGGCTTCGACGGTTGCGGGAGCGGATTCTTCGGGCATCTTGGCTTCCTTTACCGGCTGGGTACGGCCGGACTCTTCAGAATAACCCCGCAGCCAACGCGCAATCGGCGCAGCGGAATCGCAGCGCAATCATCGACTCATTGGGTGGTCTTCACCTTACAGTCGCTCAACCGGTATCGCCACACCTCATGGTGACTTTCTCTGTTTATGACGACGTGCTCGGGCAGCTCCACACCGTCTACGGCTTGATAGGTGTAGGTGAAGATCAGGCGGTGGCCCGGCGCGGTGTTCCCGTCTTCGCCCACGGTTAATGACGTCAAAAGGAACCCCTGCGGGCCAGAGCCAAATGTCGTCTCGAAGCCGTCCGATGGAGATCCCTTCACCGCAGCGCCCTTGAGACGCATATCAGGGGCAAGTACCATCTCGACATCAAACGTCTGCATCTTGAAGTCGAGCTTGTAGCCGGTCGCGGATTGCTCGAAGGAGACCTGCGTAGCAAGATCCGGAAGCATGGTGTTCGTACTTGCGGGCAACCAGGTATAGAGGCTCTTCTCAACCGCGTGCTCCAGCAGGAACTCGGCCATGCCGCCGTGGGGCAGCTTGCCTATTGCGTCGTCGGTCATTCCCGAAGAAACGGCAACCTTCTGTTGCGTCACCAAAACACGGTTCCGAATCGGCTGAAAGATCGTTTCGAGTTCCTCGTCTGTCCCTTCATCTCCTACGCGCGTCGTCTCGGTGAAGTGCTGCTTCCAGCTGAAATCGACAGCGCAGTCGAAGGACTGCAAGTTCCTGTTGAATAGGGCATCGTACTTGTCGCGCGCCTGACTCAGCAGTTCCTGGTCTGTTTTTGTCGCTTGCGCATGGCAAAGCATCGCGCAAAGGCACAGCACGATCGACGCACGATAAATCTGCATCACGTAATCTCCACTAAAATGCATGAGGCCAGAGCTGAGAATCGTGCCGCCAGCATACATCAGGGCGAAGAAAGCAGCCAGCTCCGACAGGATCGGCTCTTGCTGTTTCCATTAAAACGGCGTTATCGGAAGCTTCACTCTGTGAGAGTTCAGGCGACGTGGATTTGTTTTGGGAAACCGTCTTCGATCCACTTTCGGGCCGTCCAACTCGATCATCACGTCGCGCAGCCGCCCTCCGCCCACCTGTCAAGAGCCCGCATCCCTTCGCACCCGCCCATGTCTCTGATTCCGCTCGAAATATATTTCTCCCCAAGTTTGCCGATTCATTTTCGAAATTCGCTATCCTTGACTCAAGTCAGAAAAAGCTCCTGCAAAAGGGCGGCGCCGCTTCCATGGGCACTGACTTTGCTGCTCGCCCGCTGGCGGCAGGCGATTGGCTTATGGAAATTTCTTGGGCAAGACTTTCCAAGATTGGCTCCTAACTCCTTTAGATAGAAGATGTTGAGATACTAAGCTCTTTAGAATCAATGAGTTGCGTGAAACGGTCAGAAGTACAAGTGCTTGAATACAAACCTCTTAGCCCAAAAATCGGGAGGGGGGTACCCATGGGTATTCCCGGGCAAACCCGATCCTTCGCAGCACTCCGAGCGCCCTACACCGCACATGCCAGTTTCGTCCTACCAGAATCGGTTTTGATTAGACAACAAAAGCTCGCAAAGTGCATCCTACCTTGGTGAGGAGCGGCAATGACCGGTCAGGTCGAAACAAATAGGGTCGAGACAAACGGTGGCAAGGAGATGCACAAACCACTGGCGGATGCCGACACCGCCGAGCGCTTTATTACCGAAAAGCACCTGGGCGAGCGCATCCGGCGCTTGCGGCTCAAGAAGTCGATGGGCCTGGTGGATCTCGGGAAGCACACCGGGCTTTCGGCCAGTTTTCTCTCGCAATTAGAAACGGGCCGCGTGGTGCCCACCCTGCGCAACCTGGCGCGCATCGCAATGGTCTTCTCCAAGGATCTTTCATATTTTTTTGAGTCCGTGCCATCGCCGATTTTCCGCGTGCACCGCAAGAAAGACCGCGTGCGCATGCCGCAAACCGGAGTGGAGCCGCCTACCTACTCGTTTGAGAGCCTCGGCTACATGGTGCCCGACCGGCACATGGACCCCTACTTCGCGGAATTCGTTCCCCTGGCCGAGAATGTTGAGCCCAAATCGCACATGCACACGGGCTTCGAATTCCTGTATGTGCTTGCGGGCGAATTGATCCTGCGGCACGGAGACCAGGAGGCCAAGTTGAGCGCGGGCGACGCCGTCTACTTCGACGCGGGAACCCCACACTCCTACCGCTGCGCAGG
>CAZANC010000316.1:0-3807 GCA_964486495.1 uncultured Occallatibacter sp.
AGTAAAGATGGGGGGCATGGGGAACCCTGTGAGGATGAATTTACCTCACCTTTTGCTTGGACGCACCGAAAATCGGAAGAGGTGCCTGAGGGGCGGGAAAAGGCCAGTCCTACCAGCCGCGGGTCTGGAGGAGCTGCGACTCCTCTATTGAAGCGGCGGCGAGGCCCTTCATCGTTCCTGTGACCTGCTCGGAGACCTCGGCGAGAATCTTGGGGTCGTTCCAATGTGTGGTCGCGACGACGATGGCCTTGGCGCGCGACATGGCTTCTTCGCGCTCCTTGGGTGAGTTCTCGACGTCGAGCGGCGTGGCGCGCTCCTTCATGAAGATACCCGAGCCGACGAAGACAGCCTCGGCGCCGAGCTGCATCATGAGCGCAGCGTCGGCCGGCGTGGCGATACCGCCGGCGGAGAAGTTGGGCACGGGAAGCTTGCCCGCACGGGCGACCATTGCGACCAACTCGTAGGGAGCTTGCAGATCTTTTGCGGCGGCGTAGAGCTCTTGCTCGGAAAGCACGGTAAGGGTGCGCATTTCGCGGGTGATCTGGCGCATGTGCTGGACGGCGTGGACGACGTCGCCGGTGCCGGCCTCGCCTTTTGTCCGGATCATGGCCGCGCCTTCGGCAATGCGGCGGAGGGCCTCTCCGAGGTTTCGCGCACCACACACAAAGGGTGTGGTAAAGGCGTGCTTGTCGATGTGGTGCGCCTCATCGGCGGGCGTGAGCACTTCGCTTTCGTCGATGTAGTCGACGCCGAGCTGCTGAAGGATTTGCGCTTCGGCGGTGTGGCCGATGCGGGCCTTGGCCATGACGGGGATGGAGACGGCCTGAATGATCTGCTTGATGAGGCTGGGGCGCGCCATGCGGGCTACCCCACCCTCGGCGCGGATCATGGCGGGGACGCGCTCGAGCGCCATGACGGACACGGCGCCGGATTCCTCGGCGATGCGCGCCTGCTCGACGGACATGACGTCCATGATGACCCCGCCCTTGAGCATTTCGGCAAGACCGACCTTGAGGCGCAGGCTGGTTCCGGTGAAGCTCTTGTTTTCAGTTGATTCAGGCATGGTTTTCGACCTCGGAAGGCGACCGGTCCCGCTCCGGGCGAGATGAGAAGCCGCTAATTCGTTCCAAATTCAAGTGTAGCAGCGAAGTGAGTGGATGGAAGCGGCGGAGGCAGGTGGCCGCGGGGTCTGGGCGCATTTCTTAAGCCATTCCAATCTCCCCACCCCCCCTCTGGTCCCGGCGCTGCAGGATATTCCACGAGATGGCTTCATCTGCTCCAGTTGCGGCTGGCGTGCGTCCGGGTCCGGGGGTAGCGCCTCCAGGTTCGGGACCGGCGAGGCCGTCTCCGGGGGGGCCTGTTGTGCCGGGGGCACCTCAAACGGAACCCGGCCAGGCGCTGGTTCCGTCGCCGCGGCAGCCAGAGGGAGCGGGAGAAGACGAGAGCGAGCCAGGCTTCGGGCCGCTGGTGGCGCGATTGCCGGTGGAGTTGGACGTGGCCGTGCCGGTGCGCGAGTTTCGCGTGCGCCACCTTTTGGCGTTGGCGCCGGGCGCGCTGATCGAGTCGCAGTGGAGCCACGGGATCGACCTGCCGCTGGCCGCGGGAGACGTGCAACTGGCGTGGAGCGAGTTCGAGGTTCTGGACACGAAGCTGGCGGTGCGCGTGACGCGGCTGGCGTGAAAAGCAGGGACCAGGGATTAGGGAACAGGGACTGGGGAATAAAGACTCATGAGTAGCACCGGCGACATGACGGAGAGAATTGGCGGACTCGCTGGGTGGTTGATGGCGAAGCTTCGCCCGAGGCCGCGCGCCGAGCGGCGCCTTGCGCTTCTCGAGCGGATTGCGCTGGCTCCACGGCAATCGCTGGCGCTGGTCGAGGCCGAAGGGAGAAAGATTCTGGTGGCGACATCGGCTGAAGGCGGTCCGGCGTTTTATCCGCTGGACGAGAAACATGGAGTGGTCGCGGGAGCTGGACTTCGAGCGGGCCGGCGTCGTTCGCCGACCAGGGCCGCCGAGCGCCAACCGAGGGTCTCATGGTGACGGCGTGGCTGGGCTGGGCAAATTCGTTGGCCGTTGCCGCTCCGGCCAGCGTGCCGTTGCTTCCCGATTTGAACGCCAAGCTGCATCCCTCGGATTCGACGCCGTGGACGATTCTCTTTGTTCTCACGCTGATCACGCTGTTGCCCGCGATCCTAATGTGCATGACGCCGCTGGTGCGGCTCCTGGTGGTGTTTCATTTCCTGCGCCAAGCGCTGGGCACGCAGACCGCGCCCTCGAACCCGACCCTGATGGGGCTGGCGCTGATGATGACGTGGTTCCTGATGACGCCGGTGCTCAATCAAGTCGACCAGCAGGCCGTGGAGCCCTATCGCGCCGGCGAGATCACCGGTATGGAAGCGATCGATCGCGGCACCGTGCCGGTGAAACATTTCTTGTTGCGCTATGCGCGCGAGAAGGATCTGGCCCTGTTCGCGGCGGCAGGACAGATTTCGCGCCCCAACGCGCCGGACGACCTGCCCATGCGCGTGGTGGCTCCGGCCTACATTCTGTCTGAGCTTAAGGCCGGCTTCGCCATCGGTGCCGTGCTGTTTCTGCCCTTCCTGCTGATCGACATGGTGACGGCCGCGATCACGACATCGATCGGCATGTTTCAGTTGCCGCCGGTGGTGGTGTCGACGCCGTTGAAGATTCTGCTGTTCGTGATGGTGGACGGATGGAATCTGCTGGCCAACTCGCTCTTGAAGAGTTTTTGAAAGGACGCGGATGACGCCCGATCTGGTTGCTGAGCTGATGCGCCAGCTGATGCGGGAGGCCATCGTGCTGGCTGCGCCTCTTTTGATTGCGGCGGCGGCGCTGAGTTTTGTGTTGAGTCTGGTGCAGACCTTGACCAGCTTGCAGGACCAGTCGCTGACCACGGTGCCGCGGCTGGCGGCGATTGCGCTGATTCTGCTCGTTGGCATGCCGTGGTTTCTGGAGCGGATGGCGGCGTATACGCGGCTGCTGCTGGGCGACTTTCACCGCTACCTGGGGTGAAGAAGAACAGCTTTCAGCTATCAGCTTTCAGTTTCGGAGGCGGCGAGCAATCAGTGGAGAGCAGGGAACAACTGGAGGGGCCGAAAGCTGAGAGCTGAAGGCTGAGGGCTCAAATGAGCGAGTGGTCGAACTTTCTGAGCGCAATGACGCTGGCCCTGATGCGGCTGAGCGGCATGGTCGCCTTCGCTCCGTTCTTCTCGTCGACCGCGCTGCCCATCCGCGCGAAGGCGGTGTTCGTGGGCGCAGTGGCATGGCTCGTGGCGCCGCTGGTGGCCACGTTGCCCAACGCGCAGACGACGCTCAGCTTTTCGGCGATCATCGGCGAGCTCGCAGTGGGGCTCGTCTACGGGCTCTCGCTCACGTTGCTGAGCGAGATGCTCATCTTTGCGGGCCAAATCGCGGGCTTGCAGTTCAGCTTCTCACTTGTCAATCTTTTGGACCCGGAGTCGGCAATTCAAACGCCGCTGCTCGGGGACCTGTTTCAGCTGTTGGGCACGCTGGTCCTGATCACCGCCGGTCTTGACCGGATTCTGCTCGCGTCGGTCGTGCGCAGCTTTCGCGTCGTGCCGCTCGGGACCTATGCGCTGGCTCCTTTGACGGCTCTCGCGATCGTGCGCGCCGCGGGAGGAATCTTTCTGGCCGCGCTCGAGCTGGCCGCGCCGGTTCTGGCATGCACCATGCTGGTCGAGATCGCCGTGGCGCTCATCGGCAAATTGAGTCCGCAACTGCCGGTGATGTCCCTGACCGTTCCCATGAAGACGCTGACGGGATTCG
>CAZANC010000317.1:0-3776 GCA_964486495.1 uncultured Occallatibacter sp.
ACGGTGAGCCCGTGCTTCCGCCAGATCAAATTCCCACGCTCGTCGATTCGCGCACGGGATGCTTCCCTTCCTCGCTCAACACGTTTCTGGTACGCCTTTTCACGAGACGCATCCGCGCTGCCGAAATCGAGGCGGAAGCCGGTGCGCAAATCGACTCCCTCAAGCAACGAGGCGTTCGGCTAACTCACGTCGACACGCACAAACATACGCACGTCCTTCCTTCAGTATTGCGCGCCGTCCTTCGCGCTGCGCGCGGACGTGGGATCCGCGCGATACGCAATCCATTCGAACCCCAATGGTCCAGCCGTGCCACGCATCGCGCGCCGTGGATGCGCCTGGCGCAGGTGGGCGCCTTGAGATGGCTGGAGCCTGTTTGCCGCCGCATCCTCGACCGTGAGGGCTTTGTCACGACAAGCGGCACCATCGCCGTCGCCGGGACTGGAATTCTCGACGCTGCGACGCTGCGTTCCCTGCTTCAGTGCCTGCCTGCCGGAACATGGGAACTCGTCACCCATCCCGGCTACAACGACGCCGACCTCGACAGAGTCCACACCCGCCTTCGGGCTTCGCGGGACATCGAACGCGCGGCCCTCATCGCTCTCAAGGAGTTCCCGAACCTTGAACTTATTTCGTTTGCCAAGCTACAGCCGCACTCGTCTTGACCAGCGGGCGGCGCGCAATTATCGTGGACTCGCCGGCGTGCTCGCTTGCTGACTCTCTGCATCCTCCATTGACTCCCGCGCGTCCAAGACGTGGCGGCAAATCGAAACTCAAGAAGGCTTCATGCGCATCGGGATTACCTGTTATCCCACTTATGGCGGCTCGGGCGTCGTCGCCACCGAGCTGGGCATCGAACTCTCCGTTCTGGGCCACGAGGTCCACTTCATCTCGTATTCGCAGCCTTTCCGTCTCAATGGGCGCGACGACGGCATCTTCTACCACGAGGTTCCCGTCTCCAGCTACCCGCTCTTCGAGTTCCCTCCGTACGATCTTGCGCTCGCCTCGCGGATGGCAGAGGTGGCTGAGTATTACTCCCTCGACTTGCTCCACGTGCACTACGCCATTCCCCACTCCGTGTCTGCGCTCCTCGCCCGCCAGATGCTGGCAAAGCGTGGCCGCCGGCTGCCATTCGTCACCACCTTGCACGGCACCGACATTACTCTAGTCGGCCTCGATCGCAGCTATCTGCCTATTACGCGTCACGCCATCGAGGAAAGCGATGGCGTTACCAGCATTTCGAATTATCTCCGCGACAAAACCATCGCCGACTTCAACATCACCCGGCCCATCGAGACCATTACGAACTTCGTCAATTGCGACGTCTACACTCCCATTAAAGACGACGCTAAGCGCGCACGCTGCCGCGCGCACTACGCAGCGCCCGACGAGTGGCTGCTGGTTCACCTTTCCAATTTCAGGCCGGTGAAACGCGTCACGGATGTTGTGAAGATTTTTGCGCTGGTCGCGCGCGAGCACCCCGCGAAACTCATCCTCATCGGCGATGGCCCCGACCGCTCTTCCGCCGAGTGGCTTGCTCACGACCTTGGCATTCAATCGCGCATTCATTTTCTTGGCAAGCAGGAGCGCGTGAGCGAATTGCTTGCGCTTGCCGATCTCCTCCTGATGCCGAGCGAACTTGAATCCTTCGGCCTTGCCGCGCTCGAAGCTATGGCATGCAAGGTGCCATCGATTGCGACGCGGGTCGGCGGGGTACCCGAGCTGATTGACGAAGGCATCACCGGGCTGCTGTTCCCGGTGGGCGATGTTGAAGCTATGGCGGCCGGCGCCTTGAGCCTTCTGAAAGATCCGTCCCGACTCGACGCTATGCGTGAGGCTGCCCGCCAAACCGCGCAAAAGCGCTTCTGCGCAACGCTCGTGGTTCCGCAATATGTCCGCTTCTACGAGCAGATTCTGGGAAAGTAAGAGGCCAGGTAGAAAAGCGTGGCAATATCCATAATTCTTGGGTGAAGAATCTCAGATTTCACAAGAAAGTCCTTGCTTGACACTCCTCCGGTCGCCTTATCATGCTTTCACTGGAGGTCATCCATGATGATCAGGAAATCCTTGTCTCTTGTCGCGGTCTGCGCACCCATGCTGTTGTTGGCGCAGGCCGGAGGAGGCCATTTCGACGGCACATGGACCACAAACATGTCGTGCGAGGCGAGCACCCACATGCCTGCCTACACGTGGACGTTCGTCAGCACGATTGCCAACGGCACCTTCCACGGCCAGCACGGCGAAGAGGGAGGGCCGGGCTACCTGGTGATCGACGGAACGATCGGGGCCGACGGCACGGGGAAGCTGCATGCCAAGGGCAAGGTGACGGCCGGGAAAGCAGGCCTCGTAACCGAACTTAAGGGCAACAAGTACGACTACTACATCGACGCGACATTCACCGACACGTCCGGCACGGGCAAGCGCGAAGAAGGCGCGGGCATTCTGGGGCGGCCGTGCAGTTTCGAGTTCACGAAGCAGACGGATACTGGCGCACCACCCCCTGCACCGGCAACGCCGCCGCCGACGCAATAAACTTCTGGCCGCGCGCAGATGAGCCGTCGCGCCGTAAAGCTGGATCGGATTACCCGTGCGTCTTGCGAGAACCTGAGTTCAAGGAGAACGAGGCCGTGACTGCGCGAGAAAGTAAGGTCCACACGGAATTCGCTCGGACTGCTGTCCGGATCTTTGCCGCCAACGATCGCCTGAACCAAATTCTCATCGAGAATCTTTCTTCTGCCGTGTGGAGGGCCAAGCCGCCCGGCAAGGTCCGCAGCATTGCGGCCATCTTTACTCACATGCACAATGTGCGCACGAAGTGGATCAGGCTCACAGCGCCGCACCTGAGAGTTCCGCCACAACTCAGCCGCGCGCGCTGCACGCCGCGCCAGGCTCGTGCGGAATTGGCCAAGAGCGCCGAGCAGTGCGGGGCGATGCTAGCCGAAACGCTTGGTAGCGAAGGAGGCCGCGTGAGAGAGTTTCGCAGGGACGGATGGTCGCGCCCTTGGCCGGCCGGACCGGAGATGCTGTGCTACATGATTTCTCATGAAGCGCACCATCGCGGACAGGTGTGCATGCTGGCGCACCAACTCGGATTTCCGCTGCCGGGAAAGGTGACGTCGGAATTGTGGAGCTGGGAGAAGCTTTTGAAATGGTGAGGCGCGCCGCGCCGCGTTCGGGCGTCGCGGCGGACAATCTCAAGACAAATCTGAAGAAACCAAAACTGCAAAACTGCGAAACTGCGAAATTTGAAAACTGTGAGACTGTGAAACTGTGAAACTGTGGACGCAAGCTGTTGATTATAAAGGCTCCACAGTTTCACAGTTTCACAGTTTCACAAAACGGCATGGGGTGGGGTCTGAATTGATGGGGGGGTGGGTGCCGAAGGCATGGGGGGGTGGGTCAAAGGCAGTGGTTAGTGGGTAGTGGTTCGTGGTTAGAAAGGCCCGGAATCCATTGGACAGTGAACGGGCTTTCCTTTCACCGTGAAAGCAGCTTTCAGCTTTCATTTTCAAGTTTCCAGCTTGTCGTGCTGAGGCGGCTTTCATCGCTCCGTCGTTCATTTGCTCCCTCGCTCCCTTAGTCTCCTGGTCCTTCATTCCGTCGGTCCCGCCTTTCTGGTCCCCTTTCCCTGAACCCCGGTCCCTGCCTTGACCATGGAACCATTGTGCGCCGAAAGGGGGAAATGATCAGCAAACTTGACAGAGATCAGAGATCAGGGATCAGGGATCAGAAAAGGAAGGACTTAAGGCGGAGTGGTCGGGGTTGTTTGGGCGGCGGAG
>CAZANC010000318.1:0-3767 GCA_964486495.1 uncultured Occallatibacter sp.
GGCCGTACGTCGTTCCAGCAGGGCCTGCGTTCCAGGTGAAGGTGGTTGAAGCCGAGGTCAACGTGCTGCCCGGAGTGGGGCTGGAGATTATGGATGCAACTCGCGTGAACTCGGTGTAGGTGTAGTCGTTGTAGAGGTAGGTCGTGCCGTTGAGGATTGTCCAGAGCCGCACATAGATCAGGGTTCCGTTGGTGGGCAGACTCACGGTCACGCTGGTGCCGGACAGAGGACCGATGTTGACCAGATTGGCGCCGCCGAGCGATGTGCCAACGTTGAGGCCGTAGCCCGTCGTTCCAGCAGGGCCCGCGTTCCAGGTGAAGGTGGTCGCTGCCGAGGTCAATGTGCTGCCCGGAGAAGGACTGGCGATCACGGATGCAGATTGCGTGAACTCGGTGTAGGTGTAGTCGTTGTAGAGGTAGGTCGAGCCGTTGAAGATTGTCCAGAGCCGCACATAGATTGTGGTTCCATTGGTGGGCAGAGTTACTGTCGCACTGGTACCGGACAGGGGGCCGATGTTGACCAGATTAGAGCCGCCGAGCGATGTGCCAACGTTGAGGCCGTACGTCGTTCCAGCAGGGCCCGCGTTCCAGGTGAAGGTGGTTGAAGCCGAGGTCAACGTGTTGCCGGGAGTGGGGCTGGCGATCACGGATGCAACTCGCGTGAACTCGGTATAGGCGTAGTTGTTCGAGAGTTCGGTCGTGCCGTTAACAACTGTCCAGAGCCGCACATAGATCGTGGCTCCGTTGGTGGGCAAATTGACGGTTGTGCTGGTGCCGGAAAAAGGGCCGATGTTTTCCAGGTCATACCCGTCGGGGGTCGTGCCTACCCACAGGTAGTAGGTGATCGTGCCGCCGGAGCCTGCGCTCCAGGTGAAGGTGGTTGATGCCGAGGTCAACGTGCTGCCGGGCGCTGGCGACGTCATCAGGGCGGGAGAATAAGTACTTGGCGTGAGAATCTCCCATGCCCCGCGTCCGTGCGTTGCCACGGCGAGAACGTGGAAGCTACGATTTAATTCCAGGTCGTATCCTTGGGCATTCGGCAGTCCTGTGCCATAAGCGCTCCAGGTTGTGTAAGGGATAGTCGATGAGTAGACTCCGGTGTCGTTGGAGACATAGATCGTTTGATTTGGGTCGGTATCGATCTGAGCTGACCAGGTGGGCAGATCGGGAAGGCCGCTACTGATATCGGTCCATGTCGCGCCGGCGTTCGTCGTCCCGTAAACGTGCCCGCCGCTCGTCCCAGTGAAATTGCTTGTCACGGCGACTGCGGTCTGATTGGTGGGATCGTTGGGATCGGCTACGATCTGGTTGACTTTGCACCCTGCGGAGTAATGTCCGCCCGATGTGCATATGGGCAGATTGTGCTCCGTCCACGAGCCCCCGTCATTCGTGCTGACAAAAATCAGACTGGATCCATAGGTGCTTCCTCCACCTGTGGCGGCGTAAATCGTCGCGGGGTAGGATTCGTTTGCAGCAGCCAGCGCGACAGTATCGACATTGTAAGTTTGACTGCTCACGACGTTATCGAACCCATTCGATCCGGGAGTGCTGATCGGGGTCCACAATGCGCCCGCGTTGGTGGTCTCATACACGCGGTCAAGACCGATCAGCAGGTGACTCCCGTTTGTGGGGTCCACGACGAACGGGGGATAGAAGTCAGAGTTTGCGTTGACAAAACCGGTGGTTTCAGGAACAAATGTCCCCGAGGCGCAGCTGCTGCTGGACACTCGGAAGAAACCTGCGGACCCAAAGCTGTCGACGGTGTGAACCGCGTAACAGTATGAGGGATTGGTCTGGCTGAACTGCGCAAACCCGCCGTCGCCGCCATCTACCTGCGACCAGACCGTATTGTTGCTGTACAACTCGGTGCCGTTGTCCTGGCTGCCGCCCACAACTGTTGTTTCCGACGTGGGGTGCAGACCAATTCCCTCGAGCTGAATGGTGTTCAGATTGCCGTTGAGATCGGTCCAGCTTGGCACTGTTGAGTCGTAACGCCAAATGCCGCCGTCGTTCCCATCAAGCATGCGATTGCTCGAGTCGAAGACGATTGCGTGGTGGTCCGTATGGGGCTCGACGCCGCTGATAACGGTAATGTCATTCCAGGTTACGCCAAGATTGGTAGAGCGAAGGATGTCGGAGCCGTAGCTCACGCCGTCGGCGTAAACCACTCCATTCGCGTCCACATTGAGGCCGATGTCGTACCAGCCCTGGGATCCCATGAAGTTCGGTGTGCCGGAGGTCAAATCGGTAAAGGTAGGCGTCGCCGCGTCGGCGTTATCTGAACGCACAAAGTAAAGTAAGCCGCTGGTGCTCAACGACTCGACCGCCGCATAAAGAACGTGGAGACCGGACGACTTGGCCGCTGGCGAAACCGCGAGAGCGATTCGGCCAGTGGCCGAGTTGCTCGAACCGTTCGGAGCGTTGGAGAGCAGAGCCCATGTAGTGCCGCTGTTCGTCGAGCGGTAAACACCGTTCGTTGTGTATCCACTATACGTGCTGTATTCGATGTCGCCGGCCGCTGCATAAATGATCGAGGGGGTATTCGGGTCCACAACTACAGCTGTCCAGGCAAAGTCGGTAGAGTACGGCTCTACTCCGGATGTGAGGTTCGTCCAGGTTGTGCCGCCGTTTGTCGTCTTCCAGATACCTGCATTCGTGAAATAGCTCGCGTTTTCGCCGTAACCCCCTACGGCGGCATACGCGGTATTTTCGTTGGTCGGGTCGATAGCAATTTGGCCAACTTCAACCCCAGCAAAGGCGCCGCCCGCAGTTTCGAGAGTCCAGGTCGAACCGCCATTGTTGGAGACCAGGATGCCGTTTCCGTGATTGCTGTCTAAGGAGTTATTGGCCTCGCCGGTTCCCGCATAGATTTTCAGGTGGTCGGTGGGGGCAATAGCGATGGATCCCATCGACAGCGTTGTCTGACCATCTGTCAAAGCGGTCCACGTCGTGCCGCCATTGGTGGTGTTCCACACGCCGCCGCCGGCCGCCGCAATGTAGATATTGTTTGAATTTGTCGGGTCCACGGCGACACCGGTGATACGACCGCTGTCAAGGCCGCCGCCCGACTGCAGTGACGCCGGGCCGATCGGCGCCCACACCGATGAACCCAAAGTCGGGCCGGCGGTCTCTGCGCCGAATGGAGCAGCTGGCACACTTTCGGGCGGAACCGGACGGCTGGACGAGGCGTCGCTGGGTAGTGCCGGCGGATTTCGAGGCCTCACCTCAGGCTGCTGCGCATTTGCCAGGAAGGCCGAGAAGAATACAGCCAGGACGATTACCAGCGCATTGAATATTTTACGGCAGAAGTAGTGGTGGCGCGGAGAGTTCGTCATCGGAAGCTCCCATTCATGCAGCCTGCGAAGAGATAGCAGCGAGCAGGACACATGAGAGGCGTCCTGCTCCGTGGTCAAGGACTCAGTGGGCCGAACGTCCGTGAAACACCAATGAGCCAATCAATCACTGATGGGATGCTTTATAGGGCGAGACGTGTGATAGCTTTTTGCAGCTTTCGTCCAAGTCTTGCCCTCTTGCGCAGACCATACGACTCATGACGCCAAGTAACTGGAATTTAGAAAAATGCCTTAATGGGGAGGTTGATAACCAAGCGGAGTCTAGCACGGTGCTCTGTAGCAGTCAATTTGATTCCAATCGGAATTTCCATTTTGCTTGCCCAGAGACCGGAGCCGCTGGTGGCGTTTGAGCTTGAGCCGGGGAACCTGGGGACATCCATGATAAGTAAAAGTCAAGAGGAGACGGAGGTCTCCT
>CAZANC010000319.1:0-3704 GCA_964486495.1 uncultured Occallatibacter sp.
TCTCGGGCTCCTCGTCGATGTCGTAGGGCGGACGGAAGTAGAGCGGCTGCACACCGAGCTTGCTCTCGAAGAGGCGCTCGGTGAGGTTGACTTCGAGATCGAGCTGGCGCGCCGAGATTTCGCTGATGTCAGGGTGGGTCCAGGTGTGGTTTCCGATCTCATTGCCTTCGCGAACGATGCGCTGCATCAGGCCGATGTTGTCCGATGCCTCAGCGCCGATGAGCATGAAGGTGCCCGTGGCATTCTTCTTCTTCAGGACGTCGAGGATCTTCGGCGTCCACTTGGGATCGGGACCGTCGTCGAAGGAGAGCGCAATTTCATTGGGATGGTAGCCGTACTGCTCGACGGTGTAGGGACGCGGATACACATCCATATGCTCGTCGTCGATGAGCTTCTTGCGCGGGTCCGGCTCGTCGGTGTCTACCTCGACGGTGCGCTTGCCGGGTTGCGGCAACCCGGTGACACGCAGGATGTCTCCATCGCCCTCGAGGTCCACATCGTGGCCGGGCTGGACCGTGCCCAGAGCTTGCAGCGCCGCTGGATCACTGGGGTGGTCCCAGACGCTCCACATTGACGGATCTTCTCTGCCAAGGCGCCAAAGGGCAAAGGTCTGCAGGCCCAACTGGCGTGCACCCCGGAGCTCATTCAGAATGGTGACGGCGTCAAGAAACCACACTACGTGGCGTTGATTGTTGTCCTCGTCGATGTACTCGAAGTGAGGATTGAGTGTGTCGTAGTCGAGATCGAGATCGGCGTCGGCGTCGGAGGCGCGCTCCCAGGCGTCGGTGACGTTCAGATCGTCGGTATCGAGAACCTGCGGCTTGGGATGGCGGCGATCCTTTGCATTGGGAATCGAAAGCGCCCAATCGTAGCCGTAGTTTCCGATGGCGCAGATGAGCTTCTCCTTGGGCACGATTTTGAGTACACGAACGAGATTGCCGATGAACCACTGCTGGCTGGCGATTGGGCCCGGATCGCTTGTATCCTGGTGCTCGTCGTAGTTCATCAGGATAATGCCGTCAGAGTTGGCGGCAATGACCTTCAGGTCGTTGTCGCTGGCGGCTACCCCAACATTGACGTAAAGACGAAGATTGCGCGGATGCATTTCGGCATAAAGCGCTTGAATGAACCTCAGATAGGCCGGATCGTCCGCGTCGGGAATGCTCTCGACGTCGAACGAAATGCCGCGATAGACCGGGTATGTTGCGAGGAAGCGCATCATCTGCTGGAGCAGAGAGGCGCTCTTGCCGGGATCTGCGAGCACGTCTCCGACGCCGGTATCCCACACCTGGGTATGGGGGTTGAAGTTGTTGATGGCTGGAAAGATTTCGGTATCTTCCTTCGCCGCCTGAATCACATGCTTGACTTTGTTAAGATCGTCGGGATCGTGCACCGCGGCCCCTTGGATCACCGGATACTCGCTCAAATTGTCGCCGCTCATCATCATCAACGTGCCGTTGGGCGAATCCACATGCAGCCACATCGGGAACAACATGTCGATCTGTTGAATGTGCTCTTTGAGCGAGGAGTAGCTGGCCGGGTCGTCCTGTACGTAATAGGCGGCGCGCAATCCTTCACCGGTGTTGAGCGGAATGTCGGAAGGTTTGCGTTCGGTCTTGCGGCGTGCCGGACGCTGGTTCTTGCCGTTGCGCTCCAGGATGGAAGGCTCAGGCAAGGCTCGATAGTTATGTTTCGGATTGGGAAGCAGCAATTCGGGCAGTTGCTGGTTGCGGATCACGTTGAAGATGAAGCCGGCGACGACGAGGGTCGAGAGCACCGCGGTCGCATCGAGGATGCGGCGCAGGCGCTTCCAGCGCTTGCGTTCCGGGTCGAAGAAGATTTGGTGGTCGGGCATCTTGTGCTGTCACAGCTCCGCAAAGCCAGCGCAAAAAAGGTGGTCGCATCCCACGAATGCGACGGCCTTGGCGTTAAACAGACAAGGGCGCGGGATTCCTGGACGTGCTGAACGCTGTACATTAAAAATCGTATGGAAGCTGGCCAAGAGAGTCAATTGACGGCGCGGGTGCATTTGGCCGAGCGCGCGGGTGGAGCGCATGCCGTGTGGCCAGTTGCGCTGGCGCTCGCTGCTGGCCTGGCTCTGCGATTGTGGCTGCTCCGGAGCCTTTTCGAAGTCAACGGGGACTCGCTGATCTACGGGGGGCTGGCGAAGAACCTGCTGCTGCACGGGCGATTTGACCTGACCCTGCCGAGCGGGGAGATGTATCCCACGCTGATCCGGCTGCCCGGCTATCCGATCTTTCTGGCCGGCGTATTTCGGCTCTTCGGGATGGAGAACTACTATTCCGCGGCGTGCGTGCAGATTGGTCTGGACATGCTGGGCTGCCTGCTGATGGCCGGATTCGTGCGGCGCATCGCGCCGGCATCGGTAAGCCGCGGTGCCGCACTGGCGACGCTGTGGCTGGCGGCACTGTGCCCGTTTACCGCATGCTACACAGCAGAACCGCTGACCGAGACGCCGACGCTGTTTGTGCTGGCGCTCGCCATGTGGGCGATGGCGCGATTCAAAGACGAGCCGAACTGGCCGAATGCGCTCTGGTTTACCACGGCAGTGACTTGCGCCACGCTGTTGCGGCCGGACGGAGCGCTGGCGGCAATTGTGTTCGCGCCGGCACTTTTTTTTGGTCTCGGACGGGATCGGGGCCGGGCCAGCGTTCCGTTTTTTTCTGGTTTTGGAGTAAGGCTGAGGGAGACTGGAATTTCGGCGCGCAAAGTGACCCGCATGGCAGCGGTCTGCGCTTTGCTGGCGCTGGCCCCGTTTGCTGTTTGGACGGAGCGCAACTGGAGCGTCTTTCATGTTTTTGAGCCGCTGGCGCCGCGCCTGGCCACCGATCCTGGCGAGAGCTCCAACCCAGGGTGGGAGCGCTGGGTGAAGAGCTGGTGCCTCGACTTCATTTCGACATACGAGATTTACTGGAATGTGCCTGGAGACAAGCTGAACGTAAGCGAGCTGCCCAGCCGGGCATTCGACTCGCCTGCTCAATATGATGAAACGGCCGCGGTTGCCGGTGACTACAACAACCACGGCATGGACCTAACGCCAGAGATCGACGCACGCTTTGAGCGGCTGGCCGAAGAGCGAATCGCCGCGGATCCGGCGCGCTCTTATGTATGGTTGCCGCTGGGCCGCGTGGCCGACATGTGGCTGCGCCCGCGCGTGGAGAACCTGCCCATCGACCTGGATTGGTGGGTCTACGCGCACCATCATGCGGAAACGGAGTTCAGTTGGGGCTACGCGGGGTTGAATGCGCTTTATCTGATCCTGGGAATTGCCGGCCTGTGTTTGCGACCACGCTTCTGGGGCGCGCTAATGGCTTATATGCTGCTGCGCAGTGTGTTGCTGCTGACCGTGGAAGCGCCGGAGACACGTTACACGCTGGAGTGTTTTCCCATGCTGTTTGCGGGCGGCGGGATTGCGGTAGCGTGGGTTGCCGAGCGGATTTATTTGTCGAAGCTGAAGGCGCCCGGGGGCAAGGGCTGATTGATTTTGATATTGGTGTAGTGGCCGACCCAGGATTGTCCCTCACCTTCATCGAAGATCACTTTGAGGCTGACAGCCCGAGCCGTATCCATCCAGGCGGTGACCTTGGGAATGTTCTTGCGGACTGCCGGATCTTTGGCAACCAGCTCAAGTTTGTCCGTCACAACGCCGTCGATCTTCTCTGTGCCGAGGTATTTAATGTCCC
>CAZANC010000320.1:0-3690 GCA_964486495.1 uncultured Occallatibacter sp.
TCGTGATCGCAATTCGACCCCGGAAAAACCACCACGCCGAATTTCATGAATTCAGATTAACAGCATCGCGCATCCGCCGATGCGAGTCCCGGGCGAATCGATGTTGAAAGAATCGCGCCACCGGAAACCCGAGCCTGGCCAGAATGTGTCGCGGACGTGATACGGCTTCCAATTCATAACTCACCTCGCCGGTCGCCGAATCGAGTCGCAGTACGAAAGACTCTTCGCCTTGTTCAACGTGCTGCTTCGTCGTGGCGTAAATGAACCCGAATGCAGTTTCTGTATCGATAGTCTCCCAAATCTGACTGAGGTTGACTGACCAAAGACCGAGCGTGCGAACTTCAACTGCGATGATCTGACGACTCTCAATGGGAGCTGTCTCGTTCACGACACGCACCCATCCCAGATCGAACATTTCCCAGCTTGCGAACCCGCGTTTTGCCGCCGCAAATATAACCTCTCCAAAGCCCAGGCTGGACCTGCTTCGATCATGCGAAAACGGACCTGAGTCCAGAGGTACAGCCCCGCTTTTAAAGGACAGGAACCGCGGGCTGGCGAGCGGACTTCCCCACGCAGACAAAATCCGATCATCGATTTCAGTTCTCGGGGTTCGGCGAAGGCGGAACACTCATCTAGTATCAGGCATCCCGGCACAATTGAAGGTGCGCTCAATCTCCCAAGTTCCGCGGCACGCGCGTCCCCGTTAATTGGAAACAAAAGCTAGTCTGCAAGCGCGCTGGCATCCTCGCGCAACTCGCGGGCCGATGCAAGATCCCGCACCGCCCATCCGGCGATGAGCAGACTGGGCGCGGCAGCGGGCTCCGATTCGCCCAGCTCTCCAAGCGTGGTTTGCACCACTTGCTGGTCCGGCTGCGCCGCGCGCGAAACCACAGCGCACGGCAGATCGGCCGGCAGACCTTCCGCCAGCCATTCAGCGGCGAGCAACGCCAGATCCCGGCCCGGCATGTAGACCACGCGTGTGCCCGCCTCAACAGCAGGCAGCGCTTCGCGGTTGTGCGACTGCGCATGATGCCCGGTCGTGAGAATCACATGAGAGGCCCAATCGCGATCGGTTAGCGAGCGGCCAATCGCAGCAGCCGCAGCAAACGCGGCCGAGACACCCGGCACAATTTCGAACGGCACGCCGGCTTCTGCCAGCGCAGCCAGCTCCTCGGAGGCGCGGCCAAACAGCAACGGGTCGCCGTTCTTCAGCCGCACCACGCTGCGCTGTGCCTGCGCGTGCTCGATCATCAACGCGTTGATTTCTTCTTGCGTGATGTTTTTCGCGCCGCATCGTTTGCCCACATTCACGACCTCGGCACCGGATTCAGCGCCGGATTTATCGCCGGACCGTGCTAAATCGAGAATCGATTGCGGCACCAGGTCGTCGTGCAGAATCACATCCGCGCTCTCAATCAGGCGCACCGCCTTCAGCGTCAGCAATTCCGGATCGCCCGGGCCGGCTCCAACCAGATAAACACTGCCTGCAACCGCATGCGCTGCTTCCCTGCCCGTCTGCGCCAACTGCTTCGTCGCGCACAACGCCGAATCGCAAATCTGCCGCTGCGCCAGCTCGTGCAGCAATAGCCTTCGTTCTTCGCTGCGCGGATGCGCCGCCAGAACCTCGCGCCGCAATTCACCCAGCTTCGCAAGCCACGGCCCCAAATCCTGCGGCAGTTGCTCGTCGATCTCCCGCCGCAGCCGCTGCGCCACCGCCGGGCTCTCGCCGGCAGTCGAAATCGCAATCTGCAAATCGCCACGGCTCACCACCGAGCCAAAGAAAAAGTCGCAGTTGGGAATGTCGTCCACGCTGTTGGATGGAATCCCGCGCGCCACAGCCTCGCGATAGACCGCCGCATTCACCTCCGACACGTTGGTCGCTGCGATCGCAATGAAGTTGCCGTCGAGGTCGGCAGGCTCAAACTCCCGCTCGACCCACTCGAGCTTCCCTTGGGCAGCGAGTTCCCTCACCTCCGCCCGCGCGTCGGGCGCAACTACGCGCAGCCGCAGGCCCGTTTTGAGCAGCGACCCGATTTTTTCGAGCGCCACAGTCCCCGCACCCACCAGCAGGCACCGCCGCCCTTCAAGCTTCAGGAATATCGGTAACAAACTCATCGTTTAGTTCTCAGCTCGCAGTTCGTAGTTCTCAGTTCTCAGTTTTTGGTTCACAGTTCGTAGCGCCTGTTTACTTGGTCCCTCGTTCCCTTGGTCCCTCGTTCCCTTGGTCCCTTGTTCCCTCGGTCCCTGCTTTTACTCCGCCACCGCATGCGGCACGGGCCCAGCCGGAAGATCGCGCTCCACTGGTTCCAGAACTTCCCCGGCCAGATGCGCGCGCAGTTCGTCATTCGAGTGTCGCGCAAACCATGCGCGCAGATTCTCTTCAGTCGTGCGCCCCGCCAGATACTGGCGCAACAGCCGCTCGATCGCCTCAGGCACCAGCGGCGCAGGGCAACGATAACCCACCGGCCGCGAAATTCCAGCGTGCTGGCCCACTCCTCCTCCCAGGCAGAAGTAAAAAGCGTCCGTCTGCTTGCCTTCGTACTTGATCTTCTTGCCTTCCAGTCCGATGTCCGCGATCCAGTGCTGGCCGCAGCTATTCGGGCAGCCGGTCACGTGCAGCTTCAGTTGCTGGTCGAACTGCGGCAGCCGCTCTTCCATCTCGTCGACAAGCCACCGAGTAAAGCCCTTGGTCTCTGAAATAGCCAGCTTGCAGAACTCCGTTCCCGTGCAGGCAACGGCGCCTCGCCAGAACATCGATCCTTCCACGTGCAGTCCGATCTGGCCCAGTTCCCGCGCCAGCTCGCCCGTCTTCGCCTTGGGCACATCGATGATCACCAGGTTCTGCGAGACCGTGAGGCGCAGTGCGCCACTTCCAAACCGCTCCGCCAAATCCGCCGCCGCCACGAGTTGGTCGCCGGAGAGACGGCCGCGCAATACCGACGCGCCCACGTATGCCAGTCCCGGCTGCCGCTGCGGATGAATGCCTGCATGGTCGCGAAGAACGTCGTCCGGGACCTGCTCTTGCGCTGCCGGATCAAGTTTGAATCCAATCTTCGCGTGCAGTTCGTCAAGGAAGCGCTCTGCCGTCCAGCCTTCGCGCATGAACAAATACTTCAGTCGCGCCCTGTCGCGGCTCTCGCGCAGCCCCTGCTGTTCGCGGAAAATCTCCGTCACGCCGCGCGCTACGCGGATCGCCTGATCCGGCCGCACAAATGCATCGAGTTTCAGAGCCAGGTGCGGTTCGTTAGAAAGTCCTCCACCCACGCGCAGCGAAAAGCCCACTTCGCCGTCGCGCACCGCCGCCGTCAGCGCAATGTCGTTGATCTCGGGATAGCTGCACCACGAGGGACAGCCGGTGGCGCAAATCTTGAACTTGCGCGGCAGGTTGAAGAAGTCGTTGTTGGCCGTCAATTCATGCGCGATTCCGCGCGCGATGGGCGAGGCATCGATCAGCTCGTCGGCAGCCACGCCGGCCAGCGGGCAGCCCGTCACGTTGCGCACCACGTCTCCGCAAGCGCCTTTGGGCGAAAGCCCGATGGCATCCAGCGCCTCAACCACCTCGGGCAACGACTCGATGGTCAGCCAATGCAGTTGGATGTTTTGGCGCACCGTAATGTCGGCCAGGTTGCGCGCCTGTTTACGCGTGATCTCGCCGATGGCCCGCAGTTGGCTCGCGGAAACAATCCCGTT
>CAZANC010000321.1:0-3671 GCA_964486495.1 uncultured Occallatibacter sp.
GTCGGCGTCGTGCGGTCGTTTTCAAAAAATGCGGAGTAGGAATCGATCTGCGGACGGAAGCCTTTGCGCAGGATCAGCTCAGGCCGCGTCAGTTCGAGCGCCGGATGAAATTCCGCGCCGTGCGTTCCCTGAACGCAGTGCGCAGGCCACAGAGTTTGCGTCCCGTAATTGAGCTCAACAGAATCGTAAGGCTGCTCGCCGCGATGCGACGTGGCAAAGGAAAAATGATTCGGCGGGTGCCAGTCCTGCGTAAGAACGATGTGCTCGAATCGCGGCGCGACGCGATGGATGGGCGCGATCACCTCGTCGCCGCCAGGAACGGCAAGCGCGCCACCGGGGCAAAAATCATTCTGCACGTCGATGACGAGAAGAACGTCGTGCTCATCGATTCGCATCGCAACTCCCTTGAACCGATCTCACGGGCGAGCTTTGTAAACTCGGCTGAATCCTGGGACCCGCCTTGTTGTTGGGTCCCATCCGTGCTCACTTTGAGCTAATGCCATTCATGAGACCGGTTGTTCAGCGACTCAACCCAAAAGGTGCGGGCCTTTATTTGCGCGGAACAAGGGTATATTTTTCGGCGATCGCCGCCATCACCGCGTCGGCAACAGCTTTAATGAGCGCCTCGGGCTCCACGCCGAAAGCACTGGCGTTGCCATGACTGCCGTTGCGCGGGGTGGGCTGTAGCGCGATCGGGCTTTGTGCTTCAACATGGGCCTCGCTCACGGGCGGAATGTCGGGCGGGAATTCCGGCAGGCCAAGTTTCTTTCTCAAGGCGCGCAGATCGGCGCCGCGCTCTTCAGAGATGCGCAGGATGGGAGCGCCCAACTGCGCAGCGAGCATCAGCGTCCAGCAATAGGTATCCAGCACCTCGGCGCACCACTCGGCGCGCGTCACCGTATCGGCCCAGCACACGATGCCGTGATTGGCCAGCAGCACAGTGTTGTGATTCCTCACGTAGGGCAGAACCGTTTCGGCAAATGCCTTGGTGCCCGGCGTTTCATAGGGCGCCACCGCCACGTTGCCCACAATCACCTCGAACTCGGGAATGATCAGGTTGGGCGGCAGGCAGCCGGTAATCGCGTAAGCAGTGGCGTGCGGCGGATGGCAATGCACGACAGCCTTCGCCTGGGGCACGGCCTTGTAGATCTCGAGATGCAGAAGCAGCTCGCTGGAGCGCGGTTTGCTTCCGGCCATCTGATTGCCGTCGAGATCGGTGAGGCAAATGTCCTGGGGAGTCAGATCGTATTTACTCACCAGCGAGGGCGTGCAGAGGACTGCGTTTGGGCCTATGCGATAAGAGATGTTGCCGCCGTTGCCGTCGACATACTGGCGAAGCCAGAGCTTGCGGCCTGCGGCGCAGATTTCGTTCTTGATTTCTCGGGCTTCGGGTGTAGAAAAGAGAACGTTCCGCCTGTCGCGCCTGCTCGTCGGCTTTCGGTCCGGCACCGCCGGCTTGCGGTCAGCTTTGGCCTGGCTTGCGTGGCTAATCTTGCTCGTCGGGCTTGCGTGGCCCGTTCGGCCTGCTCTGCCGGCCCGGCCGCTTCGCGCGTTTTGCGCGCTTGTGCCGTCGCTTTTCTTTTTTCGGTTCTTCACAGCCGCACCCTTCACCTGCGCTCCCTTCGCTTCCTCACTTCGATCCCACTCCATAGTTTAGGGTGCGAGGCAGAAAGTGTCGAAGAACGGGCGTCTGACGGTCGTTGAAGGGCGCGTGGGACGTGTAAGACGAGCTGCAAGACGCTGTAAGACGTGAAAAGCAGGAATTAGAGTGCATGCCAATAGAAAGCTTGGTGCGGTCGGATCGTAGCCCGTAGCCGGTGGCTGGCGGGGTGTTTACTTTCTGGATATACCCCTGCCCCCCACCCCTTTTTGGGGTTAAGGGATTTGTTTTCAGTCACTTGTACCTGCGATCATTTCCGCTAGGTCTTTGATTTCAAAAGACTTAATACGTAAAGTCTCTGGAATCAGTGGTTACGGCTCGTCTTTTTCTGGTTTTGCAGTGTTCTTGGTGCGTCTTACAGAGAAAAGCTTCTTCAGAAAAAAGGATGGGCGGCCCGAGCGATGCCGGAATCCCCGCCAGCACCCCTCGAAACCGCCCAGCCCTCTTAGAAGGAGAACACTATCCAACTAGAACCAAGTCTAGCGAAACGGCAGAAATAACCGGCAAACTTGGGAAAAAATATAATCGGTTTGGAATGAGGGAGTTGGCGAGGGGCGGGGCAGGCGAGGGGATTGACGAAGAAGGGACCAAGGGACCGAAAGCCGAGGGGAGCGGAGTTGTCGCGCCCTTCACGGCTAGTCAAGAGGCAAGCGATCCGCTAAGCCTCTTCGAGCACCGACAAGATATTCCCCGCTGGATCCTTGAACCACGCGATCGTCGGCCCGTTCCCGCGAGAAATCCCGCGCGAGTCCGTTTTCAGGTTGGGCTCGTTATAGACTTCAAATCGCACGCCGCGTTGGCTGAGTTCACCCACAGCTTCTTCTACGCTGTCTACGGGAAAATTTAGGACTGTGAAAGTGGCAGGCTGGTGATTAGGTTTCGGGTACATCAGAGCTTTGGCGCCGCCAGAAAGGGACACGACGAGGGTGCCTTCCGGGCCACTGGCAATCTTGAGCTCCAGCGTTGTGCCATAGAATTCCCTGGCTTTCTGAATATCATTCACCGAAAAACTGCTGAACGCCTTGTTTAAGTTGAGCATGGATACCCTCCGGGAGTTTTGGCACTCCAAATTTTCGACGCAAGAAAACTATCTCAACACCTTCGCATTTTTCTTCGAATGAAAGACTTTCACGATGAGCCCGGTCAGTTCACCCGTCGACACCAAGGTACCGACCATCAACGCCGCGCTCCCCAAACAAAACGGACACATAGATTTCTCCCGCTCTGCTGGGGTTCACTGCGAACGTCGGTGCTCAGCCCATGCGCGTGGATACGACAGGAAAGAACATTTCAGGTGATGCCTGTTCAGATTTGCTCATTTTGGCCGTGGTCGGGGCACAAGAAACCCTGATACGACCGTTAGACAGGAACTAGAGAATTAGTCGCCGTGTTGCTGAGCCGCTTTGCCCTGTGAAAGCGACACGCGGGGTGACGACGGCCTACTTGGCCTGGCTGGCTGCAGCGGCGAAGACGTCCTTGGCGCTGGTCGTCCCTTCGATTCGTTCTGTGCCCTCGACACCGAGCCCGATCCAACCGGAGTTCACGCCGTCGACCATCTCTTCAAAAGCCCACGTGCTCCCCGCGGGCATTCCCATTTGCTCGAGCGCCCCGGCCCAAGCCTGGCGCGGAATGGCCTGCGCCTTGACGTCGCGGCCCAGCGCCTGGCCCAGCCCGGCCGCAAGATCATCGGCGCTTACCATGGAACCGAGCTCGATGATGCGCTTTCCGGCCCACTCGGTCGTGAGCAGGCTCGCAATCTCGGCGCCGATGTCCTCGGTTGCAATCATGGGCAGCTTGCGATCCGTTGGCGCGTAAAAGATGGGCAGAGTGCCGCCTTGCGCCGCCTGAAGGCCGAACAGGTAGTTTTCAAAGAAAGACCCGGCCCGCACGAGTGCCACGGGGAACGGCTCTTTGCCAAGAGCTTGTTCAAGCAAATGTGTTGCAGTAATTAGCCCAAGGCCGGAGGATTTCTCCGATCCCATGGACGATAGCGCCACGAGTTTAGGCGGCG
>CAZANC010000322.1:0-3666 GCA_964486495.1 uncultured Occallatibacter sp.
CGATGGTGATGGTGTTGCTGTCGCCGCCCTGCTTGAAGACCGGCACGTAAACCGACCGCTGTCCATCGATTCGTACGATGTTGTATTGAAGTGCGCCCGAGTCGATCGCTTGGCCAATGTCACCGACAAGCACCGATGAGTTGCCCACCGACTTCAGCGGCATCTGGTTCATCGAATTCGCATCGGGAAACTGGCTGTTGGCGTAGATGTTGTAGTCCTTGGAGCCGATGCGCACATCGCCCGCCGGCAAAATCAGGTTTGAGCCGTTCACCGATGTCACCACATCGTTCAGGCTCAGGTTGCGCGCCTCCAGCTTCAGCGGATCCACGTAGATCTGGATCTGCCGGTAGGTTCCTCCGTAAGGCTGCGGCACCGATGCGCCCTGGACATTGGAAATCTGGTTGCGCACCTGGAACTGCGCCAGGTCCTTCAGGTTGGTCTCGTTCAGTCCCTGACCCTTCAGCGTTACCAGGCACACAGGCTGCGTGGAGGCATCCATGCCCAGCACCACCGGGGGCAGCGTCCCCGGCGGCAGTCGGCGCAGATCGGCCATGGCCAGGTTGGCGATGTTGCTCAATGCCGCGTTGG
The DNA here is from genome assembly GCA_964486495.1 of uncultured Occallatibacter sp. Classification (GTDB taxonomy): domain Bacteria; phylum Acidobacteriota; class Terriglobia; order Terriglobales; family Acidobacteriaceae; genus Telmatobacter. The sequence goes on from CAZANC010000322.1 coordinate 589, forward strand.
GATCGGTGCCAGGCTTGAAATAAATCTTGATCAGACTCACGCCAGTCAACGAACGTGACTCGCTGTGATCGATATTGGCGCCGAGTGTAAAAAAGCGCTCAAACGTATTCGTAATGTCAGCTTCAATCTGCTCTGGAGGCATCCCGTTATAGAACGTGGCCACCACCACCACCGGCATATCAATCTTGGGAAACAGATCCACCGGCATCTGAGCGACGTTGACCGCTCCCACAAGAGACACCAGCAGGCACAACATGATAATGAAGTAGGGGAATCTGAGAGCAAACTTCGGCATCAGTGCGCGCCTCCATCGCTCGTTTCGGCCTTCATGTCGATCATGCCGCCCGTCTCCTGCGCGGTCTCCGATGCGGGTTCGGCGGTAAGCAGCGCGTTGACCTCTTCGTTTTCCTGATACTTATCCTGGCCACCGATCACCACTCGGTCGCCAAGGTTGAGCCCGCTGGAAATCTCGGCCAGCTTCGATCCCTGCAGTCCCACGGCGACGTTGCGAATATGAATGCGATTGCCGTCGTCGAGTACGTAGACCGTCTCTTGCTGCCCGTTCAGCACCAGCGCCTCCACCGGAATCGTCACGACTCCGTTCACATGCCCCAGTTGCAATAGCGTGTTGGCGTACATTCCCGGCGCGATGGAGAGATCCTTGTTCTCAACATCCACTTCGGTCTCCATGGTCCGGGTCTCGAAGTTCACGTCGCGCGTAAAGCGCACGATCTTTCCCGTGAAGGATCGGCCAATCGCATCTACGCGCACCTGCAGTTGGTCGCCGGCGTGAACATATTTCACATCGTCCTCGGGTACCGGAATGCGCAACCGGAGAAGATTGCTCTGCGACAGCCGCACGATGGGAAGCGTCTGGTCGTTGGAGTTGGTGCCGCCCTGGATTAGTGCGCCGGTATCTGCATAGCGCCAGATCACAACCCCGTCCAGAGGAGCCGTAACGTTGGTGTAGCTTTCCAGCGCCTGGATGCGCTGATTGTCTGACTGTGCTGCGTTTGCATGTTCCTGCGCCGCCGCCATCGCCGATTTGGCCGCATCTACCTGTGCCTCCGACGACAAATCCTTGGCCTGAGCATCGTCCAGTTCCTGTTGCGCAATCAACCCCGGCCTTCCCTCGGCCGCTTGCTTCAGCCGATCTGACGCAGCGTGCAAAGCCGCGTGTTCCGCCTCGGCGCGGTTGATCTCATGCTGCGCCTGGGCGATCTGTTCTTTGCTCTGCTGCAGTTGAAACACTGTTTGCTGCAACTCCGCCCTCAACTCCGGCACTTCAAGGACTGCCAGCGTCTGGCCCTGATGAACGACATCACCGATATCCACATTGATGCGCGACATATAGCCGCTAACTTTTGGGTGCACATCTACAACCTGGTAAGGCTGGAACTGACCGGCCAGCGTCAGCACATGGGAAATATCACCTCGCTGCGCTGTGGCAACCTTCGCGGATGGAACAGTAATGGCTTTGCTATCCGCAGTGTGACAGGCAACCAGACTGGTCACCACCAGAAATGCCAATCCTATGGCGAGGATCAAGGAGGTCTGGTTTCGCATGTCTCGATTGCACCTCGTAAATGAAATCCTGTGACTGCCGGGGCCAAAATGGCGTGACACGCTTATCGGCGGAGAATAGGACGCGCGACACTGGGCCAATTAGCCCAAGCAAGATGCGTCAAATCTTATGTGGAGAGGAACAACTAGGCGAGAATAGGCGGGGGGCGTACGAAGAAGATATTGAATAGACCGCTATGAAGACGCCAGACACTACTCGTGCGGTGATTTCTTTGGCGTGACGCTGGTAGATTCAATATGTTTAGGGCCAGCAACAGAAAGAAGAGGACAGCAGTCGGAACGATGTAGCTAACCCTGGTAGAGGTTTTCGTTCGGACTACCACCGGGCATTCGGCGATTCCAGCTCGCTCATTTCTGGATAGGAGCTTGGCCTGCGGAATTCGATGAGAGGCCGCCTGAGGCGGATCGTAAAGGGAAAGCTTATATTGCAGACCCCAAGCGAACACACAGAAGGCCAATACTAGGGACGCGAGAATCCCTAAGAGATTGAACGATCGAGTTGCAGTCCATCGATGCACTTTCACCGAGATTGAAGACTAGCACGTCCGGCTGACGCAACCTATGACCGCGCCAGCCGAGTAAAGACTCCCGTAGTTGTTTGATGGCACAATCGCGCAAATGGGTTGCTCCGTCGCCGGAGGCAGGGATGTCTTCCCTTCGCTCCGCCCTCGCAGCAATGTGCGCCTCATTTACGCCAACCTGATTTTGCACTCCTGCTGGTCCTTGCTGTGCGCAGAATGGCGCCGCCCGCGACTCGATGAATGGCGAACCCGCGGCAAAAACCGTCATCAACAGCAGCTATTGCCTCACATGGCCGAACTGGTCAATACGGCTACCTTTGAAGAAACGGTGATGCACCATGCTTAGGCCGAGCAGATAAATGGCCACTGCAAACGTGGCGAGAAGGTGCACCTGCACCACTCGAAACCAGAGTGATATCTGTCTTTCGGGAGCCGTCGCATTTGGATCGGTTGTCATTTGAGCCATCCCCCAATTGGCGATCCGTCTCGGGACACACTTTCGAATGCCGTCGCACTTTATTGATGCAGACAGCGAAGTAAAGTCGTATACCCAGGCATCAGACGCCATTTTATGGCCTTGTCGGTGGTGAGAGCGGTTAGCAACAGAATGTTGTTTGTGCAGGATTTATGCGGGGAAAAGATTGGCTCCTCAGGCAGGACTCGAACCTGGCATCCTTCGGTTAACATCCGAATCCTCTGCCATTGAGCTGCTGAGGAGTGTGTGGCAGGGTATCATCCTTAATTAATTTAGAGCCTTCAACCTGCTTCAAAATGCTGGCGTGCGCGCCGTTACTGCAGTTCCGTTCAGGGAACGAGATAACACAAAGGTGGCACACATCACCCGAATTGGGGCTTTAGAACTCAGCGATGAAGGACGATAATCTCTGGTAGTGCTACGGCGGATTTTTATCGGCTTCGCTTTTCCTGCCGTGGGTCGCCGGCTGGAGGAAGTCCGATGTATCCACTTTTTGCG
>CAZANC010000323.1:0-3646 GCA_964486495.1 uncultured Occallatibacter sp.
CCCCCATCCCGGTCAGTCACCGTCGAATCGCCGGCAATGAAAACCGTAGGGGCGCTTGGCGCCGGCGTGATCTCGATGGTGCGCAGCGCAGCGTGCGAGCTGATGATCTCAATCGTCAATTTTTCATCCCAGTCGCGTGCGTTGGCACGGTCAAACTGGTCGAGACTCACTTCTTCACGCCCGGGGGAGTTCATCGGGAGCTTCGGCAGGTTTGGTGTCCGGACATTGACGGTGAATGTCCGCTCGACGACCAGACCAGCAGGGACTTCCAGGCGTTCCAGCATCAGGCGGCCTGACTCCGCTTTGACGGTCGTGGTCGTCGCTTGCCGGGAGTCTCCAATCACGACCTTCACATTGAAGTTCCCTTCCGGAACTTTGGTCGAAAATAGAAACGTTCTGTCGCTCGTCGTCGTGCTGCCGTCGTCACCAATAGCAAGTTGGGCTCCAGGTTCGTAGCCATACCCGGCATCGCCGGAATAAGCGTCGCCGGGGGCGACTCTTGTATACCCGGTTCTCGCCGGACCGGCGCTGAAATCAAACTTCAGGTCAATCGTCCCGGCCTGAGGGTATGGAGCCTGCGCCGCTGCCAGGCACGGCATATCCAGGCAAATCAGAACAAGCGAACAGCTCAAAAGGAAACTTCGCAAGGTTTTCGTCGAGAACTTCGTCGAGAACATTGACCCTCCGGATCAAGCGCGGGCAGAGATTCGCTCATCGACCGTTTGTCGGGCCGATTTACGCTACGACAGTTTATAGTCTCAGCGGCAAATATGCAGGGTAGAGCTTGTCCCAAATCGAGCCGCCCGACGCCTGCCGTTCGAGTGACTTAGCTGCGTGTCCACCCTCGTAGACACCAATAATACTTAGACTTATCCATATTTTTCCCTTGACAAGACTACTTTTCTATTGGTATTTTCCCCACGCGATAAGTTTCCCTTTTGAATCGCGGGCCAAAAAGAGCGACCATCGTTTTCAGGAGAGGCTACCTCAATAAACCACTCACCCGATATCCACACTTCACAAGAGAGGAAGGGGTTATGGCGGATCTTTGCTCGGCATTACATCGTCGGCTGTCCCACCTGGCAGGGGGACTCGCAATTCTCGTTGTCTCGCTGGCGGGAGTGACTTCTCTTCACGCGCAGCTTTCCACCCAGGCAACCATCACCGGAACCGTGACGGACTCCAGCGGCGCTGTGGTGTCAGGAGCTACCGTTACCATTACCAACGACGCGACCAAGGTCTCAGTCCAGACAAATACCAACCGCGACGGCGCCTATATCCAGCCTGACCTGGAAGTAGCGACCTATTCGGTGAACGTGACCAAGGTAGGCTTCAAAGCCTACACCGTGACCGGCGTCGAGCTGCACCCTGCAACTACGTCCACTGTGAATGCGGCGCTCTCGATTGGCGCTGCCACGCAAACCGTGACCGTTGCGGCAGTCTCCACCGAAGTGGAAACCACTACCCCTGAGGTTTCAGCCGATATTAGCAGCGACGAGGTAAGCACGCTGCCCATGAATGGCCGCAACTACCAGGCTTTGGCGGTGATGATGCCGGGCGTGACCAACCTCCAGCAAGGTACGGCGATGACCACTGGCGGCCGCTCCACCAGCAGCCAGCTCTCCATCAACGGCCTGGACGTGGCCCGCAGCTTCTATGTGCTCGACGGCGTGTGGAACGAGAACACCGGCAACATGACGCAGGAATCGGTCATTCCGAATCCCGACTCCCTTGAAGAAGTTCGCGTGCTCCAGAACAACTTCTCCGCGCAATATTCGCTCATGGGCTCGTCGGTCATTCTGATGCAAACCAAGAGCGGCACGGCCAACTGGCACGGAACCGCTTGGGAGTTCGTGCGCAACGACGACCTGAACTCAAAGAACTACTACGCGACCAGCATCACGCCCTACAAGCAGAACATCTTCGGCTATAACGCCAGCGGCCCGGTCTACATTCCGCACGTCTATAACACTGAAAAGAAGAAGACCTTCTTCTTCTGGGACGAGCAGTTTGTGATTCTGCACGTGCCCGCCCTGGTCTTCAGCGTCATACCCAATCAGACTCAAATCTCCGGTTGCTTTTTCTCGCCCGTCAAAGACCCGACCACTGGCACTCTCTTCCCCACTTCGACGGGAGGCTCATGCCCGGCCGGCTATTACCAGATCCCGAGCGCCAGAATCAACACCAGCTCAACGGCCTATCTGGAAACGCTGTATCCGAAAACGACCAACTATTCCGTCGCCGGCAACGCCAACAATTACGAAAACAGCCAGCCGCAGATCACCGATCAGCGCGACGATGAAATCAAAATCGATCACAACTTCACTTCCCGGTATCACGCGGTGGGCGAGTACTTGGACGAATACCAGTCGTATGCCCAAAATACCGAGAGCCCAGGCACGACTCCGATCAGCACGGAGACCGACTTTACGCACAACAAACTGGCCCAGGTGTCGCTGACCCAGACCCTGACGTCCAACATGATCAATACCACCAGCGTGGCTATGAACATCTTCCTTCTGAATCTGACCCTGGTGGGAACGGATTACATCAACCAGGTGCCGGGATTCTCGGAAAATCTCTTCTATCCCAACGGCACCTATGCCAATCGCACTCCAGTGATCTCGTTCACCGGCGGCATGGCGGGAGAGGGCATCCAGGCGGCTCGACCCATCCCCCATGCCTCCGATTTGGATGATACCTTCACCGACAACTGGAGCTGGCTGAAAGGCAAGCACTACCTTACGGCCGGCATCACCTTCGTCTGGAACACCAAGCGCCAGGTTTCCGGCCAGCAGACCAATGGCTCCTTCTCATTCTCCGGTGTCTCCAGCCAGCCGACTTCGGCACAAAAGACCGCATTGGGCGCCTGCACCGGAACAGTTCTCAACGGGATATCTGCTTCCACCCAATGCAGCCAGGATGCCTCGCTGGCAGATATGCTGCTGGGCTATGTTGCCACCTTCAGCGAAGCCAGCAACGCGCCCCACGGCGATATGCATGACTTTTCGTGGTCGCCGTACATCGAAGACGAATACAAGCTGACCAAGAATTTGAGCTTTACCTTGGGCCTGCGCATCTACCACTTGCCCTTGCCTTACGGCGTGCCCAACTCTGAAACCAACTGGGGTGCGGGCGTCGACTCGGCGAACCCGTATGCCAACCCGTCCTTCGTAGCAGCGAACGCGGACACCGTGAACGAGTTCAGCGGCGCCACCAACCTCAAATACCCCGCCACCTATAGCAACGGCATGCTCTACAACAGCGGCACATCGACGGGCTTGCCGGTGAACTTCTCGAACAAGCACATCTGGTATTTTGGTCCCGATGCCGGCTTCGCCTGGGATGTATTCGGCAACGGCAAAACCAGCTTGCGCGGCGGCGTCGGCCAGTCCTACACGCGCATCTTCACCAACCAGGACTGCTCCTTCAATTGCATTGCCAATCCTCCTGTTTTCAGCAACCAGAACCTCTCCAACCTGGTATTCCCTTCAACCTCGGGCTGGAATATCACCTCGGCAGGCGGCGCCGCAAATACGGAGAGCGTCATTTCGGTCTCAGCGGCGGACTACAATGTTCAGGCCTCGCCGGTCCTCAGCTATTCGCTCGGCGTCCAGCATGAATTCCCATCCAACATCATCGCCTC
>CAZANC010000324.1:0-3629 GCA_964486495.1 uncultured Occallatibacter sp.
TTCGAAGTCGCCGGAGCTGGTTATATCAACGCGTATCTCGACCGCGCCGAGGCAGTCCAGCTTATCGTTCCAGCCGGAGGTCCGCCGCCATCCGAACGGGGGCATGCGCTCGTTGAACACACGTCGATCAATCCCAACAAGGCCGCGCACATCGGCCACCTGCGCAATGCCATCCTTGGCGACACTTTCGTCCGCCTGCTCCGCGCTGCCGGCTACAAAGTCGACGTGCAGAACTACATTGACAACACCGGCGTCCAGGTCGCCGACGTCGTGGTCGGTTTTTTGTACCTCGAAAAGAAATCGCCGTCCGAGGTTCGCGCTTTGTTAACCGATCTCGCGCGCAAAGGCCAACGCATCGATTATTACTGCTGGGACCTCTACGCCCGCACCTCTCAGTGGTACGGCGAAGGCACCGACGAGGAAAAGGCCGCGCGCAAACAACTGCGCCTCGACACGCTGCACTTGATCGAGCACGGCGGCAACGATACCGCCGAAATCGCCGACCTCATCTCCACCGCCGTCCTCCGCCGCCATCTTGAAACCATGCTCCGCCTCGGCATCGAATACGACTTCCTTCCGCGCGAAAGCGAAATCCTTCACCTCAAATTCTGGGAAGCCGCCTTCGAAAAACTCAAGCAGTCCGGCGTGCTCTACTTCGAGAACGACGGCAAGAACAAGGGCTGCTGGGTGATGACGCGGCCAGCTGCGGCGGGCAAGTCGGTCGCCGAACCGCAGCCACTCCACGACCAGGACGGCTGGAAGGGCGGCGCCGACGACGACGCCAAGGTCATCGTCCGCTCCAACGGCACCGTCACCTACGTCGGCAAAGACATCGCCTACCACCTCTGGAAGTTCGGCCTGCTCGGCAAGGACTTCGGCTACAAGCGCTTCTTTACCTACCCCGATCACGAGTGCTGGATCTCCGCCGAATCCGGCGAGCCGAACCATCCGCACTTCGGCGGCGCAACCGCTATCTACAACGTCATCGACGCGCGCCAATCGGACCCTCAGGCCAACGTAATCCAGGCCCTCCGCGGCATGGGATATACCGATCAGGCCGATCACTACACGCACTTCAGCTACGAAATGGTCGCGCTCACGCCCCGCTGCGCCGTCGAGCTTGGTTACAACGTCTCCGATGAGGACCAGCAAAAATCCTACATTGAACTCAGCGGCCGCAAGGGCTTCGGCGTGAAGGCCGACGACCTCATTGACAAGCTCATCGCCGCCACCCGCGCCGAAGTCGACGCGCGCCAGACCTCCCACGACGCAGCCGTGCGCCAGAGGATCGCCGAGCAAATCGCCATCGGCGCTCTCCGCTACTTCATGCTCAAGGTCACGCGCAACTCCGTCATCGCCTTCGATTTCAAAGACGCGCTCAGCTTCGAAGGCGAGACCGGCCCATACATTCAGTACGCCGTCGTCCGCATCCGCAACATCTTCCGCAAAGGCAACACCACGCCCGAAGCCGTGCTCGCCGACTTCGCGCGCCAATTCGTACCGCCGGTCTCCAGACCGGCTGTCGTGCGGGCGTCCACGCCCGCACCGGACCAATCCAATTTGGCCGCCTACCTGTCCGGCGAATCCAACCAAGACATCTGGTCCCTATGGCTGCGCGCCGGCCGGCGCACCCAAATTCTCGAGCAGTGCATCGCCACCTCCGAACCCGCCTATCTCGCCAAGCATGCCTTCCAGCTCGCGCAGGAGTTCGCCAACTTCTATCATCGCCACCACATCCTCACGGAAGAAGATTCAGCGCGCAAGACGTTTCTTCTCGCCACGGCCGCCATCACCCTTCGCGAACTCGTCGGCTCTCTCGCCCTGCTCGGCATCGAAAGCCCCGAAGCAATGTAAGAGCAGATGTGCGCCAGTTATTTCATTATTTTTCCGTACAGCAATCTGCCATTGCGCGTTCTTTAATGCGTTCATCATCACGTCGAAATAATCGCCTGCTACAAATCCTCTAGCATCGGTGAGTCGTCCTCGTTCCCCTGAACATCGTGGACGACGCGCACCCACTCGTGCCAAAAATCCCCAAAATCTGGAGGTTCGCATGTCTCTCTTCCCTCGTCTCCGCACCCTCACTGCGTTTGCGCTGCTGGTTGCATTCGGCTGCTGGTACGCGCGCGCCCAGGACCGCGATCATGATGGTGATCGTGACTCCGATGATCGCGATGTCAAGCATGTCTTCGTCATCGCCCTCGAAAACCACGACTGGACACAGCCCACAACCGTAACCGGCGGCATTGAGCCCGTTTTTCAAAACCCGAACGCCCCATTCACCAATAGCCTTGTCAATGGCACCGCGACAGCCTTTATCGACGGCCAGCTCGTGAACATCAGCAAACAGGTTTCCTATGCCACGGCCTACCACAACGTTTTGGCCACGGAGAGCGGCAGCAATCCGCACATCCATCCCTCCGAGCCCAACTACCTCTGGGCTGAAGCCGGCACCAACTTCGGCATCCTCGACGACGACGATCCCTATAAGGACAATCCACCCAACGCGCAGACTACGACCCAGCATCTGAGCGGTCTGCTGCAAAGGGCGGGAAGAACCTGGAAGTCCTATCAGGAAGACACCGACCTGACCACGAGTAGCGGCAAGTTTATCAACCTGCCGCTTGCTGAGAGTGCGTGGACCGTTCCGCTGGTGAGCCTCTCCGGCGTCTTCGGTCCCGGCAACTACCTCAACGAATATAACGATTCAACCCAATACAACTACGCGCCCAAGCACAATCCAATGTTGTTCTTCAATGACACCAATGGCGGCAACAATGCCACAACCACGAACCCGCTGCGCCGGAACTACGCGCCACTTCAGCAGCTCGCCTTCGATCTCGCCAATGACCGTGTGGCCGATTACAACTGGATCACGCCCGACCAGTACAACGATATGCACAGCGCGCTTACCGGCGGCTTCGCGAGCCTAACGGGCGACGCATCGCAGATCAAGGCGGGCGACAACGCGCTCAGCCGCCTGGTCCCCCTCATCATGGCTTCGCGAGCCTACAAAGATGGCGGCGTGATCGTTCTCTGGTGGGATGAGAGCGAAGCCGACGGCGAGACCGGCGACAACGCCGACGACTTCAACCACACCGTCGGCGAAATCATCATCTCCCCGCTCGCTCACGAAAACGAGAATGGCCTGCCTTATGCAAGCTCCATCCCCTACACGCATTCGTCCGATCTACGAACCCTGCAGGAGATCTTTCACGTGAAAGCGACAGGGGGATCGTCACCCTATCTGGGCGACGCTGCCAATGCGAACGATCTGTCGGATCTCTTCCAGCCCGGCGTCATCCCAACGCGGCCGTAGCTGCCAACTTTCAACTTCCGGCCGCTCGCACCCCGAGCACAGAACCTCTGCGGGCCCAGTTGGGCTAGTAGTTTCCCAGGTCTCGATTCTGAGATCTGGGAAACCACTGCGTTCACTTTCGCACGAACAAGCCAGAACTAGCAGCTGGCTTTCAGACTCTCTTCCGCCTCTGGTGCGTTGACGGGATCTGCATGTCCTCGCGGTATTTCGCAACTGTCCGCCGCGTCAGTTGAATTCCCTGCGACTGCAGCATCGCCGCAAGCTGGTCGTCGGTCAGCGGATGCCGCGGATCTTCGTCTTCGATGAACTT
>CAZANC010000325.1:0-3506 GCA_964486495.1 uncultured Occallatibacter sp.
CGAGTTCGAGCGCAAACGTCGTGCCGATGTAGGGACTGAAGATGAGTTCGACGTGCGGAAAGTGGCGGCGGAAGGCGTGCAATACCTGGGGCAGGCGATACGTGAGGACGCTCTCTGGAGCGCCGATGCGCAGCGGCCCGCTGGGTTCGGCGCCGGTCTCGATGGCGCGCTGACCCTGGTCCATGGCGGCGAGGGCCTGCGACGCGAAGGGCAGGAAGTTGCGGCCAGCGTCGGTGAGGGTGACGCGACGGCCGAGGCGATCAAAGAGCGGAATGCCGAGTTCTTCTTCGAGCGCCTTGATCTGCGCAGTCACGTTGGACTGCACGGTGTGCACTTTTTCAGCGGTGCGCGTGAAGTTCAATTCTTCAGCGAGGGTGCGAAAGATCTGTAGCTGACGGACTTCCATATATCAATCTCCATTAACGATCCAATATATCACATCAATCTATTGGACAGATGCACGGTGCTGGGCCAGACTGAGAAACATGACGCGGCCGGGTGGGAAACCACGAGGATTCCCCGAGTGGATAGGCACTCTGACGCGGAACAGCACTGGAGGGACTCACATGAAACGCATCGCCGCAATCGCGCTCTTCGCAATAGCAACGTTGATGACGGCCGGAAGCGCCAGCGCACAAAGCGCTGTGCTCAAGGTCGATGTTCCATTCAACTTTACTGTCAGCGGCACTTCTGTACCGGCGGGGAGCTACACCTTCGGTTTCGATTTGAAGTACCCCGACATACTCGTCGTCCAAGACCGGACGAACAGCATTAGGGCCAGGGCCTTGGTCCAGCGCGGTTCAATCGGGCCAGGGAAGCCTGGTACGCTGATTCTCCATCGGTATGGCGGTCAGTATTTCCTGAGCGAGGTTCGCTTTGGCTCCGCCTCAAATGGGGCTTTCTTGGCCGCGTCAAAGCTTGAGAGACAGGCCAGAAAGGTGAGCCGGAACGAGGAGATGGCTTCCATAGCGGGGCATTAAACGCGCCGGGGATTGCACCCAGGGATCGCGCCGGGCCGGTTGCTCGGCGCAACGGTTGCGCACGCGGTCCGATGCGAAGCCGAAGGGGAATCCGAGTTTCGACAAAAGCCAGCCTTGGCCAGGGATGGAGGACCTCGTTGTGACGAAGACGAACTCGTTGGAGCAGAGCGCATCTATTCCGAAGCAAGCTGAGGTTAGTCTTCCGGCAGCGGGTCATGACCGAATTTGGTTTAAAGCGCGCGCCGCCAAGAGCGCGGCCCATTGCCTGATTCTCTGCATCGTGTTTAATTTCTGGATCAATTCAGAACACGCCAGAGCTTTGATTGCTCAGTCCAGCGCTTCACCTGCTGGGTCGCGATTCACGAGCGACCGGGGATTTATGAATGGCCGTGCATTTACGAGCGGCCGGACTGCGAACCTCCCGGCGCCGAACGCGCTTTTTTCAGGCGGTGGCAACGGAATCCTCCAGAATCTTGGCGTGGCGCTCTTTGTGTCCGGATTGAGCCCCTACATGCCGCAAGATTCCGCGCGGCAGCCGGGCCTGCCGGACCAATGCGCCAGCGTACGGGAATCCGGCGAATGGAAGGGGGCCGGTGAACAGCGCCGGTTCCCCTTTTATCTTGAGTTTCTCGCGGGCGTCCTTCTTTGTGGCTTCATCTTCTGGGGCGACGCTGTGTGGATGGGCAGACGCTGAATTCCGGGAGCGGGGCGGACGAGAGGTAAACGGCTATTTCTGCGGCGCAGGCCGCTATTTTTCCGGCGCTGACGCGGCGCCTGAATCCGCGGCATCGGAGGCAGAGCCGGCGTCGGACTCGGCGCCGATCTCATGGTCCAATTCGTGTTCGTGGCGATAGTGGTCGACGGGCATCTTGCCGTCCCACCAGGCCCAGTTCATGGGGTAGACGTCGGGATCGAAGAAGACCTGGTAGAAGTGCCAGACGAGGATGGCGAGAGTGGCGAGGATGGCCTCGTAGAAATGGACGGCGGTGGCCACGTCGACCCACCAGCGGGCAAGCAGGTCGCCGACCCAGACCTTGGCCCAGATCATGATGCCGGTGAGTCCCATGAGAGCCGTTCCCCAGACGAGCGCCCAGTACTCGGCTTTTTCGGCGTAGCTGAAGCGGCCGTATTCTGGTTTCTCAGTCGAGAGGCCAAGGTAGTAGCGCATCGTGGCCCACGCGTCGAATGCGTCTTTGGGGCACGGCGCGATGTCGCGCAGCAGGCGGCGGCCTTCGCGCGCTGCGGCGAGATAGAAGATGTGATAGATGCCGGCGGCGATGAGAATGACTCCGGCGACGCGATGGATGATGCCGCGCAGGTTTTCGCCCATTCCCAGGGTGTGGGCGAACCATGTGTCAGGGAATTTGAGCGCGAAGCCTGTGATGACCAAAACGATGAAGCTTGAGAGCAGGACGAGGTGCTGCCAGCGCTGATTGACCGTCATGCGCGTCATGAAGGGATTCATCATGCGGCGGCGGGCGACGGCTTTGCTGCGCCAGATGATGGCGTTGTGCAGGAACATGACGCCGATGACGAGAAGGATGAGGGGAATGTAAATCCAGCGCACCCAGCGTGTGGCGATGGAGTCGATGTCGGCGGAGCGGGAGCCGGACTGGAGATGGACGGGGGTGCGAGTAAATTTTTGCGTGACGCCTTTGTGGCACTGGCCGCAGGTCGAGTCGAGGTTGGCGCGATTGATGGTGGAGCGGGGATCGGTGGAGGGGAGAATGTTGTGCACACCGTGGCAACTGGAGCAGTTGGCGGCGACGACGGAACCGCCTTCGGCGGCCAGGCCGTGATAGCTATCGAAATAGCTGGTGACGCGATTGCCGGGGACACCGAACTCCTGCGAAAGGCGCACGCCTTCGTGGCAGCGGGCGCAGATGTCGCGGGAGACGTTTTGTTCGGCCACCGGCGAGTTGGGATCGTTGTGCGGCTTGATGGAGTGAATGCCATGGCAATCGGTGCAGGTGGGGGCGAGCATATTGCCGCGCGCAATCGCCTGGCCGTGAATGCTGGCGGTGAAGGTGTTGGCGACATCGGTGTGGCACTTGCCGCAGGTGGACGCGACGGCGACTTTTGAGATGGGCGACTTGGGGTCGCTGGCGGGGAGAATCTGGTGGACGCCATGGCAATCGGTGCAGACGGCGGCCTTTTGCGAGCCGTTGGCGACGGCGCGACCGTGGACGCTGGATTGATAGGAGAGGAAGGGCTGCGCGGTTTCGCCGTTCGACTCCATGAGGAACTTTTGGCCGTGGCAGCGGCCGCAGGTGGAGGGAATGTTGGCGTGGCTGACGGGCGATTTGGGATCGTCGCCGGGGACGATGGCGTGGACGTCACCGTGGCAATCCTGGCAGGTGGCGGGAATTTTGCCGGAACTAGTGACCTGGGCGTGAATGCTATGCGCGTAGCCCTGGCCTTCGTCTGCGTGGCACTGGTCGCAATTAATTTTTTTCGGGGGCGAGTCGTGCGCGAGGCTTTTGACGTCGGTGTGGCAATCTACGCAGGAAAATGTGCCGTGAACGG
>CAZANC010000326.1:0-3491 GCA_964486495.1 uncultured Occallatibacter sp.
TGGCAGGATTGCAGCTTGCTTCGGGATGGGATGCATACTACGTTGGTTTGACATTTAATGGAATCGGGCTGGTGCTCTTCAGCTTTCTGTTTTTCAAATCGCGTTACATTCCGCGCACACTGGCTGTCTTGGGCGTCGTAACTTCCCTTTTCGAATCGGCTTGCGGGTTCGCTTACCTGGTCGATCGGTCTTTCGAGACAATCGTGTCCGTGAATTACTACGAGCTGCCGACAATGTTCTTTGAAGTAGTGCTCAGTATCTGGATTCTGGTGCGGGGATTGAGAACTTACGGGACAGCGAAGTTAGCAAGTTAGCAGGTGGGCAGGTCAGCTGAGGCCGAGCCCGCCGTCGACGACGAGAGTTTGGCCGGTGATGAAGTGAGGGCCGGTGGCGAAAAAGAGGACGGCCTGAGCAACGTCGTCCGCATCACCGTTGCGGCCCATGGGAGTTTTGGCGGCGAAGCGAGCAGCCTGTAGTTCGGCTCGGCGGTCGGATTCGGTGAGTGCGCTCGATGTGTCGGTCGATCCGAGATCCGATCCCACCCTAGCGAAGCGAGGATGGGGCACCCCCATCTCAGGCGTTTCGATCCAGCCGGGAGCGACACAGTTCACGCTGACGTCTGGCGCGAAGGCCTTGGCCATGGCTTGGGTGAGCATGTGGAGTGCGGCCTTCGATGCGCAGTAGTGTGCGTGACCGGCCCAGGCGTGGAGGCCACCGAGCGAACCCATGTTGATGATTCGGCCGTGCGCGGCGCGGAGATGAGGCAGAGCTTCGCGCGCAACGAGGAAGGGGCCGCGAGCGTTGGTTTCGAATACGGCGTCCCACTGGGCCAGGGTCAGGCTCTCAAGGGCCGCGGAGCGAAAGACGGCGGCGTTGTTGACGAGGATGTCGAGACGGCCAAAGGCGGCACTGACTTGGGCGACGGCAGCGCGGACGGAGGGTTCGGAGCGAACATCGCATGGGACGGCGAGAGAACGGCGGCCGAGGGCGGCGATAGCGGCGGCGGTGTGAAGAGCTTCGGGTTCAGAGGCAAGATAGGAGACGGCGACATCGGCGCCGGCCTGAGCGAGGGTGAGCGCGGTGGCGCGGCCCAGTCGGCGAGCGCCTCCTGTAACGAGCACCGATTTGCCGGCGAGAGGCTCGGTAAGCTTCACAAGATCAGTTTAATGACACAGGGGGGTTAGCGGTGTTGGCGGAGTTAGGGCGAGGCTCACTTTGGCGGGGGCTGCGATTGGCTTCCACTCGGCGGCGGATCGGATTGTCCGCCGGAAGAGCCCGAAGATTTGCTGCCGGAATCGGGAGGCGGGGAACTCGGCGGCGAGCCGGATGATTTGCCCGAACCGGAGTTGTTGCCGGATCCCGAGCTACCGCCTGCGCCGGCGTCCGGGGTTGAGTTCTTATAGACGGAGTATTGCGAAACTGGCCTTTTGAGGCGGACTTCCATCGACATGTTGGGCTTATCGATCTTGTAAACCTGGCCAGAGGTTTGGAATCCATCGGCAATCACTTGAAGAGTGACGGTGTCGCCGATGGGGATCACGTCGATGGTGGCTTTGCCGTCCTCGTTGGTCTTGAGCTCGAGAGCTCCCGTGTCCTTGTCGCCCTGGATGGGATGGAAGATGACATGAGCGTCGGCAATCGGCTTGCCGTTGTAGTCGCGGACGACGGTGACTGCAATCGTCGCGGAAAGCGGTGGGGCTTTGTATTTGCGGCCGCGATGGGAGTCGTCGTCCTGGGCGCGGAGGTTGAGGCAGCCGGCGATGAGGCCAAATGAGGACAGAAGAACGCAGAAAGGAAGAGATGCACGGCGGAACAT
Source organism: uncultured Occallatibacter sp. (assembly GCA_964486495.1). GTDB lineage: Bacteria > Acidobacteriota > Terriglobia > Terriglobales > Acidobacteriaceae > Telmatobacter. Next base: position 1,817 of record CAZANC010000326.1, read on the forward strand.
GTCTCTTATTGTAAACGGAAGGGACATTCCGATACGTTTTCCGGGAAAGGGCTCTGGTTGCATTTGCAGTAGATTTGCAGTATAAATGCAGTATGGAGGTGACAAATGGCTCGCTTGACCCTTGACACTGATAAGCAATTTGATGACAATCTGTCCCAACTTGTCGACATGACCGGTGGAACGAAGGCGGATGTGATCCGCAAGGCGCTTGCTACGTATAAATACCTGAAGACCGAGGATCAAAACTCTGACACCAATGTTTCAATCACCAAAAAAGACGGAACAGTGTTAAAGGACGTGATCCTTCCGTAGCGCACCAGGAGGAACGTCATGCCTGACACACCATCGACAGGCCAGAAGACGCAACCAATACGAGTCAGCATTCCGGCTGGTGGTAGTCAAGGATTTGGTGAAGCCACCATTTCTGAGACGGCGTCGATGAGCCAGCAACCGCAACCAGTGCAAGTCAGCATTCCGGTCAGTGGTAAAGAAGGGATTGGCGGAGCCAGCGTTGTGCCCCCCACCTTTCTTGAGAAGTGGGGGGTTGTGTTTGTATCGGTAGCAGGCGCGTGGATATTGGTCGTGTGCGCCTGCATGCTGGCCTATTACCTGAATCATCTTTCCGTTCCGCCGCCGCAAACGGCCGGCGTGACGACGGATGATTACAAAACAATTCTCGATCTTCACAAGTCGGCGAGCGACCAGTTTCGGGACTCATTGAGCTTTGCGTTCGATCTCATGGTCACCAAGACGATCCTGCCGCTGCTGACCCTCCTCCTTGGCTACCTGTTTGGATCGAAGAAGAGCTGACCGACAAGCCCATTGAGTCTGCGCAGAGTAAAGCTCATCGGGACGTGAGGTGCCGATTTGCCTGGGGGGCGGCCCGAAGATTCACGAGAAGACCACGGAATATGAGTGAGAAACACTCAGATTTTGACGTCTAGCCCCTTGACAAGCCTGAATGGGTTGCTTATCGTTAGCAATTGGAAGGTTAGAGTGCTAGCAACTGGCTGCTGGGAGCGCTCACCGGCAAGGCAAGAATCCTCGGCGGTCGGCACTCTGCAACTTCCTGAATCTTTTAACTTTACCAATCACCAAGGCCCGCGTTCCGGGAGCAAACCGGTGCGCGACAACATCTGAAACAAGGAGAAGCAAAGCGATGGCAGTAAAGGCAGCAACAACGACATTCACTCCGCTCCACGACCGGATTCTGGTCCGCAGAGTGGAAGAGGGCGAGACGGTTCGTGGGGGCATCATCATCCCCGACAGCGCGAAAGAAAAACCCCAGGAGGGAGAGGTCATCTCCGTGGGCAAAGGCAAATCGAACGACGAAGGAAAGGTTTTTCCGCTGGACGTGAAGGCGGGCGATCGCGTGCTGTTTGGCAAGTATTCGGGCACGGAGATCAAGATCGACGGCGAAGAACTTCTGATCATGCGCGAGGAAGAAGTCCTCGGCATCCTCAAGAAGTAGCAAGTTAGCCGCGCTTCGAGCGTGTTAGCGAGTTAGCAAGTCAGCGAGTCAGCAGCAGCGATGCTGAGACCTGGCTCTGACCAATCGGATTTGAGACAACTGACTAAGGAGAGTTTGAAGACATGGCAAAGCAAATCTTGCACGGTGAAGATTCCCGTCAGGCGATTCTGCGCGGCGTGAACACGCTGGCAGACGCTGTGAAGG
>CAZANC010000327.1:0-3482 GCA_964486495.1 uncultured Occallatibacter sp.
CAGCCGCGCGAGTACTGCACCGTCATCGTCGAGTAGCGCCTCATTTTGATCAGGCAGATTATTGATCACAGGACCGGCGATCCGAACGAAGTGAAGTCACTCGCCATGTTGACCGCAGCATTCACGCAGTTCTTCGTTTACCGCAAGCACGATCACTGATCACAAGGCTAACTATCCTGGCTGCGAGAGCAGGGACCACCAGCCGAGAGGCAACTGCTGCGGATGGGAAAGTTCTGATCACACCATGTTGCGCGCTCTCCTGAGCGCGCCCAGGAATCTTGTGCTTTTCTCTTGACAGACGACTTACATGGAGGTCGCCTCTCCGGCAGTTACTTCTCGGTGAACAAGATTGCCGCGTATGGAATAGCTCAGAATTAACACAAAAGTTTAGGCGAGGTATTTAGAGCATTCATCTCATTGAACTTGGACCGCCATCAAGAAGTGGGGCACCCAATTTTGTGGTGAGTTGATAGAAAAGGATCGGGGTTCGTGCTATCCCAGGTCTCAGAATCGAGACCTGGGGCACCCAGTTTTGTGGTGAGTTGAAAGAGACGGGTTGGGGTTCATGCTATCCCACCCTTGCCGCAAAAACAGAGGCGCGGCAAGGATGGGGCACCCAGTTTTGTGGTGAGTTGAAAAAGACGGGTTGGGGTTCGTGCTATCCCCGGTCCACAAATGCGAGGGATCGCCACCACACGGACCAAGACGTGTCCGTGGGGGACCCCGCAAGGGGGCACGCAGCATGACGGAGGACGTTGACGAGTTAGAGGGCGTTGGATAAGACTGATTGCGACCGCAAACGTGTGCATAACGGCGAAACCAGAGAATTCGTCCCGTTTCCAGCCCCATCGAAGGTCGCCGCTCCCTGTTGGGCGCGTCGACTCGAAGGAATCGGCTTCGGGACGCTGCTTCTCTGGTTTCGCGATCGGAGATTGTGGCGATGCCGGAAAAAGACGGTGGCAAAGCGGGTGGGGTTGTGCAGTCGGCGGGCGCGCGCCGCGAGCTGCGAGTGCCGGAGCAGCCTTTGCGGCCACCATTGCGGCAGCCGTTGCGGCAACCGTCGCGCCAACTCTCGATTAAGGACATTGCGCGGCTGGCGCGCGTATCGCATCCGACGGTGTCGCGTGCGCTGCAGAACAGCCCGCTGGTGAATCCGGCGACGGCGGCGAAGATCCGCAAGATCGCAGAAGCCGCGGGGTACAGGCCGAGCGCGGTGGCGCGTGGATTGGTTACGCGGCGGACACGGACCGTGGGGCTGGTGGTGACCACGGCGGCCGATCCGTTTGCCGGCGAGGTGGCGTGCGGGATCGAACAGGCGGCAAACGACCACGGGTATGCGGTGTTTCTGGCTAACTCGAACGCCGATGCGGAGTGCGAGCGCAAGATGGTGCAGGCGATGGCGGAGCGGCGCGTGGACGGGATCATCGTAACGTCGTCGCGCGTGGGTTCAGATTATCTGCCGATGCTGGCGGAGCTGAATGTTCCGATGGTGCTGGTGAACGACCAGTATCCGGGGGAGTTTGTGCACTCGGTGATGATTGCGAACGAGGATGGAAGCCGGGCGGCGACGGAGCATTTGATTGAGCTGGGCCACCGGCGGATTGCGTATGTGGGCGACCGCAGCGGGTATCAGACAGAGACGGAGCGGTTGAAAGGGTACATGCAGGCGCTGGCGAAAGCAGGAATCGAATTTGCTGCCGAGCTTGCGGTGCACGGCGACGGACGGCCCGAGGCGGCTGTCGAGGCCGTGAATGGGCTGCTGAAGCTGGCCGATCCGCCGACGGCGGTGTGCTGCTACAACGACATGACGGCGCTGGGAGCGACGCGGGCGATTCGCGCGCGGGGGCTGCGCGTGCCGGAAGATGTGTCGGTGACGGGATTCGACGATTTGTTTTTCGCGGAGTATCTTGAGCCGCCGCTGACCACGGTGCGGCAGCCGATGCGGCTGATGGGGCGGATCGCGATGGAGAGCCTGTTCAAGCTGATGTCGGGAGAGGATTCGGTGGCGCAGGTGAAGGTGGAGGCGGAGTTGATTGTGAGAGGGTCGACAGCGAAGGTGCACGCTCGGAGCGCGGGACGCCGAAATGAGTGAGACCGGAGCGAGAAACGGAGGGCCAACGCCGCTGACGCCGCTGAGCGTCTACTGCAAGGAGACGCCGATTATTCCGGCGATTCGGAAGCCGGAACTTGTGGAGCAGGCGATCGCATCGCGCAGCAAGCTGATCTATCTGCTTACCGGCGATCCGGACAATGTGGAGTCGATGATCCGGAAGATTGTTGCCGCGGAGAAGATTCCGCTGGTGAATCTCGATCTGCTGAACGGATTTTCGCGCGACAAGTACGCAGTGAACTACTTGAAGCGGGTGGGGGCGCAGGGCATTATTTCGACGCATCTCGACCCGCTGCGGCACGCGCTGGCGATCGGGCTGTACGGGATTCAGAGGACGTTTCTGCTGGACTCGGGCGCGATGGACACGATTTCAAACCAGTTGAGGAACACGCCGGTGCACGCGCTGGAGATTTTGCCGGCGCTGGTGGCACCGAAGATGCTGGCTCGGGTGCGGGCGATTTCGGCCGATTTGCCGGTGGTGGGCGGCGGGCTGATCGAGACGATGAAGGAAGTGGAGGAGCTGCTCAAGCAGGGATTGAGCGCGGTGTCGACGAGCAATCCGGTGATGTGGATACGGTGAAGCAGGGAGCGAGGGAGCAAGGGAGCAAGGGAGCAAGGGAGCAAAGAAAGCTTAGCCCTTCAGCTTGTTCATCATCGCGATCAGCATCCGGCTCACGTCGGCGCATAGACGATCCGTTGGCTCATACGACTTGGCCGGACTGAACCCGAGCGATTTTGCAATGATCAACTGCGTCTGCAGCTCACATTTGGAACCTCGCGCGTGACCGAGAGACTGCAGATACTCGCCTTTTGTCATTCTGCCGTACCCTTCTGCAATGTTGCTCGCAATTGAGACTGAGGCGCGACGCATCTGGTTGATGAGCCCGAATTGTTCGGATTTTGGAAACGTGGCAGTTAAACGATAGATTTCTGTACTAAGTTGAACCGCGCGCTGCCAGACGACGAGATCCATGAAGGAATCTCCCATGCTCCCCCCAAGCAACCCAATTGGATTGCATCGGAAAAGGATAGGGTAGATGCTGCCTGGAACTTGTGATTTCAAGCACGGTTGCTAGCGGCCTTCTTGCTCCCCTCCGCTTCCTTACTGCCTTGTTTACGGCTTTGCGCTACTCTGTGTCGGGGTTGAGGAGGATGATGTCGCGGACGATGGAGTTCATCTCGACGACGGCGGAGATGAACTGGCGGAGGGTGCGGCGCGTTGAACCGAAGGTGTCGAACTCCGCGGGCGTGAGGCCGTCTTCTGTGTAGGCGCGCTCGAAGTCGGGGAATTTGGCGAGTAATGTGTCGACGATGCGCGGGTCGACGGGATTGTCGATGCGCGGAATGACTTCGATGTCGCTCTCGTTGTAGC
>CAZANC010000328.1:0-3454 GCA_964486495.1 uncultured Occallatibacter sp.
ACACTCTCGATCGCACCGGCCACTTCATGTCCGATGTCGTCAACAAGCCCATGCGGCAATTCTCGGCGATATTGGCCTCTGTGAAAGCAGTTGTTGAATCGTTGCGCAACGGAGCGCCTGGGCCCGATTCGCATTCCAATTCGCGGTCCAATCCACCGTCACGCGATCACGATATGTTTGTCTAGGGCTCACCCACGTTCCCCGGGAAACGCGAGGCCGATCGAAATAGGTTTGAAAGATGCGGGTACTGGATCCTGCCCAGATCGCGGCCAACGATATTTACAAGCTCATGATCGGCATGATTGTGCCGCGGCCCATCGCCTTCGTCTCCACCGTCGATGTGGCCGGCGTCAGAAATCTGGCTCCCTTCAGCTACTTCACCGCGTGCGGCTCCAATCCGCCCGTCGTCTGCTTCTCCACATCGGTCCGTTCCGGCCCGCTTCCGTATAAGGACACGCTTAAAAACGTCCAGGCCACCGGCGAATTCGTGGTCAACATCGTTTCTGAGGAGTTCGCTGCGCAGATGAATATGAGTTCGGCTGAGGTTGCGCCCGAAGTGGACGAGTTTGAGCTGTCTGGCCTTACGCCGATCTCGAGCGATCTCATCAAACCGCCGCGCGTAGCCGAGAGCAAGGCGCAGATGGAATGCCGCCTGCATCAGATCGTGCCCGTCAGCGACAGACCCGGCGGCGGCATCCTTGTGCTCGGCGAGGTTCTCCGATTCCATGTGCTTGAGTCGTTGCTCGACGGCTACAAAATCGATCCCGACAAGTTGAACGCAATCGGCCGCATGGGCGGCCCAACTTACGTTCGCACTCACGACCGCTTCGAAATGCAGAGGCCGAAGTAACGCCGTGCTCTAGTCTGTAACAGCGGCCTCTAGTCTGTGGCGCCGGCGTCTCGCCGGCTGTCGTGCGGGCCTCTCTGTAACGCCGGTCTCCTGACCGGCTGTCGTGCGGACCTCCCGGCCCGCACCTGTTCGCGAGCCCTCGCATCTCAATCACAGCTGCGATGCCTGCTGAGCGTCACACGATCCATCCCCCGCCCACCACTTCATCGCCATCATAGAAGACCGCTGCCTGGCCTGGCGTCACCGCACGCTGCGGCTCATCAAAGGTAGCGAAGACTCCGTCGCCGCCTGCAGGCTCCAGCGTCGCCCACGCAGGCTCGTGCCGGTGCCGGATCTTCGCGCGCACCCGCATCGGCTCCGTCAGCTCCGCAATGCTGATCCAGTTCAGTTGCCGCGCGCGCAGCGTGCGCGTTGCCAGCTCGGCGTCAGCCCCCACCATCACGCGATGACTCGCCGGATCGATGTTGAGCACGTACAGCGGTGCCGCACTTGCCACGCCCAGTCCCTTCCTCTGCCCCACGGTAAAGTTGTGAATGCCCCCGTGCCGGCCGATCACTTCGCCGTTCGCTGCGACAAGTTCGCCCGCCGTCTCTGACGCCGCCTCGCCCTGCTCCTCGAGATACGCCGTGATGAACTGCTTGTAGTCGCCGCCCGGAACGAAGCAGATCTCCTGCGAATCCGGCTTCTCGGCCAGCGTCAATCCGTGCCGCCGCGCCGTCTCGCGCACCTCCGGCTTCGTCATGTGCCCAAGCGGAAACAGCGTGCGCGCAAGCTGCTCCTGCGTCAGCCCGAACAAGAAATACGTCTGGTCCTTCGCCAGATCCGCGGGCCGCTTCATGATCCATCGCCCGCGCGTCTCGTCGAACTCGTTCACTGCGTAGTGACCCGTCGCGATCCGCTCCGCCCCGATGTTCCGCGCCGTCTTGAGCAGTTGGTCGAACTTGATGTGGTTGTTGCAGAGAGAGCAGGGAATCGGCGTGCGTCCGGCGAGATACTCATCGACAAACGGCCGCACAACGTCGCGCTCGAACCGCTCCTCCTGGTTCACCACGTAATACGGAATCCCCAGGTGCTCCGCCACGCGCCGAGCGTCATAGACGTCATCCAAGGAGCAGCAGCGCCCCGCCTTCGGCGTATCGGGAATCCCATGCTTGCCCGCCAGCCGCGTCTGGTCCCAAAGCTGAAGAGTCAGCCCAACCACCGTGTTGCGCGAATCAGCGGAGCCGTCGCCCTCACGCGCGAGGATCGCCGCCGCCGTAGAGGAGTCCACCCCCCCGGACATCGCCACCGCAATGGTTGTGCTTTGCCTCATAGATAAAGCTTCTAGCTGCGGTCTTCTAGTCTCCTAGCCCCGGAATTCGTTGAAAAATCGCGTTGTCATCCTGAGCGCAGTTTGCCGCGCTTTTTGCGGCAAACGGAGTCGAAGGACCTGTGGTTGCCTTTCGTTGAACTTCAGATTCACCACACTAGCCTTTCTTTGCAACCGATGCACAAACTCAACCCTCTGCTAGCTGGGAGCTAGAAGCTAGGAGCTGCCTCATCCAACTCTTCCCGCCACCTCAGGCGCAAGCGCCCGCAAATGTTCCACTGCCACAGGAACCACGCGCAACACGTGGTCCACATCCTCATCCGTCGCCGTCTTCAGCAAACTGAACCGCAAACTCGCCAGCGCCGCGTTCTTGTCCAGTCCCATCGCCATCAGCACATGGCTCGGTTCCGTCGATCCAGAGTGGCACGCCGACCCTCCGCTCACGGCAACGCCCTTCAAATCCAGCGCGATCACCAGTGCCTCTCCCTCCGCCTGCTCGAAGTGAATGTTCGTCGTGTTCCCTACACGCGGCGCGCCCGCGCCATTTACACCGGTGCCGGGAATTGCGAGAATCCCCGCCTCCAGCCGGTCGCGCAGCCGGGCAACGCGCTCCATCGTCCCATCCTCAAGACTCTCCATCGCCAGTTCCACGGCCTTGCCCAGTCCCACAATGCCCGGCACGTTTTCAGTTCCGGCCCGCTGGCGCCGTTCGTGGCTTCCGCCCACAATCAGCGGCTCCACTGGCGTTCCGCGCCGCACGTACATCGCGCCCACCCCCTTCGGCCCGTGAATCTTGTGCGCGCTGATCGAGCACAAATGGCATCCGAAACGCCGCACGTCGAACGCAACCTTACCCGCGCCCTGCACCGCGTCGATGTGGAAGAAGGCCTTGGCCTCCGCGGCGATTCTGCCGATCTCTTCCACCGGCTCGAGCACCCCTGTCTCATTATTTGCCAGCATCACACTGATCAGGGTCCTGCGGGAATCGCCCAGCCGCGTAGCAGCCCCGATCGCCCGCCGAATCTCTTCGGGATCGATCAGCCCATTCGCGCGAGGCGTCACAAACGTCACTTCCACGCCGCGCTCCGCAACTCGATCAGCCGCCCGCAAAACAGCCGAGTGCTCAATCGACGTCGTGATGAAGTGATCGCCCGCGCGCAGCAGTCCGAAGATCGCCGTGTTGTCCCCCTCGGTGCCGCCGGAGTTGAACACCACCTCCGCCTCGCGGCAATGGAAAAACCGCGCCAGCGTCTCTCGCGCATGATCCACGGCCGTACGCGCCTTTTGCCCCTGCA
>CAZANC010000329.1:0-3434 GCA_964486495.1 uncultured Occallatibacter sp.
CAGAACACGGTCGCCTATGATGCGTCGGTAGGAAGACTTTGTGAGCGCATTTCCAGATCCAGGGCCTTACCCATTCTGACAACGATGGGCAGCAATGCTTCAATATCTGCCAGCGATGTGCGAAAGTTCACAATGCATGCACGCAGTGCGAATTTCCCATGGACCACTGCGTTGGAAAGATAGGCCTCGCCGCTCGCCTGCAGGCGAGTTAGCAGTTTAAGATTCAGTTCGTCCAGATAGCTCGCTGCCTTATCGTCACCTGAAGCGAGGTCCGTGGGCACAAAGCGAAAAGTCGTAATACTGAGAGATTGGGACAGTGCCTGAAGCTCGGCGCATTGTGAAATCCGCTCGAAGAGGGCCCGAGCCAGGCGGATATCGTCGGAGATCATTCGCTCGTAGCCCTCGCGTCCCACCTTTTGCAGAGCGAGCCACACTTTTAGTGCGCGAAAGCCGCGTGAATTTTGGGGACCAAGGTCAAAATAATTCGTGGCTTCGACGCCGAAATGATAGTAGACCGGATGATAGGCAAAAGCGTCGCGCAGCTTTTCCGGATCGCGCACTAGCGCGCAGCCCGCTTCCAGCGGCGCATAGAGCCACTTGTGCGGGTCCACTGCCACTGAGTCTGCCTCGCGCAATCCGGCGAAAGCGTCCGGCGCATCCGATAGAACGGCCGCCAGGCCGCCGTATGCCCCATCAACATGGAACCAGAGGCCGAACTCGCGACAAAGCGCAGCCAGCTCAGGCAGCGGGTCAACAGCCCCCGTGCTCACCGAACCGGCATTCCCCACAACCAAGGATGGCCTGTCTCCCGCTGCAATGTCCTTGAGGATTTGTTCCCTTAGTGCCGTCAGATCCACCCTCATTTCGTCATCCACGGGTACCCAACGAATCGCGTCCGTCCCCATCCCCGCCATGTCCGCCGCCTTTTGAATCCAGGTGTGCGTCTCTTTCGAGCAGTACGCGCGCAACCGTGTCCCGTCCATTCCTTTGGTGCGCACATCCAACGGCGCCTTCGCCTGCCGCGCAGCAAGAAAGCAAACAAAGTTAGCCATGTTACCGCCGCTGACAAACAGGCCTCCGCAATCCACGGGATAACTCAGCATCTCGGCGATCCAGCGAATCGTCTGCCCTTCGATCTCGCTCGCCATCGGCGAAAGCAGCCAAGCTCCAACATTGGGGTTGACTGCGGCGGCCAGTAGTTCACCCAGTGCGCCGATGGGCGCAGCCGACGAGGTGATGTAGCCCCAGAAGCGAGGATGGCCGTTGAAGAGAGAGTGATCGAAGAGCAGGTCAGCGGCATGATGGAGCAGTTGCGCCGAATCGGCACCGTGTTGCGGCAAGGTGCGCTGGGCTGCGAGAGCGTTCCGTACGTCGGCGGGAGACTCCGCGGAGGTTACTGGCCGGCTAGGGAGCGATTCAAGAAAGCCGGCGATGCGGTCGATAAGCTGGGCGCCTAATTCTCGAAACTCTTCGGGATTCATGGCCAGCGGTGCCGAGCGATTTTTCAGGCTGTCGTCGTTGTGCATTGAGATCCTCGGCAGGATTCTATCCCAAGGCGTGGGCAGATTTATTGCCGTACGCTCTTCAGCGATGGGCGATTGAATCGCGCGGATCCAATGGGGAGGATCAATGGGCCGATCTCAGATGGCGCATCGTCGCCAAGGCGCTCACTCACTTCAGATAGGGCTTCATAAGTCGGCAGGGGTCCTGTGATCTTGTGAGCGAGTGGGGGTGGCTTTTGGCTCCGTTCGGCGCGCGACTTCGCCGCGGCGAACGCCGGCGAGGGGGACTTGAGAAGCAGGTTCCGGTTCGACTCCGGTCGCTTGCGCGATCTTCGCTCAGGGCAGGCTCTCGGCTCCGCTGAAAGACGCTTCGCTCGGGATGACACTTTGTATTGGGATGGGGCGTCTGGCTGCGCCAGGGGTTTACGTCGATGGCGAGGCGGACGATGGCGAGGCGCGCCGGGGCAGCGCCTGAACCGGGTTTTGAGTTGCGATTTCTCCCGCAAGCAAATGACACTCGACTCGCCGGATGAAGACGTTGCGGGGATCGTCTTTGTTGAGAATCTGGTAATGGGTATAGAAGCTGTGACCATCCATTTCCACGTTAAGGCCGGGCCTTCGACACTTCGGACAAACCTTCACCTCTCCGCCCTCGACTCTCGTTCCCATTGGAAGAACCGTGTAGTCAGAGATCAAAGTTTCTCCCTCCTAGTGTTTGAGTGCTCATTGCGTTCGGGGTTGGGGAATGCACGTTCACTGCTGCTGTCCCTCACAGGCACGCAGTATTCGGACTATAGGCGGCACGGACAGGGCTGGGAAGACCACACTGTGAATGCGTCATTACGTGGGTACCCGCGCGCGGTGACGAAGGTGGGAGGGGTGTTGGGGGCTCCTGTAAGTTGCAGTGCGCACGGGGGTTCGCATCCTGGCGGCGGGGAGCCCCTGCTATTCTCTGCTCGAGGTTCTTGCCATGGCTGAGGGTGCAGCTTTTCCCTATGAGACACGACTCAATATTCTTTACAAGCCGCTTGAGCCGATCGATGTGCGCTCGGTTCCGGGCGCAAACGAATACAAGTGGTTCAATCAAACCCTGTGCAAGGTAAACGACTCCGTGGTGCGCATGGCCGCCATCGAAGGCGAGTATCACTGGCATAAGCACGACGAGGACGACGAGTTTTTCTATGTGGTGGATGGGGAGCTGCTGATCGATATTGAGGGCGGGCTTGAAGACCGGACCGTTGCGCTGAAGCCAGGGCAGGGGTTTGTGGTGCCGAAGACGGTGGTTCATCGGACGCGCGCGCCAAGACGGACGACGATTCTGATGGTCGAGAATGCGGGGATCATTCCGACGGGAAGTTGAAGCGGCGCAATTTTTGTCTGACGCACAGTTTTGTGCAATCCCCGGTCCCCAAATGCGAGGGACCGGGGGCACCCATAAATCCCGGCGGATGCAGAACGGCCACCCCGGAGGGTGGCCGCTTTGGTTTGGATTGTCGCGAGAGGCTTAGCGTTCACCCTTGCGCCAGTTGACCAGGTCGCCGAGTGTGGTGGTGGAGCTGGAGACCGGATGCTTGTGCGGCTGTTCATGCCTGGAGTCTGGCCTTGAGTCTGGCCTTGAGCCGGAGCTTTCGCGGGCAGGACGATCGGCTTCCTGACTGCTACCGGTGCGCAGGCTGAGGCCGACCTTCTTTTCTTCGACGTTAATTTTGATGATCTTGAAGTCGTTCTCCAGGCCCTGCTCGAGCGCGGAGTGGCCGTCAACAGGATCGCCGGCTTCGGAGATGTGGCAGAGGCCTTCGACGCCCTCGGCAATTTCGACAAAAGCGCCGAATTGCGCGGTGCGCAGAATCTTGCCGTGAACGACGTCGCCGACTCGGTGCGTGGCAAAGAAGCTCTCCCAGACATCGGGCTGCAACTGCTTGATGCCCAGCG
>CAZANC010000330.1:0-3381 GCA_964486495.1 uncultured Occallatibacter sp.
GGATCGCGATGTCGGCGGTGAGAGCAACATCTCCCGAGACCTTGGCCCACACAAAGTGGAAGTCATCGGCGGCGAACCACATGTTTTCGCCGCTGCCGCTGACCGTATAGGTTCCGCTGGCGCTGTCATATTGCGCGGAGCCGGGGTGGAGGACGGTGCCCACGTCCTGCTGGCCGTCAAAAATACCAAGTGGTCCTTCGGGGATGCCAAGCGGCCCGGCGACGAGGTCAGGCGGCCCGCCGGCTTGCGCAGCGAGCACCGCAGCGGATGCGAGAACGCAAAAAGCGATGGCGGCAAGTTTGAACGGGGACAGCAAAGATTTTTGCGGCATAGAAGGCCTTTCGAGAACGTATTCGCGAGCGACGGAACGCGGGCGGCATGCACAGCGTTCGGTGGCGGAGTTTTTGAGCGCAAAGATGCGACGCGGTTTTCTGCCCGAAGAAGGATAACTCATTGAGCGGTGCGGCAGAAGCAACCGGGGCCACGCAGCCATTCCTAAAAAACGACGGCAGGTGAATCCCGCAGCCAATCCGGTACATCTGAGAAGATAGTGGAAGTGAGACGAGAGAAACATTTTGTTCTGCACAGTGCAGCAGGATTGCTCGCCGTGTTTGCGGCCGTGGCGCTGTGCATGCAGGCGGGTGCGCAGAATCCGTCATCGGCGGAGAATCCGTTCTGGGGTAGCGTGACCGCGCAACCGGTAACGGGCGAGCCGCTGAAGCTTTCGCTCGACGACGCCATCCAGCGGGGCCTGAAGAACAACCTGGGGCTTAAGGAAGTGGAGAACGAGGAGACGACCTACCACGCCGAGGTGAGCGAGGCGCTGCAGTTGTTTCTGCCCACGATCAAGCTGACCGGCGACACGGGTTACCACATGCACGACCTTGCGGCGCAGGGGTTCGGGCCGAAGACAATCTCGAAGTTTACGTCGCTGTTTCCGGGGGGCACAATTCCGGCGGGTCTGTCGCTGATTACGCGCGACTACCTGACCGAGGGAAAGCTGGAGTACAACGAGATTCTGTTTTCGGGGCCGGTGATCCAGGGGTGGAAGGCGGCGAAGGCGGCGGAGCGTGCCGCGCACTTTGGCAAGATGACGGCGCGCGGCGAGGTTGTGCAGCAGGTGGCTCAAGTCTATCTGCGGGCGGTGGCGGACCAGAGCGAGGTTGAGAACGCGAAGGCGCTGGTGGAGCAGGCGCAGGTGTTCGAGGATCACGCGCATGAGTCGCATGTGGCTGGCGTGGCGGCGAATCTCGACGAGTTGCGCGCAAAAGTGCAATTGCAGTCGCAGCAGCAGGCGCTGATTGCGGCAGAAAATCAGCGGGAGAAGGATTTTATTTTGCTGAAGCGGGAGATCGGAGTCGATCCCGAACAGACGATTGAGCTGACCGATCCGGCGCCCTACAGCGATCTTGCCGAGGAGACGCCTGAAGAGGTGAAGGTGGTGGCCTACCAGAACCGGCAGGACTACCAGAACTACGAGAACCAGGCGGTGGCGTACAAGGCGCTGCACAACGTATATCGCAGCGAGCGGCTGCCGACGCTGAGCTTCTATGGTAATTACGGCACGAGCACGGTGAATGGCGCGGGCACGCACGGCGACTTCATCGCCATGGGTATTTTGAGCTTTCCGATCTTTCGCGAGGCGAAGCTGCGCGGCGACAGCGATGTGTCGAAGGCAAAGATGGAAGAGGTGAATGAGCAGCTCGACGATCTTCGCAACCACATCGACGAGCAGGTGCGCGCGGCGTTGCTGGACGTGAGCGCGAACAAGCAACTGGTGGACGTGGCGCGGTCGAATGTGGACCTGGCCACGCGCGCATTGAGCGACGAGACGGACCGCGTGAACGCCGGCGTAGACGACAACCTGCCGCTGGTAACGGCGCAGGCCACGCTGGCGACCGCCGAGAACAACCTGGTGGAGAGCCTGTACGCATACAACGTATCGAAGATCGGGCTGGCGCGCGCGTCGGGCGTGCTGGAGCAGCAGTACCGGACGTATCTGGGGCGGTAGGCGCCAAGCGGCACGGTCAGTCGAAGCTTTTCCATTGAATCTATTCGACTTAATGGTGTACGTGGTCACAGTGCTCCGGGTTGATCACCATTTTTGTCACCATTTGGTGATAGAATTGGTGATAGGAGAGCGAAATCATGAGAGCGACCGTGGCACTTGACGACGAATTGGTACGTCAGGCTCAGGAGTTTTCGGGAGTGACGGAGCGTACGGCTTTGCTGCGTGAGGCGCTGAAAGCGCTGATTCATCGGGAGGCTTCGCGACGGCTTGCCGAGCTTGGCGGGACGATGCCGGACCTGGAGTATGTTCGTCGTTTGCGCGTGGATGATCTGTGATCCTTGCCGACACGTCTGTCTGGATCGATCACCTGCGCGCCGGTAATCCTCGAATGCAACGATTGCTGGACAGCGAGGAGATCATCATGCACCCGATGATCGTTGCAGAGCTGGGGCTCGGGTCGTTGCGCCAGCGCGCAAAAACTCTGGCGGAACTCGATGGGCTGCTGGAGGTGAAAGTGGCGCAGTTGAGCGAGGTTCGGCGGATGATTGAGGTCCACCGGCTCTACACGAAAGGCATCGGTCTCACGGACGCGCATCTTGTGGCGTCGTGCCTTATCACGCCGGGAACGCAGTTGTGGACGCGCGACACCGCGCTGAAAGGCGTGGCCAAGACCGTCGGGATTGCCGCCGGGCTGGCGTGACGCGGGCGGCGGGCGTGCTGGAGCAGCAGTACCGGACGTATTTGGGGCGGTGAGCCTTTCGCGGGTTGCGCGAATTCACTTAAAAATTTAGCCTCGCTCGGATGTAACGTAGAAGGCAGCGGTGCGCGTGCATGCCTCAGAATCTGAAGATCGTTTATTTTGTTGAGCCGAATGCGGTGGCGCTGGCGCGGCGCGCGGCGGAGTTTTTTGTCGTGGAAGCGGAGAAGGCGGTGGCGGCGCGCGGCGTGGCGCGGGTTGCGATCAGCGGCGGGTCGACGCCCAAGGCGGCGTTTGCGGCTCTCGCCGAGCAGGGAGAGGAGTGGCGGGAGCGAATGCCATGGGAGAAGCTCGACCTGTGGTGGGTGGATGAGCGGTGCGTTCCGCCGGATGACGCCGACTCGAATTACCGCATGACGCGCGAGGCACTGCTGGACTATGTGCCACTGAAGCCGGAACAGATTCATCGCATGGAGGGGGAGCTGGAGCCCGACGATGCGGCTGCCAGATACGAGGCGGAGCTGAAGAAGAGCTTCGGGCTGAAAGGCGCCGAAGTCCCCCGGTTCGACGTGGTGCAGCTAGGCTTGGGCCCGGATGGACACACTGCGTCCTTTTTTCCCCACACTGAGGCGCTCCACGTGACCGATCGGCTGGTGGCGGCCAACTATGTGGA
>CAZANC010000331.1:0-3369 GCA_964486495.1 uncultured Occallatibacter sp.
ATTGCGATCGTGGCAGCGCTCATCTGGTTTGTCTGGTCGCACCTCAGCCGTAGGCGTGAAGCGGAGGCGGCATGAGTCGGACTCCGGCGCACCGGGTTGCGTCGCTGGTTGCGACATTTTTCAAAGCCCGCGGAGCGGGCGAAAAAAGGTAGCCCCAGGCGCGAACCTGGAAAAGATTTCGAAATCATCCATAAAGGAAGGTTAGGAGAAGCAATGGCAACGAAGAAAAAAAGCGGCGCGAAGAATGTGGTCCCATCAACGATGGGGCGCAAGACCGGGGACCCCGCGGACAGGTCCACGTCCGTGGGGCGGAAGACCGCTGCAATGATGATTGAGCCCGCGAAGGGCAAATTGGGCGTGATGGTGGTTGGACTCGGCGCGGTGGCGACCACAATGATCGCCGGCGTTGAAGCGGTCCGCCGTGGACTCGCCAAACCGATCGGGTCGTTGACGCAGATGGGCACCATCCGGCTGGGCAAGAGGACCGATAACCATTCGCCGCTGATCAAGGACTTTGTGCCACTCGCGGATTTGGGTGACATCGTCTTCACCGGCTGGGACATCTTTGAAGACAACGTGTACGAGGCAGCCGCGCATGCTGCGGTTCTGGACTCCGACACGCTCAAAAAGCTGAAGCCTTACCTCCAGAAGATCAAGCCGATGCCCGCGGTCTTCGATCGCTACTACGTCAAGCGCCTCGATGGCACGCACGTCAAGAAGGGCAAGAACAAGCGCGATCTGGCCGAGCAGCTGCGGGCCGATATTCGCGCCTTCAAAAAGACCGTGAACCGCGTCGTGATGATCTGGGCGGGCTCGACCGAGATCTTCCTCAAGCCGACAGCCGTCCATCAGTCCATCGAGGCATTTGAGAAGGGACTCGAGAAGAACGACCCCGGCATCGCGCCCTCGCAAATCTACGCATACGCAGCAATGAAGGAGGGCGTGCCGTTCGCTAATGGCGCGCCGAACCTAACTGTCGACGTTCCGGCAATGATCGAGCTGTCAAAGCTAAATGCCGCTCCAATCTGCGGCAAGGACTTCAAAACCGGGCAAACATTTATGAAGACCGTGCTCGCGCCGGCCTTCAAAGCGCGCATGATCGGCGTCAAGGGCTGGTTCTCCACCAACATCCTCGGCAATCGCGACGGAGAAGTGCTCGACGAGCCGCGGTCATTCAAGACCAAGGAAGAGTCGAAACTCGGCTCGCTCGAATACATCTTCCAGCCCGATCTTTATCCGGATCTGTACAGCGACATCTACCACAAGATTCGCATCAACTACTACCCTCCGCGCGGCGATGAAAAAGAGGCGTGGGACAACATCGATATCTTCGGCTGGCTCGGCTATCCCATGCAGTTGAAGGTGAACTTCCTGTGCCGCGACTCGATTCTTGCCGCGCCGATTGCGCTGGATCTGGTCCTCTTCCTCGATTTGGCCAAGCGCACGCCGGAGCTCAGATCCCTCGGAATTCAGGAGTGGCTCAGCTTCTATCTGAAGTCTCCGCAGACGGCTAAGGGCCTCTATCCGGAGCACGATCTCTTCATCCAGTCGATGAAGCTCAAAAACACGCTGCGTCACATCATGGGCGCGGACCTCATCACCCACCTCGGCCTCGAGTACTACGACTGAGGCGGCCAAAACCAGCGAGGCAATTTGCGTTTACCAAATCGAATGGGTGCCCCAGGTCCCGATTTTGGGACCTGGGATACCACAAACATGCGCCTGACTTGCTCCCACCGCTTTTACGTCCCGCGATGCCGTAATCTGAACTCACGATGAAAGACTCCGCCGTTTTGCTCATCGATTGCCCCGATCGCAAGGGACTGGTTGCGCGCGTGTCGGGGCTGCTGTATGAGCGCGGCGCCAACATCCTCCACGCCGACCAGCACATCGACCACGACCTGGGCCTCTTTTTCATGCGCGTGGAGTGGGCCCTTGCGGGCGGCGGCCCTTTGGACGATGGACGTGCTGAAAACTCAGGCTCGAAAAGCGCGCAGTCGTTCGATCTCGCGGCATTCAGGGCAGTGTTCACGCCATTGGCGGCCGAGCTGGGAATGACCTGGAAGCTGACATCGAGTGAGCGCCCGCCGCGCGTGGCGCTCTTCTGCTCGCAATATCTCCACTGCATGGCCGACCTGCTCCACCGCTGGCGCACTGGCGAGCTGGTCTGCGAGATTCCGGTCATCGTTTCCAATCATCGCGAAGCAGAAAATCTGGCTGCTTTCTACGGCGTGCCGTTCCAGCACATGCCGGTGACGGCCCAGACGCGCCCAGACGTCGAAGCGCTGCAACTCGAGCTTCTCGCGCGGCACAATGTCGAGCTTGTTGTCCTGGCGCGCTACATGCAGATTCTGTCGCCGCAATTCGTCTCGCACTATCCCGCCGCCATCATCAATGTGCATCACTCGTTCCTGCCGGCGTTCACCGGAGCGCGGCCCTATCACGCCGCCCACGCACGCGGAGTCAAGCTGATCGGCGCCACCAGCCACTACGTCACCGAGGTCCTCGATGACGGCCCGATCATCGAGCAGGACGTCGCCCGCATCAGCCACCGCGACCAGGTTGAAGACCTCGTAGCCCGTGGCCGCGATCTGGAGCGGATGGTTCTCTCCCGCGCCGTCCGATGGCACATCGACCGCCGCATCCTCTGCTACGGCAACAAAACCGTGGTCTTCGACTAGTACAGAAAGCGCACCCCGAAGATTCCGGATCTGGGAGCCCAGACATCCGCCCAACGCAGGCTTTAACGGGGCGTGGCCTTTGGCGACACCGGCGGAGGGAGCAGGGGCCTTGAAGACCTGGGCCGTCCCGGACCAAGGCCCGAAATGTCCCGCCTCCGGACCTTGCACCTGAATTCCCAACCTGGTTAGCCTCTTGCACGTCAAGAGTCGATGGTCCATAACAGGCTCAAAATCTGTGAAATACAAGAATTGCGTCAACAAACCAAGGACTCCCCCTTGCAAAAAAGGACGGCCTGCGTTAATTTACTAACCAGTTAGTTAATTATGACCCCGCACTCCACAACCGAAGCCCAGGCCGAACGATCCGCGGAAACGCGGGGCCGGATTCTCGACTCCGCGCTGAGCGAATTTGCCGCCAACGGCCTCGCCGGCGCGCGAACGGAGCACATCGCCCAGGCCGCTGGCGTGAACAAGGCGCTCATCTATTACTACTTCGAAAGCAAG
The DNA here is from genome assembly GCA_964486495.1 of uncultured Occallatibacter sp. Classification (GTDB taxonomy): domain Bacteria; phylum Acidobacteriota; class Terriglobia; order Terriglobales; family Acidobacteriaceae; genus Telmatobacter. Next base: position 3,186 of record CAZANC010000331.1, read on the forward strand.
GAGAAGTTGTATTCCGCGGCGCTCGAAATGGTATCGGGACGGGTGCGCGATCGCTCCATGGCGGTCTTCTTGCTCGATGCCAGCCCGGGCGAGCGGCTGCTGCGCGCAGCATTGGGTCATTTCGATCGCATTTTGACGCAGCGCGAATTCCAGAGCCTGATGCAGCAAGAGATGATGCGCATGC
>CAZANC010000332.1:0-3331 GCA_964486495.1 uncultured Occallatibacter sp.
TGAGGACGAATTATAGAGGACGCGGGGATTGTCAAGCAGTAACTATCTGCAATGTCTGACGCAAGCCGCGTCGCCGAAATGATTGTCGAGCAAGAGAAGTTGATGGATCGGGACGGGCAGATTTGAACTGCGCACGCTCAGCTCCGTCTCGCGACCCTGGCAGGCGAATTCGGGCACTCGCAAGCCACGTCAACCGGCGCTGAAGGTTGGGGAGATACCTCCCAGGTTGAGCCATTTGGTCTTGGTGTTTAGCTGGCCAGGCCGCCAGGACTAGCCCGGCCAGCAGGTTCTTTCATCTAAATCCAAGCAACGAATGGTACGATTGTTCACATCCCCATCGTCTAAGATTATGTGAGCAAGCCTCGACCAATGCAAACATGTAGGGCCCGCTATCGATGCGGGATTCCCGGCCTGATCTCTTTCATCGGCTAAATCCCCTCCGCCTTATTCTTGGTAGACGCATTTTCTTGGAGGCCTCGGATGAAAGCCTGGATGAATTGTCCAAACAGCGGCGTTGAGATCATTCCCAGTGTCTCTTCCATGCCTTCGTTGTTCCGGTCTGCGCCCATTCCGGTTCTTCTTATGTTCTCGTTTGCTTTCAACGGATGCGGGAACCACGGGTATTCGACAGCCGGTGCCGCAAATCAGGTCGCGTTCGGCATTCAGCCTTCTATCGCCGCTGCGGGCACTTCCATCGCTCCAGCGGTGACGGTGATCGTCGAAGATGCAAACGGCAATACAGTGACGACTTCGACGGCAGCTGTGACCATCGCCATAAGAAACAACCCTGGCGGCGGCACGCTCGGCGGAACAACCACGGTGAACGCGGTGGGCGGTGTTGCCACCTTTTCAAACCTGAACATCAGCAATCTGGGCACTGGATATACATTGACTGCTTCGAGCCCCGGACTTACAGGCGCAACCAGTAGAACCTTCAATATCACAGCCGGTGCCGCAAATCAGGTCGCGTTCGGCATTCAGCCTTCTATCGCCGCTGCGGGCACTTCCATCGCTCCAGCGGTGACGGTGATCGTCGAAGATGCAAACGGCAATACAGTGACGACTTCGACGGCAGCTGTGACCATCGCCATAAGAAACAACCCTGGCGGCGGCACGCTCGGCGGAACAACCACGGTGAACGCGGTGGGCGGTGTTGCCACCTTTTCAAACCTGAACATCAGCAATCTGGGCACTGGATATACATTGACTGCTTCGAGCCCCGGACTTACAGGCGCCACCAGTGGAACCTTCAATGTGACGGGCGCCATTGCATTTGTCTCCGCGTCGCAAACCACTTGCAGCCAGAGCGCAGCTTCTGGGAGCACGGCATGCACGCTTGCAGCACCCACGACCGCGGGAAACACCGTCATTGCGGGGCTAACGTGGTCCAACGCTTCGGCTTCGATCAAAACCGTCGTCGGCAGTGCAACCAGTTCCTACTTCTTCCCTTATGCCCAGGTTTGCGGCGCCGGGTCCTGCTCGGCCATCCTGATCTGCCGAAATTGCGCGGCATTGACGGCCGTGACTCCCAATTTCACTCAGAGCACGCTCTACAACCTGAGTACTGAAGAATACTCAGGGGTCGCGGCAATCGGTATCACTGGAACCGCAACGGGGATGAGCACGGCTCCGGGCATAACCATCACCAGCGGGGATCCGAACGATTGGCTGGTGGCTGTAACTTCCAGCCCGGGCAATGCCGGCATACCTGCTGCGGGAACCGGCAATTTACGCAGCGCGGCTTATACCGGGTCATCGGGCAGCGACGTTGCCGGCGCGGCATGTGACAACACTGTCGCTGCTGCGGGAAGTCTCTCCTGCTCCGTTGGCATAGCTTCAGGCGCATGGTCAGCGGTCGGCGTGGAGCTGCGCACGAGTTACCCCACTACTTACATCTGGCCCGATTGCGACAGTACTCATCCGTGCGTAATCCATGAGAAGGACACAGTCGCACATGGAACATACCCGGACATATTGACCGGCCCATTCATCGTTACCGTTCCTCCCACCTTGCCGGGCAACCTGATGAAGCTGACCATCAGCCACCCAAGCGCCAAGACAGTCACGTCGATTTCAGATGACCACTCGAACACATGGACCACGGGCGCAACGACGACGGACAGCAGCAACGCCGAGACGACAGAAGTCAGATACGTCTGCGGCGCAGCGACGGGAACATCGGTCATCGCGGTTGGGTTCGACGAAGCCATGGTCACTGGTGATGTAGTTCAGTTCAGCTATGACGAGGTTAGTGGAATTGCCGCATCTTCCTGCGGAGATGGAAGCAGCGGTTCGAGCGGGAGTCAGGGCGTTCTTAATCCCGGGCCAATCACGACCACATCCAACAGCGATTTGATCTTTACTTTCGGTATCTGCGCTTCCGACAATACGGAGTTCGGAAATCAGGCCGGTGTTGCGATGCCTGACGATGTATCGGCCAAAATCGCGGAGAATGACTTCGACCAGTTCATGTCGATGGCACAGGTGCAGGCATCCGCGGGCCAGATAAGCCCGACCATGTATGCCAATGCGCAGGACGTTAATAACAACCACCAGATGTATTGGAATATTGTGGCCCAGGCGTTCAAGGCGTCCAGCGGCGCGGGAACGCAGCCCAGCAGCATCCAGGTCGTAACGGACATGCATTTTCGCAATTCGAATGGATTGGGATGGAACCCGCTTCCATCGAATGGCAATGCCGTCGTATTTTCCTCCTCCAATCCCAGCGGAGGATACGACATGGGAAATCTGGCGGACAACTACGGCGCCACTTATACGAGAACTCCCTACACAGATGCCGGGGTTGATCCGCAGCAATACTCGGCTTGCCTCGGCGCGAACGTCTCAGCCCGCGATCGCATCTTCAGTTTCACTCCCGATGTGACAGATACGCACGTTGAGATTTACACGATTGCGGGAGCCATGAACGCAACCGGGACGGGCTGCGTCGGCACAACAGTGAATGACTACATTGGCTACCAGGGATCGGAATTAGACGCGAACATCGTGGGTGACCCGGTCATTACCCCGACGATTAACTCCGGATATAACAGCGTGATCGTTTCCACCGGCTATACGGGCACTGGGCCGCCCACTGGAATGTGCATCTCGGGAGGAATCGCGCCTCCAGCTTGCACGGGAGAATCGGCGGGCGTCATCTTCAATTCGATCTACGCCACGGGAATGACGGATGGGTCGGAATGGTATACGGGTGACCCGTACGTGTTCTTCTACACGAACTCGACCAGCCCCAGGTCGATGGATTACCTGATGGCGAACGGGATGTCGGCGACGGGTTATGACGGAGCCGCCATTGAGATCCTGGGGGCAG
>CAZANC010000333.1:0-3330 GCA_964486495.1 uncultured Occallatibacter sp.
CTACGCGAGCGCGTCGGCGTGGTGGGTGCGGATTGCGGACAGGGTGCTGGGATAGGCGGAGTTACAAAATATGCAAAAAACTGCCAAAATATGGCATGTCGATGGCCTCCCTTAACGTTTCGCTGCCTGACCCGCTGAAGGCTTACGTGGAAGATCGTGTTGCCTCGGGCGACTTCGGCACACCGAGCGAATTCGTTCGCAGCCTGATCCGACAGGATAAAGAGCAACGGCGCGCCCGGATCGAGGAGACCCTCCTGGACGCTCTCGAGACGAGGGAGATCGCCGTTTCCCCTGAAGAGCTGAATGGGCGCTCGCTGGTGTCGGTTCTGCGGGAGAAGCTCGCGCGTTCGTGACCTGCCCTGAAGCTCTGGTTCTTCTGGACAGAGTGCCCGAAACGACATACAATGTAAATACAGTTTGCTTTGGGTCGAGTTCTAGCAAGGAAGACTCATGCCTGACGAAGCTCTGGTATTCGATTGGGATGCGTGCAATCTCGATCACATCGCCAGGCACGACGTAACGCCGGAAGAAGCCGAGCAGGCGATCCGTGGGTGCCCTCTCGATATCGAAATGCAGATCGCGGACGGCGGCAGCAGCGAAGAACGCTTGCTGCAAATCGGAGAGACGGACAACGGGCGCATTCTGCAACTGTTGACGACATGGCGCAACGGAAAGGTGAGAGTGATTTCCGCGTGGGATGCGCCAAAGCAGCTCAAGACCTATTACCTTGCCGAAATGAGGCGGCGACATGGAACGATTGAAGATTCCGAAGTTTGACAATGAGGCAGATGAAGCCAACTGGGCCTACGAGCATCGCGAAGGTTTAGCCGCGGAGTTCCTGCAGGCTGGACAGAAAGGCTTGGTTCGTCAGGGGACATTGAAGCAGCGCGGGATCACACCGCCAACGACGATCCGGCTCGCACCCGACGACATTTCCCGCGCGCGGGTTCTGGCCGAGCGCCGTGGCCTGCGTTACCAGACCTACCTAAAAATGCTGATCCATGAGGCGCTGGAGCGCGAGGAGAAGGCGAGTTAGCTGCCACTTCAAAACCAGGTGGCGAGGCTGGCGGACGCGGATTGACAGCACATTGCGGGAAGCGATCAGGAAGAGGGCGTGAGCTCGTCCATTTATCCCGTTCATTCACCCCCTCCATTTAGACTGACAAGTTATGGCCACCGTGAAAGCTGTGCGCGGGACGCGGGATCTGCTGCCGCCGGAGACGGAGCTGTGGAACCGCATCGAGGCGACCGCGCGCGCGGTTTTTGCCCGCTACAATTTCAGCGAGATTCGCACGCCGATCTTTGAGGACACGGCCTTGTTTGCGCGCAGCGTGGGCGAAGAAACCGACATTGTCTCCAAGGAAATGTACACATGGGAAGATCGCGCCCGCGCGCAATCGGAAAAGACGCAGTCGCTGACCATGCGGCCTGAAAATACGGCTGGCGTGGTGCGGGCCTATATCGAGCATGGTCTGGGCGAGAGCGGCCAGTTGCAGAAGCTTTATTACATCGGGCCGCAGTTCCGGCGCGAGCGTCCGCAGAAGGGCCGTTACCGGCAGTTCTGGCAGATTGGCGCCGAAGCGATTGGGCCGCCGTCGTCGGGCAGCGAATCGGCGTTGCGCGACGCGGAGGTTCTGGAGATGCTGGCCACGCTGCTGGACGAGCTGGGCATCACTGGCTGGACGCTCGAGCTGAATTCTGTCGGGTCGGCCGCGGATCGGGCCCGTTACAACGATGTGCTGCGCGCGGCGTTGGTCGATGTTGCGCCGAAGATGTGCGGTGACTGCCAGCGGCGCGCCGTGACCAATCCCTTGCGCGTGCTCGACTGCAAGGTGCCGGAGGACCAGCCGATTATCGAGAGCCTGCCGAAGATCGGAGATTCGCTCGGCCAGGATTCGAAGGATCACTTCACGCAGGTGACCGCGGCTCTGGATGCGGCCCGCGTGCCCTACAAGCTGAATCAGCGGCTGGTGCGCGGACTGGACTATTACACTCGAACGACGTTCGAGTTTACACATGGAGGATTAGGCGCGCAGAACGCGCTCCTCGGCGGCGGACGCTACGACGGATTGAGCGAGGCGATCGGCGGACCGAAGGCGCCGGGAATCGGCTTCGCCATCGGTCTCGACCGGCTGGTGCTGACGCTGCGGGCGGAGGAGTCCATGCAAGCTGCCGCGCCTGCGGCAAAGGTCGATGCGTACGTCGCACCGCTTGGCGAGAGCCTCAACGCGGCCGCTCTGGTTCTGGCGCGTGAGTTGCGGCGAGCGGGGTTGCGCGTGGAGCTCGGCGATGGAAGCTTCCGATTGAAGAAGTCGTTTGAGGCCGCCGACAAGGTTGCCCGCAGCATCGTGATCCTCGGCGAAGACGAGCACCAATCCGGTATCCTGACGGTGAAGGACTTCACGACGGGTACACAAACAAAGGTTCCTCGAGCGGAGCTGGCGGGGATTCTTTCAGAACCCAGTGGTCAGTGATCGATGATCGGCGACTGGGGACGGCGATTGGGGACAGTGAACGGTTCTTTGGCTTCACGGCTGAGGTCGCGTCCGTTCAAAGCGATTCAAGCCTGGGAACCTGAGGTTCGCGCTATCCCACCCTTGCGACAACAACAAATACATCGCAAGGATGGGGCACCCCAAATCGCGCGGGAGATTGAGAAGGAAAGGTTAGGGTTGTGCTCGACTTTCTAGGCAATCTGGAACGGACGCACATGTGCGGCGAGCTGCGCGCCGCCGACGCGGGCAAGCAAGTGGTGCTGATGGGCTGGGTGAACCGGCGCCGCGACCACGGCAATCTCATCTTCCTCGACCTCCGCGACCGCACAGGAATTGCGCAGGTGGTGCTGGACCACGACCTGATTCCCGAGGGCCACGCGAAGGGCGAACAGGTGCGCCCCGAGTACGTGGTTGCGGCGGTGGGCAAGGTGAGGCTGCGCGCCCCGGATGCCATCAACCCCAAAATGCCAACCGGCGAGATTGAGATTGAGGCCACGGAGATTCGCGTTCTGAACGATGCGCGGCTGGCGCCGTTTTCGCCGTCCGAAGAAGCGATCCAGAATGAGGAAGTGCGGCTCAAATACCGTTACATCGATCTGCGGCGGCCGGAGATGCAGCACAATTTCAAGCTGCGGCATGAGATCACACTGGCGATTCGCGAGAGCTTGAGCAAACAGGGATTTCTGGAGATCGAAACGCCGATCCTGACCAAGTCGACACCCGAGGGTGCGCGCGATTTTCTGGTGCCCAGCCGCGTTCATGCGGGCGAGTTCTACGCGCTGCCGCAGTCGCCGCAGATCTTCAAGCAGATTTTGATGATCTCGGGTTTCGACAG
>CAZANC010000334.1:0-3318 GCA_964486495.1 uncultured Occallatibacter sp.
CAGCGGCTGCACGCGATCCACCACCGGCGTGCGCCGCCACTCGATAAAAGCGCGCTGCGCCACTTCCACCGCCGCGTTCACATCCGCCGCCGGCGACAGCGGAACCTCCGCCAGCACCGTTGCCGACGCCGGGTTGATCACATTCAGCGTTTCGCTCGCGCTCGACCCGCGCCACTCGCCCTCGATGAAATTCTGCAACCGTTCCATCTTGTACCACTCCTCATGGGTGCCCCATCCTAAACGCGCTTTTAGCGTTTAGGGTGGGAGACCAGATCGGCTGTCCCGCTAACTCCGCTGCCGTCACAAATGATGCCTTTCCCTCTTGCGCGCCTCTTCGTAGCGTGCCCGCGCCTCGCGCACGCTCTCCATCTCAGACACTTCCGCTACCGCAACGTCCCACCACGAATCGTAGCCGGGCACGCCAATTGACGCATCTGTCTCCACCACGATCACCGTGGTCCGATCCATCGCTTTTGCATCCTCGAGCGCCTTCTTTAACTCGCCCAGCGTCCCCGCCTTAATCGCGTGCGCTCCCAGGCTTCGCGCATTCGCGGCAAAGTCCACCTGCAGCGCAGCGCCATCCAACTGGCCCGACTTCGCATCGCGCAGTCGGTACCGCGTTCCGAACCCGCCCTGCCCAAGCGACCGGCTCAAGCTGCCGATGCTCGCGAACCCGCCATTGTCCACCAGCACAATGATGATCTTCACGCCCTCTTGCACGCTGGTCGCAATCTCCGAGGGCGCCATCAAATACGTTCCGTCGCCGAGAAACACAAACACCTCGCGGCTCGGGTCGGCCATCTTCGCACCCATCGCCCCGGGAATCTCGTACCCCATGCACGAATAGCCGTACTCCATGTGGTATCCATTCGGCGTACGCGTGCGCCACAACTTGTGCAGGTCGCCGGGATGGCTTCCCGCCGCCGACAGCAGCACGTCGCGCTCGCCCGCCGCCTCCCACATCGCACCAATCACTTCGCTCTGCGCCGGCTTGCCCCGCCCGTCCGAATCCTGCCCGTTCAAATGGAACAGCCGATCGACCTCCGCGTCCCAAATCGCCTTCAGGTCCGCAATCTCTGCCGCATACGTTGCGCTCACCTTGTAGCCGCCCAGCGCCGCGCCCAATTTCTCCAGCGCCATGCGCGCATCGGCCACCACCGGAATCGCGCCCACTTTGTACGCGTCAAACTCCGCGGTGTTAATGTTGACGAACTTTACGTTTGGATTCTGGAACGCCGTCATCGACGCCGTCGTGAAATCCGAATACCGCGTCCCGATCCCGATCACTACATCCGCCTGATGAGCCAGCCGGTTTGCCGCCAGCGACCCTGTCGCTCCGATCGCTCCCACCACCTGCGCATGATTCCAAGCCAGCGCGCCCTTGCCCGCCTGCGTCTCCGCAACCGGAATTCCGGTCCGCCCAACAAAATCGCTCAGCGCCTGCGAAGCTTCGCTCATCAGCACCCCGCCGCCGCACACGATCAACGGCCGCTCCGCCGCGCAAATCGCTTGCACCGCGCGCTCCAGCGAAATTCTGTCCGGCTCGCCCCTCCGGATCAGCCACACCCTCTTGCGAAACAGCTCTTCGGGATAGTCGAACGCTTCGGTCTGCACGTCCTGCGGCAGCGCCAGCGTCACCGCGCCGCAATCCGAAGGCGAAGTCAGCACGCGCATTGTCTCGGGAAGGGAAGTGATGAGTTGTTCAGGCCGGTAGATGCGGTCCCAGTAACGCGACACCGGCTTGAAGCAGTCATTCACTCCCGTGTCCTGCGTCGCCGGCGACTCCAGTTGCTGCAGCACCGGCGCAACGTTGCGCCGCGCGAAGACGTCGCCCGGCAACAGCAGTACCGGCAGCCGGTTAATCGTCGCCAGCGCCGCGCCGGTAATCATATTCGTTGCGCCCGGCCCAATCGACGATGTACACGCAAACGTGCGCAGCCGGTTGCTCGCCTTGGCAAATCCCGCGGCCATGTGTACGCCGGCCTGCTCATTGCGCACCAGAATGTAAGGAAAATCAGGATTCTCTTTGAGCGCCTGGCCGATCCCGGCCACGTTTCCGTGCCCGAAGATCCCCAGTACTCCGGCGAAGAAAGCGTGCTCGCGGCCGTCCCGTTCCACATGCTGCTGCTTCAGGAACTCGATAAGCGCCTGAGCCATCGTCATGCGCCGCATCTTCATGCGAGTTTCCCCCAACGCCGCATCCGCTCGACCGACGGAGTGAAAGTGCCAGCCACCACCTGGCTCCCTCGCTCCCTTGCTGCCTTGCTCCCTATCTTTTGACCATCGGCAGCCTCGGGTCCTTTTCCTTCCAGCCGCTCTTCACCCACGCATGATCCGGATCGTCCGAGCAGGCCAGCGACCGCGCCGACCCCGCCAGCGCGTTCAGATAATACACGTTGTATCCGTGCGCGGCCACCACCGGATGGTATCCCTCCGGAACCAGCACCAGATCGCCGTCGCCGACCGTCATCGTCTCGTCAATGCGCCGGTCTGCGGTATACACCTTCTGCACCGCGAATCCCTCCGGCCGCTCGATCCGGTAGTAGTAAATCTCCTCGAGATCCACTTCTTCCGGCGGGTTGTGCACGTCGTGCTTGTGCGGCGGGTAGCTCGACCAGTTCCCCGCCGGCGTAAATACCTCCACCACCATGAGCCTCTGCGCCAGAAACGTTGGCGGCAGCATGGAGTTGATCTGTCGCGTGGCGTTTCCGCCGCCGCGAATCTCGATCGACACATGGGCGGGCGTCACCAGCCGCGCCGGATACTCTTCATCAGCCTTGCAGTAACAAAAAGCCAAATCGCACGCCACGTCGGCACTCACCGTAAAGCTGGTGCCGATCGGCAGATACAGCGTGTACGGCAACCCGTCAAAAACCGTCTCGCGCTGGCCGATTCCTCGCCACTCGCCCCGCGAGCTTGTCACTGAGCAAACGCCGCCCAGCACCACCATGGCCATCTCTCTCGCGGCCGTCTCGCTCTTGTATTTCTGTCCCGCTTCCAGCTTGCGCGTCTCAAATGTTAAGAACTCGTATCCAAAACCTTCAGTCCGGTCGCGGAATTTCTCCGGTCGGATCAGCAAATCACTCATCATCGCTCCTGGGGAAAAAACTCAAAACAACTTCAAAACAACGCTCTGAATTCCGGCTCATGCCTTCACCGGATGTAAATCGATAAATCCGCGCAAACAGCGCCACTTCTGCACACGTTTGCACGTTTGTGATTTTCTATGACTAGGCATTTCCTGTCAACCGCGAAAATGTTTCCGTTTCCTCCTCCCCTGCTCCATTTCTTGACCTTCGACTTTCCCCGGTGCTAGGG
>CAZANC010000335.1:0-3307 GCA_964486495.1 uncultured Occallatibacter sp.
CTCTGCATCTCGATCGTGCTCTTCGATGCCTTCCAGACCATCATCCTTCCCCGCCGCGCCACCGGCCGCTTCCGCCTCACCCGCCTCTTCTACATCGCCACCTGGTTTCCCTGGCGCTTCTTCGCTCGCCGCTTTCACCATCCCCGCCGCCGCGAAATCCTTCTCGGCTACTACGGTCCTCTCTCGCTCATTTTTCTTCTCGTCGTCTGGGCCGCAGGCATGGTCCTCGGCTTCGCCCTCATCTACTACGCCATCGGCAGTCCCTTCATCGACCCCGCGCAGCCCTCTAACTTCCGCACCGACCTCTACGTCAGCGGAACCACCCTCTTCACCCTCGGCCTCGGCGACGTCACGCCGCACAGCCCGCTCGCGCGCGTCCTCCTCATCTTCGAAAGCGGCATGGGCTTCGGCTTCCTCGCCATTGTCATGGGATATTTCCCTGTCCTCTACACCGCCTTCTCCCGCCGCGAAGTCTCGATCTCGCTCCTCGATGCCCGCGCCGGCTCACCGCCCACCGCCGCCGAGCTCATGCGCCGCCACTCCTATGACAGCGCCGCGCAGTCGCTCTCCACTCTTCTTGTCGAATGGGAGCGCTGGTCCGCCGAGCTCCTCGAAAGCCACATCTCCTATCCGCTTCTCTGCTACTTTCGCTCCCAGCACAACAGCCAAAGCTGGCTCAGCGCCCTCACCGCCATCCTCGACACCTCATCGCTGCTCATCGCAGGCGTTCGCGGCCTCGAGGCCCGCCAGGCCCAGCTCACCTTCGCTATAGCCCGCCACGCGCTCGTCGACCTCTCGCAAATCTTCAATCTCCGCCCCGTTGCCAACGCACCAGACCGCCTCCCGCCCGCGCGATGCCGCGAGCTCTATGACATGCTCACCGCGAGCGGCATCGAGCTCTGCTACGACGAATCTTCCCGCGAGCGTCTCCGCCAGATGCGCGCTCTCTACGAGCCGTACGCCGAGACTCTCAGCCGATTCCTCATCATGCCCTTGCCGGAGTGGTTCTCGCTTCAGCCGCGCAAGGACAACTGGCAAACCGTCGCCCGCCTCCGCGCCCAAACCGAGGCTACCGACCCCAACAATCCCGTCCCAACTCCGACCACGACCGACGCCTCTCTCGCCGCCTCCGCCATCACCGACCGCTCCCACGATTTCTGAATCCCCGTCGTCGGCGTTCTCACCCTCCACAAGAAATGGATGCCCCAGGTCCCTCGCATTTGGGGACCTGGGATCGCACACAGCGCCAATGGGATGTATATTGATTCGCAGGCGGGAGGACCAAATGCGAATTCCAGTTCTTTCAATCAAGCGTCTCCACGCTTCGCACATCGCGCTTGCCGCGCTGCTCGTCTGCGCGGGCAATCCGCCGGCTCATGCCGCCTCCAAGGCCTCAAAAGCCCCCAAGCTCTCGACGGCTTTCTGCTATGGCCACTACCCAAATGGAATATTCCAGTACGGATCCTCAACCACAAATTACGTCGTCGATGTGCATTCGGCGCTCGGCTATGGCCAGTCCGAGCACCCCGAACTCGCCGATCAGGTTGGCGGTTATATTATCGGAGCCATGAATGCGGTTAACCCTTCGATCCAGTACGCGCAGGCCAATGGAACGCAGCCCTACATCATCATCCGCGCGACCATCGAAAGAAACGCCTCCCAGGATCGCTATGGATTGTTGGTGATTGTCTATGGCCCCGATTCCATCGATGCATCGGGGGCCACGTTCACTCCGCCCTTCAGCACCGCGAACATGCGTCAATGGTTCTCGTTCCAACAGGACCTGCTCTATCTCGCCGATACCAAAATGATGACCGACGCCGGCACGAAAGTAGGCCAGTATCTCTCCACCGGCTGGACCTGCAGCAACCCTGACCGGCCCTAGCTCCCGCCGCCTCCGCCCTCATCGATCGCTCCCACGATTTCTGAAACGCGCTTGCCATCCGCGCCAGCATGACAACGTCCGTGCTGTTCGCCGGAAATCGAGCATTGGCCGCACTGCCGCAGATTTTGCTTCTCAGAGGCCCTGCCGGCAAAATGAGCAATTCTGAACATCCACAACGCCGGGAACTGTCTTAAATTTTCGAGGGGATTTCTCGCAGGGAGCCAGTGGAATCCTTCTCTGCATCATCGTCGAGGCTCTGGCGAAGATAGTAACCGTAACCATGCCTACGTTTGAAGAACAGGAGCAATGATGAAGATCGCCGGAATGCTACTGATCATTCTCGGGGTTGCAGCGCTTATCTACGGGGGATTCTCGTATAAGAGCCAAAAGAAAGAAGTGAATATTGGCGCCATTCAAATCAACAAAACAGAAAACCATACCCTCCCTGTCCCTCCTATTCTGGGCATCGTTGCCATAGTAGGCGGGGCCGCACTTCTCTATCTCGGGGCCAAACAGCGCGGTTGACCCCCTGTAACTTCTTCGGCAAGGGCTGCTCAACGAGGAATTCCTTGTCCGCCACCTCTCGCCGGGGGCGTGGACTTGAGCGATTGAGACCGGCCAGACCGTGTGCGATAAAGGAGATCGAATGAAGTACATGATCACTTGGAACGAACGTCCCCAGGGCACGCCCATCGAGTACGAAAATGCACAGAAGCGAATTCTCGAGGTCTTCGGCCCGTGGAAAGCGCCTGCCAATTTCAAAATCGAGTCGTTCGTCATCCGTGTCGGCGATTGGGGCGGCTATATGTTGATGGAATGTGACGACCCGCTCGAAGTGCATAAGTTCTGTTCGATGTTGCCCGCCTTCACGTTCGAAGCTCGCCACGTCGTCCCCGTCGCAGATGCCATTCGCGTGGAACTCGAAGCCATGGCATACCGTGACGGACTCAAAGGCAAGTAGCATTGCCGCGACCGCTCCAACCAGCCCCGCTCACTCCGCTGGCCCCGCCGACTCCGCAGACTCGCCGACTTGCTGCCCCATCGCGTCGCTGGCGGCATGCTCAGCTAGGCTCTTGCCTCAGTTCGCGGCTTTTTGTATCCTGCAAGCATTCAAACCCGGGAGATCGGCATGGCGGAACCATGCTTCATGAAAAGAGACTCAAAACCCCCTGCGTGCGGCGTCCACAATGTCCCGCTCGTACAGCGCCGCACTTCCGAAGAACCGGGTGCGGCAGGACTCGGAACCTTCATTTTCCTTGTGTGCCCGGTGAGCGGCGCCGTGGTCCGCGACACCCCGACAAAGTCCTAGAACGTCCTACCCGGCCGCACCACTGCACCTCTGCTCCGCTTCCTCGGCCCCTTGTCCCTGGGATCTATCCTGCTGGGCGGGGCACCGCCTGCGCTAACCCACACGTCCAGGCC
>CAZANC010000336.1:0-3274 GCA_964486495.1 uncultured Occallatibacter sp.
GAACGAGCAAGAGAAATACATGCAAATGAAGGCTGACCTCGACGAAGCCTTCAAGGGTGCGGCGGCTGATGCACTTCGCGCCAATACACAATCGTTTCTTGACCTTGCGAAGCTGGAGTTGGGGGGCCGAAACCAGGCAGCAAAGCAAGAGCTCGACGCCAAGGAACTGGCAATTAAGAACCTCGTCGATCCGCTCGGTCTTGCGCTCAAGAGCCTCGATCAGCAGGCGCGCGACATGGAGACGAAGCGCTCCGGAGCTTACGCGAAGGTGGAGACACTCGTCGCAAATCTGCAGCAAACGATTCCGGTTTCGCTTGAAGCGCTGAAAACTGAGACCGCCCAGCTCATTGCCGCTCTGCGAGCGCCCAAGACACGCGGAAATTGGGGCGAACTGCAACTTAAACGCTGCGTGGAGTATGCAGGGATGGTCGAATACTGCTCGTTTGCCGAGCAGGTAACGACTCGCGACGGAGACGACAATCTACTGCGGCCCGATCTGACCATTCAATTGCCGAACGGCCGCGAGATCGTAGTGGACGCGAAGACACCACTCGATGCGTTTCTCGATGCCAGTGGCAGCACCGACCCAGCCGTACAGAAAGTTCGCTTCGAGGCTCATGCACAGCGGGTAAGGGCACACTTGAAACAGCTTGCAGGCAAGGCGTACTGGAAACAATTCGAGAAAGCGCCGGACTTCGTCGTCTGTTTTCTTCCGAGCGAAGCACTCTTCAGTGCTGCACTCGAAGCCGATCCGTCGCTCATCGAATTCGGTGCTCAAAGTCATGTAGTCTTGGCTACGCCCACGACGCTCATTGCACTCCTACGGGCAGTCGAATTCGGCTGGCAGCAAAGTGAGATTACGAAAAACGCGAAGGCAATTCATGAGTTGGGCCGCCGCATCTACGAGAAGCTCGTCGTCGCACAATCCCACGTCACGCGGCTCGGCAATGCGCTCGCCAACAGCGTGGATACTTTTAACAAGTTTCTTGGATCGATCGAAGGCAAGCAGGGCGGGAGCGTGTTTTTCCTTGGCCGGCAATTAGGCGAGCTTGTGCACTCGGATCAGGAGCTCGCGGAAGTGCCGAAGCTCCAGTCGGACTTGCGCGAAATGGAATCGTCGGAGTGGTTACCGCCGCGGCTGGTCGCCGTAGTCGACGAGCCCGACCTGGCTCTCGCCGCAGGTACAAATGAATCCGGCAAATCCGAGGCGTAGCGCCAGTCTCCAGACCGGGGTCCCCAGCGACAGGTCCTCGTCGCTGGGGTGGGAGACCGGCTGTCATGTGGGCGTCCGCGCCCGCACCAGCATTGAAAGGGGCGCTTACGAATTCGGTGTTGTCGGCGTTGCCGGAGCCGCCGGCGCTGCGGGTTGAGCCGGAGCTGCAGGTGCCGCCGGCGCCGCACCCTTTACCCGCGTCAGCGTCAATTCCATCCCCGGGAAATCCGGCGAATCGGACTTCGCCGTCATCTTGATCGTGTCTCCGTCCACCGTACAGTTGTGGTGAATCGTCATCCCGTTGAACGAATCGTCGAAGGAAAATTTGTCCCCATCCACCTTGCCATTGCTGATTACCATCGGGTCCCCACCCGGCCCCTGCACCGTCCCGGTCAGAGTGGCGCCGTCCACCTTGAAGGTGAAAGTCAGTTGAAAGCTGCTGCCATCCGGCGTCGTTGTCTGAGCCGTCCAGGTTCCCGTCACGTCGGCGGCCATCGCCGTCGCAGCACTCAGCGCCATGGCCATCGCGGCGCAAACACTAAGCAATTTCCTCATAGTCCCTCCAGCCGTCTTCTCGCCGCACCCATCATACTGGCCGACAGCAATTCCCGGCCGGCCCCCGCAGTTCTTCGCTCCATCGCTAAACCTGCTCCCTCGCTCCCTTGCTCCCTCGCTAACTTGCTCCCTGCTCCCCAAACGCCTCGCGCATCCGCTTCCACGTCGTCTCCAGATCTTCGGGCAGAATGCGTGTCTCGCTCACGGTGGTCGTGAAGCTGGTATCACCGATCCAGCGCGGCATGGCATGCAAATGCACGTGTCCCGCCACGCCCGCACCCGCGGCCTGGCCAACGTTCATTCCAAAATTGAATCCGTGCGGCGTGTAGAGCCGCTCCAGAACGCGCTCGGTTTGTTGCGCCAGGTCCATCAGCTCGTGCGCAGTCTCGGTGGTCAGCGCTGCCAGCCGGTCAAGGTGCGCGTAGGGCATCACCAGCACGTGCCCTGACGTATACGGAAATGCATTCAGGCAAATAAAACAATTTCTCGCGCGCAAAACCAGCCCCCCGGCGGCCTCGGCCTTCTCGCGATCCATTCCGCCCGCAATCGCATAGTCGATCGCCGCCATCAGGTTGCAGAACACGCAACTCAGGTCGCCTGGCCACGCATCGAGCGCCGCAGGCACGCCGCGCCGCACCGCGCTTTCCGTCGAGGTGACGTACGCAAGGCGCCAGGGAGTCCAAAGGTGATCCATTGTCGGTTATCCGTCTTTGCCGGTAACGCCGGCTCAGTTCCTTAACGGCGCGATTTCGAGCTTATCCCCTCGCTTCAGGTTCACGTCGCCGCCATTTGAAAAGAAAGCCAGCGTGACGCAGGAGATTGGGATCATGTACCAGGACTTGAATACGGCTCCCGACAGCCCGTCGGTCAGATCCTTTGTACCAATTCCCACTCCTCCGGTCATCAGCATATTGGCAATCTGCCGGCCGCGCCCCGGCTGAATCTTTTCCTCGTCCCCTGCGTTCTTCGTGTGCAGCATGACAGGCTGATCGAACTTGAGCAGCATGTGGCCGCGGCGGAAGAATCGCCGCGCTGGCGTCGTCACCAGCGTGCCGGAATACTCGCCCGATGGGCACTTGACAGAGAACGGCGTTCCCGTTGCCATCCACGATGAGGCATAGGTTTCGAGCGTGCAGGTCTCCGCCGATGCCACGCTTGAAATCGCGAAAACAGCCAAAATCAGAAACTTCACCACAGGCAACATCCTCGGTAGTTCTCGAAAGTCCTGGAATCGACAGACTCTCGAACTGGCATTCAGTGGCTAGATTATAAGGCGTACAATCCAACATCGACCCGGCCCGTCCAGGTTTGCGTTTCAGCCGGCGCTCATCCTCTCACGCTCCCGCACCGCCCCTAACTCATTTGTTTCGACCAACCGGATTGACGCTCGATTGCAGAGGTTGCTACACTTAAGGGGTAGCTTCCTGCGCGGATTCCAGCAGTGAGTTGCGGCCGCCCTCCCAGCAAGCCGTTGCCTGCCGGCGTTTCCCAAGGAAACCCGCCGTG
>CAZANC010000337.1:0-3252 GCA_964486495.1 uncultured Occallatibacter sp.
AGCAACAAAAATGCGATATTAAGGCGTATCTCCTTCAGATCCGGCCATTCTTGCTTTTGCGCGCCGCGGCTATTTGCTGAGGGAAGCGCCGCTTTGATTCAATGGCCTTGGTTTATAGCTGAGGGAGAAATGTGTTTGAGTGGGAACCACTGGATAGGATTCCGCTGCACCCTTCCAGCCGACCGGTAAAAAGGCCCCACAAAAACGATACAGCTACATTTAATGATTCATCATAGGCACGGTCTTACGACCTGACAACAATTATTTGAAGTGGATTTCTTGGGTGGAATCTAGCTGGGGACAGCCCCTGTTGCGTTCCGTGAGGCTTGCATCTCACCGGCGCGGAGCGGACCTTGCCGGAAAGCGCCGGGCATACTCTTGGCTCACATCGGACGCCGGAATTCGTAGAATAGAGTCTATGCGCCGTTGTCTGCCTTTGTTTTTCTGTCTTTGGATAGCGTCACAAATCCTGCACGCCGACGGCCAGCCCTTCGATCTCTCCGGCCCCAAAGTCGATATTCACGTGAAGCGTGGAGCCGTCACGCTCCCGATTTCAGAGGTGCCGAACCTGCTGCCCGGCGATCGCCTGTGGATTCATCCCGACCTGCCGGAGAGCCAGGCGACCAATTTTGTGCTGGTAGTTGCTTTCCTGCGCGGTTCCACAAACCCTCCGCCGCCGGACTGGTTTACGCGGGTGGAAACCTGGACCCGGGATGCGCGCGACGAGGGCGTGTTTGTCACGGTTCCGGGAGGGGCGCAGCAGGCGCTGCTGTTTCTCGCACCCGAGACGGGAGGCGACTTTAACACGCTGCGCAGCGCGGTGCGCGGCCGGCCCGGCTCGTTTGTGCGCGCCGCGCAGGATCTGCAGGCAGCCAGCTGGGAGCGGATGCGGCTGGAAGCCTACCTGGCCGATGTGAAGGTGAGCAGCCAATTCGATCCCCAAGCGCTGAAGACGCGAACGGAGATGGCGGCGCGCAGTTTGGGAATCAAGATCAACGAGAACTGCTTTGAGAAACCGCTCGAGGAGCAGCCTTCGTGCCTGTCACAGAACTCCGAGGGCATGGTGCTCGACGACACCAACGCGCAATCGCTGGTGGGGCAACTAGTGAACGGCAACACAGTGGACTTGATGAACCAGATCAGCTCATCGTCACTGGCTGGCGGCGGCCTTTACAGCCCATACGTGGGCGCTGTGATGGATATGGCGAAGATTCTTTCGTCGCTGCACACGGCGCACTTTCAATACATTCCGGCGCTGGCCCTGCCTAAAGCCGACAGCCTGAACCTGCGGCTGAACATGCCGCCCTCATTCCGCAATCCCATGTCGGTTGTTGTTGTGGCCCTTCCTTCGATCGGAGCGGCGAGGCCGGAGCCTTTGCACCCGGTGAACCCGGAGGAAGATTTCTGCGCGCTCAAGCCGGGATTGGTGCTGCCCGCTGAAGGAGCGCCCCTGGCCTTTGCAACGGAGTTGGCACACGATCTGGTTCTGCATGTGGAGCCGGTTGGTGCGAGGGTCGATGCGAAGGTGCAGACAGTTGACATTCGGGTCGGCGTCGACGCGGAAAGAGGAGGCCTGGTTCCCAGAGAGAAGATTCCCGCACTACCCGAGGGCGAACTGAGGGGCGAGGTTCGCGGTAAATGGGGCTTTGACGATTGGGAGGGCCCGCAATTCCAGTTGGTGACGGCGCAATCGGGCAAGTGGACCGTAAGCGCAGCCGATCAATCCGCACTGGTGGTGGGCCGCGAAGACACGATTGAACTCGACGGCCAGACCTCAGATTGTGTGGAGAAGGTGGTGGCAACGATTGATGAACGCCCGGCAGTCATTTTGGGATGGAATTCGCCCAAGCCTGACGAAATTGAGGTCACGATCCCTCTGAAAGAGGCGATTCCAGGGCCGGTGAACCTAGAGGTTGACGAGTTTGGGCTGGCCAAGCCGGATCGAGTGAAAATGGTGGCTTACGCAGCTGCGGCGTCGCTCGACGGATTGAATCTGAACTCTGGAGACAAGACGGCGTTGCTGAAAGGCACGCGGCTGGATGAGGTGGCAAAGGCTCAGGTAGACGGAATCACTTTCACGCCGTCCGCATTAGAGCGCGTGCAGGATCTCGATCAGCTGCAAATGGACGCCGCGGGGCCGACGGCCAGCCTGGAAGCAGGCAAGCATTATGTCGCGTTGGTGGACCTGAAGGATGGTCGCAGACTGAAAGCGCCGGTCACGGTGGAGCTGCCGCGCCCAAAGGTGACGCTGCTGAGCGAAGGCGTTCAGGAGGACGCTGGCGCGCCTTCGCCAGTGGAGATGAGCAGACCTGACGACTTGCCGGTGGAGGGGCGGCTGGTCTTCTTCCTCAAGTCCGATGTTCCAGCCGAATTTCCGCGCGACGAAAAAGTGGAAGTGGCGGCAGCGGACTCAAGCTTTCACACCATGCTCGCATTGAGCGACGGCAGCCTGATGCTGGAGGACGCGCATACGGCGATGGCTGACCTGGAACCGCTGGCGCGATTCGGCTCCTCCGCCTTCGGTCCGTTGCGCGTGCGCGCTATCTCTGCCGACGGCGCGGCCGGCGACTGGGTTCCATTGGGAACTCTGGTGCGCATTCCCGGGTTCAAGGAGCTGCGCTGCCCGCGCGCGGCGGCCAAGCCTTGCTTGTTGAGCGGCACCGATCTTTTTCTCGCCGCATCGTTTTCGGCCACGGCAACATTCGACAACCCGGTGAGCGTGCCGCCGGGGTTTACGGGAACGGAGTTGGTTGTTCCCCATCCGGTGAAAGGGATCCTCTATCTCAAGTTGCGCGACGACCCAGCCAGCCGGGGGACGCTGACGCTTCCGGTAAGGTTGATCGCACCAAGCACTCCCCAAGATGATCTGAAGACGTTGACGCCGGCTCCGGGAGCGGCTCCGATTGCGTCGCAGGTGACTCCGGAGGCGACGGCTCCAACGCCCGCGCCCGCGCAAACGCCCGCGCAGAATTAATCGGGCGGCAAGGAGTGTGGTTCCCACCCTTGCGGCACGGGCAAGAACGCTGCAAAGATGGGGCACCCATTTTGAGTGAAAGAACTCACAGTCCCGAGTTCGTGCTCTCCCAGGTCCCCAAATGCGAGGGACCTGGGGCACCCATTTTGGTGTGAAGAAGCGGTGAGAGACCTAGTTGAAGTATTTCCGGTTCGTGTCGGCGAAGTGCGCCATGTCGGCGGGCAGCTCGTCGAGCGAGAAGATGGCATTCTGCGCGCAGATGGAGGCGCAGTTGCCGC
>CAZANC010000338.1:0-3247 GCA_964486495.1 uncultured Occallatibacter sp.
TCAGATTGCAAAGCTTTCGCCGGAGCGCGCGCGGCGCGGGCCGACAGCGTCAATGTCTACGTCCGCGCCCACGTCCACGCCTATTTGATGATCGCCCCATCTGAAGCGGTGCGTGTGACTGGCAGTGTGTCAGACAGGAGGGGCAAAGACCCTTGCAGGATGGTCAAAGACCCTTGTCAAAATTGTCTTGCAAGTTGAGCGGGTGGAGCGGCAAGAGGAGGCCTAAGGGGAAGGTTACTCCTCAAGAGAGCTGTCCATGATCAGTATGCGCCCGGTATAGAGACGGTGTACCACGATATGAGAGAAGTAGCGGGTCGGCGAGGTATCCCCGGTCCGCGAGGGCAAGGGACCGGGGCCATCCGCCACCGGGAAAAGGGGGAAAAGGGCATGTTTGCCGAGGAGTCACTGACGGGTGGACGACGATTGGCTCGGAACCGCACCCCCGGGTCACTAAAATGCTGACATGAATGAACGGCTTGATGCCATCTTCACGCGGCTAGGGATGCCAACAACGCATGGAATAATCAGCAAAGCGCACAGACCGGAAGAGTGTCGCGACGGTAGGGGTGGCGAATCGACGTCAAGGCAGGAGAAAAGATGATGTCCACTCACGGGCACGGCTCTTGCCCGGTTCACGCTAACTTCGACCCACTGGCCAAATCATTTCTCGATGATCCGTTCGCGGTATTGGCTTCGCTACCGTGCGAGACTCCGGTGTTTTACGCTCCCTCGATTGACTACTACGTCGTTACACGCTATGCAGACATCAAGTCGGTATTCCTTGATCCTGAAACCTACTCTGCCGCGCCTACCCAACTACCCCTTGTGGAACTAGTGCCCGAAGCGGCGCAAATATTGCTAGGGGGCGGTCACAAGCCTCAGCCATCCATGGTGAGCGTTGATCCCCCGGCCCATACGCGCCTGCGTTCGCCCACCGCGCGCGCGTTTACTCCCGAGCGCGTCATGCAGATGGAGCCGAGGATCCGGCGCACGATCAACCAACTCCTGAACGACATCGACTTGTCCTCGCCGTTCGATCTCGTTTCTCGGCTCGCCTTTCCACTGCCGGCGACAATGATCTTCAGCTTTTTGGGAATCCCCGAGCGCGACTGGTCACAGCTTAAGGAGTGGTGCGGCCACCGCGCTGTGCTCGGCTTTGGACGCCCTACGCCTGAAGAACAAGTGCTGCGCGCCACGCAGGTGGCTGCCTACCGACGCTATCTGGCCACCTTCGTCGCCAGCAAGGCCAGTGTTCGCGACGATGATTTTACGAGTGCCCTGCTCGCGATCCACGACGAGAACCCCGGTGCGCTCACGCACGAGGAAATCAGCTCGATCGTGTACGGCCTGACATTCGCTGGTCATGAAACCACAAACTACTTGATTAGCAATCTGGTTTATCGACTGCTTGAGAAGCCCGAGCGCTGGGACGCAGTGGTGGCAGATCCCAAATTAATTCCCTCAGCGGTGGACGAGACGCTGCGATACGATCCCCCCATCCCAGGGTGGCGGCGCGTGACCAGGCGGCCCGTGACCCTCGGAGGGGTGGACTTGCCCGAAGGCGCCAAGGTGTTCCTTTGGCTCGCCGCGTCCGGGCGCGATGCCTCGGTCTTTCCGGCACCCGAATCGTTCAATCTATACCGCTCGGATACGCCTAAGTCGCTCGCCTTCGGCCTCGGCATTCACTATTGCCTTGGCGCCGCGCTGGGCAAACTGGAGGCGCGTCTTGCGCTCGAAGCTCTAACGAGCCGCTTTCCCGATCTGCGACTTGTTGCCGGCCAGAAGCTCTCATTTCCCCCGAACATTTCCTTTCGAGGGCCGCAATCACTGTGGGTCCAGGCGCCGCAACACTCTGAGATGCGATGATACTGAGCGCTCAACTACGCCTTTCGAAAGCCGCCGACCTCCACTTTCCTCGGCGCGACCCGACGGGGTCGGAATTTGGGCACCCTGTGAGCAGTGAGAGCTCACAGATTTGGCCTTTTGCCGAATGTCCTCTACTGGTTTCTCTCGAATGGCCGCCAAATCAGAGACAGCAAAGGCTATAATCCAATCGATTTCATGCCCGACGCGGGGGGACTCGACACCGAATACAAGACCCTCACCGACCTGGAGCTTTTGAAGCTTAGGGTGAACGGCGGATTCAGACTGGAAGCCGAGCAGGTGCTCGACAAGGAACTCGCAAGGCGCAACCTCACGTCCGATGAAGCAAAGCGATACTTTGCGCCAGAATGGCTTGATAAAGCGAACGCGAGCACAGTCGGTGTCCTCCCGGGCTGGGTTGAAAAAGACGATTGGAGAGTTACCGGCTATGCGGAAGTGGCATAAATATACTTGACTGAGTATTGAGAGAAGAGGAGGATTAGAGGGCGTAAGGAGGTGCGGTACTATTGCCGCACCTGCACATCTAGCTAGTAAGGCAGGAGAAATCCCATGAGCAGCAATCCGGCACCCATATTACCGGCCGCCACACCGGAAAACTCCATCGCTGAGACGATGCAGCACCAGCGCGCACTTATACAAGTTCTCGCCCGGATTGCGAAGTCTCTTGAGGCGATTCAGATAGAGTTGGCCGCGAAGAAATCGCATTGAAATCTTTTTCCCGTATAAGAACACGGCAAATGTCCAATGCGTTGATGGCAACTTGAGAATGAGATTTTTCAAGTAGAGCCATTATTTTCTGAGAAAGTTCAGTTGCTTGCATTTCGACACACTCCATGCGATGATTCGCGTGAGTGTCCCGAATTAGCCCCGACTGGCATCGGGGCTTTTCACTTTTTGTCGATCTTCTCCCGCAGTGCCTTCAAATCATCATGAATCTTTTCGAGTTTTCTTCCAAGTTCGAAAAGAGTCACAAACACGCAGATTAAAACTCCGTAGAACTCAGGCCGTGAAATCATCGCGCACTTTCCTCCTAAGCCGGACTCTACAGTTTGCTGAGGTCTACTCGATTATTAAACCTGTCAACGACCTGGCGGAGCATATCGTCGGAAATTTCTCGCTCCCATACCCCCGCCGGATTAATGAGGTCAAATACCGCTGTCCTATCCTCCGTTGGATATTCAAATTCACGGCGGATGTGCCACGCGAGCATGTCTGCGGCCTGAAGCGATACGAGTTGGCGGTCGTCTTTGAATTGCGGAGTATTGGCGAGCACAATCGAGTGTGGCGGGCCTACTCTGCCTTTTAGCGAACCCCACCATTGAAGGCACTGCAAACCCGCCGGTCCCTGATCGTCGAATATGAA
>CAZANC010000339.1:0-3246 GCA_964486495.1 uncultured Occallatibacter sp.
CGATGGTCACATCGCAAGCGCTGCTGTATTCGACTTTGGGCGGCCTGGCGCTGGACACGCAGAAGCATGCACTGCGCGCAATGGCGTACTGCGATCACGCGCCGCTGCGGATGTTGCCGGAGAATCGGTTGGCAGAACTGGGGATGCCGAAGCTGGTGTTTCTGCCGTCGGCGCAGGGGCTAACGGACAAGGCATGGGGCGAACTGCTGGATTACGCCGCGCGCGGCGGAACGCTGCTGGTGACGGGTCCAGTCGATCGCGACGAGCATTGGCAGCCGGCGAACCGGACGGCGGACTTGGGTATGACGGCAACAGTCGCTCCGCTGGCGGTGCGTGGGTCGTCTTTGACGTTGCCCGATGGGAATACGTATTCGCTCGGATTCCCCGCCGGCGTGCAACAGGCGGCAACATGGACCATGCGCTTCGCCGATGGGAAATCCGTGGAAATCGTTCCTCATGGCAAAGGCCGGATCCTGTGGGCCGCAGATCCGGTGGAATTTGCCGAGGGATATACGGCGGTCGCGGCGCTGTATCTGTGGGCGCTGGACGAGGCCGGGCTGAAACCGGCATTCAGTGAAGTGGAGCAGCTGTCGACGGCGGTGCTGGCGTTTCCCACAGTTCTGGACGACGCGGAAATCTACAGCTTCAGCAACGAGTCGCTCGATCTGCAGACGGTGAACATCGTGGATGCGCTTACGGGCGCGCACATTCATTTCGAACTGCAGGCGCAGCGTGGCGCTTTGCTGTTGCTAGACCGCAAGGGAGTGGCGCTCGCGAGCTACGGCGGGGCGGCGGTGGATGCGAAATGATCCGCCCGGAATGATTGCGATCCCTCAAGAACCAATCGATGAAAGGCCCATCGGGCCGATCTCACAAGGTCCCCGGCAAATTTGTCGATGAATGAAGACACCTGTTCGGAAGAGGATTGGGACGACCATAGAGGCCGACGATTGGGTCGCTGCACCAGTTCGCGTGTGATTCGTGGCACAGACTGAGCTGGCCAGACACGCCAACCATGAACTAGCCAGGAATTCGCGGGCATGTCGAAGCAGTTTTGCGGGTGCGCTCAGTTATGGGCTGAATTCCTTTCAGGGTTGGAACCAATGCCAGGGAGCAGGGATAGCGTTCGTCTCACGCGGCGGCAATTTGTGGCCACTGGAGCCATAGGCGGCGCGGCCCTCGCTGTTGGCTGCTCTGCCCGTAGCCACGGAGGCTGGGATTTCCTCAGCGATGGCCACGCTTTGACGCTGGCCGCGATGTGCGATCGGATGATCCCCGCGGATGACTTTCCCAGCGCCTCGCAAGCCGGAGTGATCACTTACATCGACCACCAACTCGCCCGGACCTACAAGCGCCATCGGAATCCTTACCGGGATGGGCTGGAACGGGCCGATGCGATGAGCAGAAAGCGCTTTGGCCGGGATCTGGCGGCGCTGTCCGCGCCGCAGCAGGTTGAGATTGTGGGCGCTATCGAACAGCAGAATCGCAAGTTCTTTGATCTGGTGCGCAGTCACACTCTTGAGGGCTACTACGGCTCGCCGCGGCACGGCGGCAATCGCGATGCTGTGAGTTGGCGGATGCTCGGCGTTGCTGAGCCGCCCGTCCTTGGGCGCGCACAGTACGACCTGAGAAAAGGCCCGGCCTCATGAAACGCGTGAATGCAGTTGTCGTGGGCGCCGGCGCGGCTGGCGGCATTGTGGCCAAGGAGCTGTCGACTGCGGGCCTGAGCGTCGTGCTACTGGAGCGAGGCAAGTGGTACACGTCGAATGATTGCCGCAAGGACGACCTGCGGAATCAGCGCACCACGGTGCTGGGCAACGCTTTCGGACCTGAGGATGAAGGCAATCCGCGCGTTCTGGTCGATGCCGAGGGCACGCCGCACATCATGCTGCCCAGCGAAGGCGGCTACCAGAACAATGCCGCCTGTGTTGGTGGTGGAACTCTGAGCTATGGAGCCATGGCCTGGCGCTATCTGCCGCAGGACTTCCGTATGCGCTCAACCTACGGAGCGCCTGCCGGGAGTTCGCTGGAAGACTGGCCCATCTCCTACGACGATCTGGAACCTTACTACGAGAAGGCCGAGTATGAGATCGGCATCTCCGGAGATGATTCGGGCACTCCCTTTCATGGCCCGCGCCGGCGTCCTCTGCCGATGCCGCCGCTCCCGCCCAATCGCGAGTTTCAAATCCTCGAGCCGGCAGCCAAACGCCTCGGCCTGCATCCCTTTCCCATTCCCATGGCTCGCAACAGCGTACCCTACAACGGCCGCGGCCCGTGCATGCGCTGCCCTTGGTGTGTCGGATTTGCCTGCGAAGTGGATGCCAAGAACGGGTCGCAAAACACCGTGATCCCGGTAGCGCTGGCAACGGGAAACTGCGAGCTGCGCACCGAGTGCATGGCCAGGGAAATCCTCACCGACGACCGGGGACGCGCGCGCGGTGTAGCCTACTACGATGCCGATGGACGTTTGCAGGAACAACCTTCCGATATCGTCGTGGTCTCCGCTTGCGCCATCGAGTCAGCCCGTCTGCTCCTGAATTCCAAAAGCCGTCTCTTTCCTGGCGGATTGGGAAATCGCCATGATCAGGTGGGGCGCAATCTGCAAGGCCACCACTACACCGGCGCGACCGGGTTTTTCGACTTTGATACTTACGACGATGTGGGGCCCGGCGCCAGCATCGCCGTCTCCGACTACAATCACGGCACTCCAGGCCTGTGTGGCGGAGGCATGCTGGCCAATGAATTCATCCGCCTGCCCATTCAAATGGTCGACCGGATGCCCGGCGGCACACCCCGTTGGGGGCTCGCGCACAAGCAGGCCATGCGCCGCTTCTTCAAGCGCAACATCGTTGTCATGGGGCCGACCCAGCAGATTCCCATGGCCGACGCCAGGGTGACTCTCGATCCAGCGGTGAGAGACAAGTGGGGAATGCCAGTCGCGCGCATCTCCGGCAACGTCCATCCCCAAACCTACGAGATCGGCCTTGTACAGGCTCACCGCGCCGAAGCCTGGCTCAAGGAGGCCGAGGCGGCAAGCACAGTCATCAGCGCCGGCGTTCCCACGACCGTGTCGGCGGGCCAGCACCAGGCTGGCACCTGTCGCATGGGCAACGATCCGCAAGGTTCGGTAGTGAACCGCAACTGCCAGCTTCACGACGTGGACAACGTCTTCGTGATTGATTCGAGCGTGCATGTCACCAACGGCGGCTTCAATCCGGCGCTCACCATCATGGCCATCGCCTATTT
>CAZANC010000340.1:0-3217 GCA_964486495.1 uncultured Occallatibacter sp.
GGCGCCGACCACGGCGACCCCAGAATCTTGATCTCCGGATCGATGGCCAGAATCTCCTTCAGCACTGGAATCACGGTCGCCTCGTCCGGCGCAAGGCTGAATCTCTCGAGCTTTCGATCAGTCTGGCCAGCCGGCATATCGTCGTACGAGTACACGTGATCGTTCATATCCGAGGAGCCGATGCTCACCCTCAGATAACTCACCCCGAGCCCGTCTCCCTTTGTCGTGAAAAGCTGCCGCAGCAACTCGCCACGCCGTTCTGGCGTCATCTGCATCAGCAACTGCGCGCTCCCGCCCGTCAGCGCAAACCCGAACCCTTCGATAGGCTGGTACTGCTGCATGTCGTTCACTTCAATCGCCGGCGCGTCGCTCTTCGCATCCGAAAAACGCAGAGGGTCGGGCTGGTGAGTGAGCAATGCGCTTCGGTCGACCGTCGTCAGCCAGACCTGCGCATCGGTTGTGTTTTGCGCCCGCGATATCGTTGCAAAAACGATGAGAACAGCAGAAAAGACGGCAAGAATCCGCTTCGAGTTCATGATTTCCTCTTCGTCCTGGTGGCTGGAACACCAATCGCTTAAACGCAGCGGACTTTCGCACAGATGTAGACAACCGTTTGTTAAAAGGCGACAATCGCACTGCGCTTTGAACTGTCCAAGATGAAAGCAGAGCTGCTCCGCGATTGTCAAGCGGCTTGTCACATGGTGCGAATCTTCATCAGCGCATTGCCCACGGCTTCTCCATCCCGATGAATTAAGGCAAATATCCAGCCTCCCGCCTCACATTAAAACAAAGCGGGCAAACCGCGACACACATCGGAAGATCGATTTCGAAGCTTGAACGGGTCGCCGACTGCGCGCCGAACGGAGTCGTACGCCCGCGTCTTTGCCTCCGTCGAGGGCCCCGGTAGTGTCTCAGCTTCGTTTTGCATCCCAGGTGTGACCAGTGTCGGGAACGAATGTCAATCCACAGGCTTCGCCTGACGTGTTTTCGACGAATATCAACCAGCCTCCTGGAGCCACTGCGCGATACACGTGTGACGGGGCAAGAAGATTTGTAATGAAAAACGCCCTAGCGTCCAGTCATCGGTGGGGCAGAATTATGGCCACTGATCCGGCATCAGGCGACCCGAGCTGTCTGATTGCGAGCATCGCGATATCGCGTGCCGCTGGTGTGCAGGAAGTGTGCCGAGAAAATAGGAAATCAATTTAGACGGAATCGATAGGGATGCACGTCGTGCCCATCGCGCCGTTGCCCGTTAAAGCTCCCAACTCAAACCGTCGTGTTGTGATGCCGGGAAGGGGAAAGTTTGGCACAGTCTGGGCACAGTTTAGGCACAAACGATTTGTCGATCTTCTAAATAGCTGATTCTAAATATAGTTAGTATAGTGCCGGGAGGGGGCGAACCTTAGCCGCTGTTGCAAACACGCAAATTACTGATTCCAGAATCGCTCAAATCGCCAGAAGCGACGTTCCTAGGCACAATCCAGGCACAAAGGCGCCTGCGGAACACCCGACACTTTGATCCACTCCCAGTCTACCGCCCGCGGGAAATCAAATAATTGATAGCTTCTTAAGGAGGCTGTTGGTACTTTGCGGTCAGCAACACGAGAACTACAGTCACGCGTTCGGCTCACTGAAAGCGGGGCGAGCGAAGCACGCTTGAGGTTTGGCGGTAGGCCCATACGCCGTAGATGGTTCCTGCCAGGAACACAATATAGAAGAGGATATGGATGATCGTTGCCAGCAAGGTGAGCCCAACGAGAGGCAACCACGGTGCACTTGCTCGCCACGCTGTTAAGCGTGACCTTGTTTCGAACAATTCCAGAAAGAACAAGACCGAAAAGAATGTCACGATTTCAACGCACGTCGCTCCCATATGGACTTGCCATCCCGGGAACTTGCCTATCTGAGGCTCCCACAACTCCAAAAGGTCCGGGAGAAAAATCTCAACGGCAACGAACGCGCAGGCACCCCCAAACAATGCGACCAGCAGTGTTATCGGGGTGTTGTGATAATCGTGACTCGGCCGGTTCTTCCGTCTTCCCATCTAATTCTCCGGCAAAGCGATCCACTTCTCAGCTTCTAATCGTCAGAACTGGGCAAGGAGCATCGACTATGATCCGAAAGGCCCCAGATGTTCTCATCTCCATGCTGATATGCGATGTCTTCCGGATACCAAGCACCAGGAGTTCGATAGATCGCTCTCTGATGTGTTCAAGGATTTTGCCGTGCGCCCCGCCGACAGCCACATAGGTTCTGGGATCGCAGAATTCTCTGGCAGACTGAGGCACGAGGGAGTCAAGGGCGTTGAAGAAGCGGGTCTGAAGATCGAATACTCTATCCGGATGTTTAATGGCATCGTCCTGAATCACATTGAGCACATCAATCTTCGCCGCGAAAACTTCAGCGAATGTAACCGCATAGGTCGCAGCATTGGCGGCCGCTTCAGTAAAGTCGGTCGCAAAAAGAATCCTCCCGAACGGGAACGTTTGTGAGGACAAGGGCTGAACTTGAGGTCCAACGGTAAGCGCTGGCCAGCGTGTAGACCGTAGGATCTTCTCCGCGACTGAGCCAATGATTCCCCGCTCGAGGCGACCTCCGCCATGCGTTCCCAGAACGATCATGGACGGCTCATGCTTATTCGCCAGATCTGGAATCACATCTTCCGGAGATCCTTCCAAAAGTGTGGGAATGATCTCGATCGAATTTGCTCCCAGGAGATCAGCTTCTCCCAATAGACGATGCGTCAAGTTCTGTCTCTGCTGGCTTAATCGTCTGTCACCGATTTCAACTTCCAACGCGGCTTGTTCCAGCGTGAAGGCATGAGTCACCAGCAGCTTTGCTGAGAAATAGGCGGCCATGCGAGCGGCGTAGAGGCCGGCGTTCCTGGAGCAAAGAGAAAAGTCTGTTGCATAGACAACGGTCTTCAGGTTCAATTCCGGCCTGTCGCCAATCACTGGCATGGGGCAATCTCCTCGAAAAAGAGCTCAATATCGGAATGATTAGTACGATCACCTCTCACGGAGATATGGAGACGGTCCGGTAGACGGGAGGATCCAGCCACGCCGAAGATGAAATGGGAAGTTTCACAAGGCTACTGGCCCGTCTGGAACCGTACTACCGCGAGCGCGGTTTGATAGGCGTAGCGGGCATTGGCATAGGCGATCTCTGCCTGCGTTTGTGCAAGTTGCGCCTGGGTCAGCTCCACGATCCCGCT
>CAZANC010000341.1:0-3207 GCA_964486495.1 uncultured Occallatibacter sp.
ATTCCGCCGGTTATACCGCTCGTTCCCGCTATCGAGCCGGCACGCTAACCACTCACGCCGCAGCAGCAAATGGCTCCGCAATACTCGCTGCGATGGGCGAACCCTCACGGTTGAAAGTTGCAAGGTGCGGAGCTAACGGGCGATTCGCTCCTCCAAAATCACATGTACCCGATCACCGGCCCCTTTTCCGATGGCGCTGCGAATCTCCGTCTTCACGGGCAACTTATGTGTTCCATCTCCGATGGCCATGAATGAGCTTTGAAATGGGACTCCGTCAATCTTGCCGCGCACCTTCACCAGGCCTCGCGTACCGAAGAACTTCACGGACAGCGGCCAAACGACATACGTCCAGCCACCTTTGCTGGGACTTTTCTCGAGCGTTGCTGCGAAACGCTTGTTGAGTACCATGGGCTCTCCGGGCAGGCCTTTGAATCGTCTTTTGCGCAAATCGTATCACGGAGGGAGCTCGTTCCTTGTGCAACTCTGAGGGATGGTCTTTCGTTTTCTCATCGTGGTCGCAGTAAGGCCTTAGTATGGTTGAGGAACGGTCACCACCGTCCGGAGCAAGCCCTTGGCCTACGACGATCTGCGCGACTGGATCAAGACGCTCGAGAAACATGGAGAACTCAGGCGCATCCGCGAAGAGGTTTCGCCGGAGCTCGAAATCACGGAGATTACCGATCGCGTGTCGAAAATCGGTTCGCGTTCCCACACTTTGCGCGATGAAGCGGCGGAAAAGGGTGGGGCATCCGAGACGAAAGAAAAATACGCCCCCGGCGGGCCGGCGCTTCTCTTCGAAAACATAAAAGGCCATCCCGGCCACAGTGTCCTCGTTAATCAGTTCGGCAGTGAGCGGCGCATGGCATTGGCGCTGGGCGTTGCGAGTATTGACGAGATCGCCGAGCGCATTAGTGGCCTGATGAATATCAAAGCTCCCGAAGGCCTGTTCGACAAGTTGAAAATGCTGCCACAGCTCGGCGCGCTCACGAGTGCCTTTCCCAAGACCGTGAGCGCCAGGGACGCGCCGTGCAAGGAAGTGATTCGGCGCGAGAAATTCGACCTCAACTACTTTCCGATTCTCAAATGCTGGCCGCATGACGGCGGGCGGTTCATCACCCTGCCCTGCGTGCACACGCGCGATCCCCGATCGGGCAAGCGCAACATTGGAATGTATCGCATGCAGGTCTACGACGGCCAGACCACGGGCATGCACTGGCAGCGACAGAAAGTCGCTGCCGAGCACTACCGTGAGGCGATGCGCAATGCGGCTACGGCTGGCGCGGATGCCGACCCGACGCTTAGCGCCGGCGGCGCGCGTGTAGCGATGATGGCCGAATCGGCCGGTGGCGCGGTCAGCATTCCCGAGGGCGCAACCGGCGGAATGCCGCAAATC
The DNA here is from genome assembly GCA_964486495.1 of uncultured Occallatibacter sp. Taxonomy (GTDB): domain Bacteria; phylum Acidobacteriota; class Terriglobia; order Terriglobales; family Acidobacteriaceae; genus Telmatobacter. The sequence continues at coordinate 1,394 of CAZANC010000341.1, forward strand.
TCACTCGGAAATCTGAAAGGCTCGCGACTTGAAGTGGCCGTAGCAATCGGCACCGATCCCGCGACGACATTCGCCGCCATCGTTCCCGCGCCGCCTGAAGTCGAAGAGTTCTTAATCGCGGGCTTTTTGCGTGGCAAACCGGTCGAAATCGTGAAATGCGAAACCGTCGATCTCGAAGTGCCGGCCCACGCTGAGATCGTGATTGAGGGCTATGTCGAATTGGGCGAATTGCGCGCCGAGGGTCCTTTCGGTGACCACACCGGCTTCTACACGCTCGAAGACGAGTACCCGGTCTTCCACGTCACGTGCGTTACCCATCGCAAGGACCCCATCTACGCCGCGACGATTGTGGGCAAGCCGCCCATGGAAGACGCGTGGATGGGAAAGGCTGTCGAGCGGATTTTTTTGCCGGCGATGAAGATGACCATTCCAGAGCTGGTCGACATTCATCTGCCCGTTGAGGCCGTCTTCCACAACCTGATGATCGTGTCGATCAAGAAAAGCTATCCCGGCCAGGCGCGCAAGGTTATGAACGCCATCTGGTCGCTCGGTCAGGCCATGTTCACCAAGTGCATCATCGTGGTTGACGAAGACTGCGACGTGCAGAACATCGGCGAGGTCGTGCTGCGCGTCGCCAACAACATCGATCCCGAGCGTGACATTCAGTTCACTCTCGGTCCTGTGGATTCGCTCGACCACGCCAGCCGTCTGCCCAACTACGGATCGAAGATGGGAGTGGACGCCACGCGCAAGTGGAAGGCCGAAGGATTCAATCGCCCGTGGCCGGCAATGATCGAGATGGATCGCGCGACGAAAGCCAAAGTCGATGTGATGTGGGCGAAGTTGGGACTGTAACGCGCGGCCGCGTGGGCGGAAGCAGCCGTAACTTTCGCTCCGCACAATCCGCATGAGAGACTGAAAGATGAAAAACCCCACACAATCGCTGATTCTCTCCGAGCGTTTCACCCGCGCCGTTGACTATGCGCGTGTGCTCCACACGGAATTTCGCAAGGGAACGCAAATCCCATACATGGCTCATCTGCTCGGAGTCGCATCGCTCGTGATGGGCGAAGCCGGCGGTGCGGTTCCTGTCACCGAAGACATGGTGATCGCGGCGATTCTGCACGACACAGCCGAGGATCACGGCGGCCAGCGCACGCTCGACGATGTGGAAGAGAAATTCGGCCCGAACGTTGCCCGCATGGTCGAAGGCCTTTCCGACACTCTCGCCGAGGATCACGACAAGAAAGAAGGCTGGGAGGCGCGAAAGAACGCCTATCTCGCGCGCCTGCGCACGGAGCCCGAGGACGTCCTCGTCATCTCCGCCGCCGACAAGCTCTACAACGCGAAGGCCATTCTCGACGACCTCAAGGAGATTGGCCCTGCGGTCTGGGACCGATTCAAGCGTGGCCCGAAGGAGCAGCTCTGGTACTTTCATTCGCTGCTCGAGGTGTTCGAACTCCGCCTGAACAACCGCACGGTCGGCGAACTGAAACGCGTCGTCGACGAGATTTCGTACCTGGTGGCGACCGAATGGCCCGGAAAGCAAGGCGCGACGCCGCCCGGAATAAGCTGAACCAAAAGCTGAACCAAAATCGGCACAAGCAGGCAAAATTTGAACCAGCCAACCAGCCTTCTCGCCTGTGCTACGCTTCCTTTGTGCACCGCTTGCGCCTTCATCAGCCCCTCCGCCCGCTCTGCGCGCTCGGCCTGCTTTTGGGGTTAGCAGCCGCAATTGCGCAGCAGGCTCCCGCCGGACAAAAGGTCATCCAGGACCCCGCCGAATACACAGCCTACACGGCCGCTGTCAATAC
>CAZANC010000342.1:0-3205 GCA_964486495.1 uncultured Occallatibacter sp.
TTCCCGTGTACGTGACCGAGAACATGGTGGGACACAAGCTGGGCGAGTTTGCGCCTACGCGGGTCTTCAAGGGCCACACCGGCGGCTCCAAGGCGCCAACCACCGAGGCTGTGGCCAAGCCGGCGTAGGGGATGCAGGCTGAAAGCTGAAGTTTGAGGAAGGCATGAGTATGGCAGTGGCAACAAGGGAATACAGAGCCGAGGCGAAGTTCCAGCGCGTGTCGCCGCAGAAGGCGCGGCTGGTGCTTGAACTGATCAAGGGGCGCGGAGTGCAGGAGGCGCTGGATGCGGCGGCTTTCGCCCGCAAGCGCATCGCCCCGGTGGTGCACAAGCTGTTGACTTCGGCGATTGACAACGCGAAGTATGTGGCCGGCGAAGAGGGCATCGATCTGGACGTCGACAACCTTTACGTGAAGCTGGCAGTGGCCAACGACGGTCCGCGTATGAAGCGCATCCGGCCAGCGCCGATGGGGCGGGCGTACCGCTATCAGCGCAGGCTCACGCACATCGTTCTTTCGGTTGCGGAGCGCGAGTCAGAAAAGGGCCTGGTGACGAAGGTGGACGAGACCGCGCCCACGGCGGAGCCCGCGAAAAAAGGCAACGCAAAGAAGGCCGCGCCCAAAGCAGCGAAGACGAAAGCTGCGGACAAGTCAGGTAAGTCGAAGGCGAAAGAAACCAAGCCGGCAGCGAAGAAGGCTGTGGCAACCAAGAAGAAGTCCGGCAAATAAGCCGGGAGATTTTTGAGAGGAAGTATATGGGACAAAAAGTCCATCCTTACGGATTCCGGCTGGGAATCAACAAACCGTGGCGGTCGCGCTGGTTCTCAGAGCGCGAGTACGCCAAGCTCCTGGTCGAGGACGTGAAGCTGAAGGCTGAGCTGCGCGAGAAGCTGAAGGCGGCCGGCGTGAGCTCGGTGGAAATCGAGCGGCCGGGCAACAAACTGCGCTTCCTCATCCGCACTGCGCGGCCGGGCATCGTGATCGGGCGCAAGGGCGCGGAGATCGAGAAACTGAAAACCGATCTGGCCAAGCGCACCAATCGCGACGTGTTCATCGACATTATCGAGGTGAACAAGCCGGAGCTGGACGCGCAACTGGTGAGCGAGAACATCGCGCTGCAGCTTGAGAAGCGCGTGAGTTTCCGGCGAGCAATGCGCAAGAGCGTGGACTCGGCGCTGCGCTTCGGCTGCAAGGGAATCAAGGTGCGCGTGTCGGGCCGTCTGAATGGCAACGAAATCGCGCGCTCGGAGTGGTACCTGCAGGGACGTTTGCCGCTGCACACGCTGCGCGCCGATATCGACTATGGGTTTACCGAGGCGAATACGACGTATGGCGTGATCGGCGTGAAGGTTTGGATTTACCGCGGCGATATTTACGAGCAGAAGCGCCGCCAGGTACCGCCGGTTGGGAAAACGGTGTTTTAGAAGCAGTTCATCGTTCACAGTTCGCAGTTCACAGTTGGATGGCGGCAAGGTGGACGAATCGAACTGAGAACCAAGAATTACGAACTGTGAACTGTTTTTGAGGGTTTCGTTATGTTGATGCCAAAGAAGGTGAAGTTCCGCAAGCAGCAGAAGGGCAAGCGCCGGGGCAAGGCGTGGCGCGGCTCGACGCTGTCGTTCGGCGAGTACGGTTTGAAGGTCCTGGAGTGCGGGTACATCACCGACCGGCAGATCGAGGCCAGCCGTATCGCGATGACGCGTTTCGTCAAGCGCGGGGGCAAAATCTGGGTGCGGCTGTTTCCGGACAAGCCGATTACCAAGAAGCCGGCCGAAGTCCGCATGGGCTCGGGCAAGGGCGCACTGGACCACTGGGTAGCAGTGGTGCGGCCGGGAAAGATTTTGTTTGAGATGGAAGGCGTGACGCCGGAGCTCGCGGCAGAGGCCATGCGCCTGGCGTCGCACAAGCTGCCGCTGAGAACAAAGTTCGTGGCGCGCGAGCGCGCCGCGGGCGAGAAGGTCGCGGCCAAGACGGAGTAGTTAGGAAGCAGCCTTTAGCTATTAGTCATTCGTTCTTCTCGATGAGGCGAAGAGCGAATGCGCGAGCAGGATGAAGCTAAGAGCTAACGGCTAAGAAGCCTGGAGCTAGGAAACGATGGAACTGACAAAGATTCGCAATTTGAGCGACGAAGAGCTGAAGCACCAGGAGAAGACCTCCTCGGAGCAGCTCTTCAGGATTCGCTTCCAGGTATCGCTGGGGCAGAACGACGGAGTGAAGAAACTCCGCCAGCTGCGCAAGGAGATTGCGCAGATCAAGACGGTGGCGCGCGAGCGCGAACTGGGCATCCAAAGCGAGACGGGCGAAGAAAAACAAGCCGGTCATCTCGCGAAGACCGAGGTAGCGGCGACCAAGGCTGCGAAAGCCAGGGAAGCGGCGCCTGCGGCAGAAGCCAAGGCTGAGAAGGCTGAGGCAGCGGCTCCCGCGGCAAAGACAAAGACCGCGAAGGCGAAGAAAGCCGTGTCGAAAGCCGCTCCGGCTGCAAAGGCTAAGACAGGAAAAGCGAAAAAAGCCGCGGCAAGAGGCGATTCGGCCGCGAAGAAGAAGACCGGGAAGAAAAAGGGAGCGAGCAAATGACGGCGACCGAGAAAGCGGCACAGGCACCCGCGGCGGCAGGCGCACGGCGCAACGAAAAGGTTGGGCAGGTGGTTTCGACCAAGATGCAGAAGACGATCGTGGTCGCGGTGGAGATGCGCAAGGCGCACGCGAAGTACAAGCGCATTGTGCGCTCGACCAAGAAGTTCTACGCTCACGACGAGCAGAGCTCGGCGCGCATGGGCGATGTGGTGCGCATCCGCGAGACGCGGCCGCTGAGCAAGCTGAAGAGGTGGTCGCTCGAAGAGATTGTGCGGCGGTCGTCGCTGGGCCAGATTGAAGACGCCGTGCTTCCGGGCGAGCAAGTTCCCGCTGAGAAGTAAGGCTGCCGAAAGGAGGGCAAACCATGGCTGTGCAAATGAGAACGATGCTCGCGGTAGCCGACAACTCCGGCGCGCGCAAGCTGCAAGTGATTCTGCCGCTGGGCGGTGGGCTGGGCGCGAAGGCCGGACTGGGCGACGTTGTGACCGCCGCAGTGAAGGAAGCCTCGCCCGACGGCACCGTAAAGAAGGGCAAGGTAGTGAAAGCGGTGATTGTGCGCACACGCAAGGAGCACCGGAGGCGCGACGGCACCTACATTCGCTTTGACGAGAATGCCGCGGTGGTGATTGGCGA
>CAZANC010000343.1:0-3183 GCA_964486495.1 uncultured Occallatibacter sp.
CCCACGGGAAGCGGGGACCTCATTCAACATTCCCAGGAGCATTAATCAACGCCCCGAAAAAGCATTCCGAACACCCGACGCTCACGATTTCGGAATTTACCTTTGTGAGTCGACGATAGGAGAGAAGCAGTGGAGTGTCAACGAAATAATGGTCATGACCGATGCGCCCCAGTAATGCGCGAACGTAACCGGGGAGGGTTAACTACTCTGACAATATCGGTATCCGATTGATAAAGCTGCTCTTGTTGATTGACTAATTCGATCGTTGAGAGATTCTCAGCGATGGCCTCTTCAGAGTGAAGTGTATCTCTCAGGCTTTGAATCGATGCACTTATCCACAGAAACAAGGCGTTATCCACAGGGCTGATGCGTTAGTGCCCTCATCGCAACCCGTTTGATCGGGCACGCAGACCCACGGAGTTCCGAGGAACCGCTGCCCCTCGGCACTTTCGCCGGCTCACTGTTTTTGGGCAAATCGTCGTATGCTGTAAGAAAAAGGATTGGGCCGATGAAGACTTTCACTCTCGACGAAGCGCAATCGCTGCTCCCGGTGCTTGAGTCGCTGCTCAAGCGCGCCATGGAAGACAGGCGTTCCGCGCAATCAGTCGAATCTGATCTCACCGGCCTGGCGCAGCGCATCTATCTCTCGGGAGGAATGAAGGTAAACACCGCCAATGTCTCCAAGCAGCGCGCCGAAGTGGAAGAGCATCTCAAGCGGGCCCGCGAAAGCGTTGCTGAGATCGATGCGATTGGCGTCCAAGTGAAGGATCTCGATTCCGGCTTGCTTGACTTCCCGTGTCGCATAGACGATGAGGTCGTCCTGCTTTGTTGGCGCATGGGCGAGCCGGCAATCGAACACTGGCACACGGTTGAATCAGGTTTTCAAGGGCGCCTGCCTGTTGATGAGCGCTTCCGCCGCCGCGCAGCATCTGGCGGCCGTCCCAACTAGCACTATGTGCGGACGATTCGCGCGGAGGTCTACGCGAGAGGTTCTTGCCGATTGGTTCGGCGTGGACCTGGAAGATTTGCCCGCCTTCTCAGCCAGTTACAACATTGCGCCGCAAAGTGTGCAGCCGGTGGTGCGTCAAGGCCAGGAAACGGGAGCGAGAGAATTCGCGCTGCTGCGGTGGGGCCTGGTCCCCTTCTGGGCCAAGGACGCAAAGATCGGTTATTCGACGATCAATGCCCGGGCGGAGGAGGTAGCGACCAAGCCCGCGTTTCGCGAGGCACTGCGCAAGCGGCGCTGCCTGATTCCCGCCGATGCCTTTTACGAATGGGCGCGCATCGACGCTAAAACCAAACAGCCGTTTGCTATTGCATTGAAGAGCGGCGAACCCTACGCTTTCGCGGGGCTCTGGGAGCGATGGCGCCCCAAAGAGGGCGAAGCTCTGGAGACATTCACCATTCTGACGACCGACGCCAACGAGGTTCTCGAGCCCATCCACAATCGCATGCCGGTAATTCTGGAGCCGAAAGATTACAACCGCTGGCTGGAGCCTGCCGCCGTGGAGCGGCTCCCGGTGGACCTGCTGCGGCCTTTTCCAGCGGAGCGAATGACCGCCTGGCGTGTGAGCCACCGGGTGGGAAATGTGCGCAACAACGATCTGGAGCTCTTGGCTCCAAGCGCGTAATCGGGGCAGCGGCTTCGGCGAAGAGCGAAATCCCCCAAAATCGCGTCTATTCACTGATCGCTGCGATTGCAGACGGCGCCGTTCGCGCGTGTTTAGTCGGGCGACAAGACAAACCGCGCAATCAAGCAGTACCCTTTGAGCAGAATCCGATCCGGAATTCCGCCTGCACGAACTGGCTTTCGAACGGCAACGCACGAGGAGTGAAGATGAAGATCTGGTATTGGGCAGCAGTTGGAGTGGTTGTCGCAGCATTCGTGGTTGTCGCTGCTGTGCTGGCCGGATGCAAGGGCTTTTGGGATCTTCCCACATCGACCGGCGGCGGCGGGGGCACGACGACAACGACGCTTTCCAGCGGCTATTTTTACGTTCTGGATAAATCGACCAGCCAAGTGATCTCTTATGACATCAGCTCCGGGACGTTGACCCTTGTCGGTACCCCCGTCACCGTGCCTGCCCCGCCCATTGCAATCACGGTTGCCCCGAATGACCAATTTCTGTACGTCAGCACGATCACCGGCGGCATTTACCTTTACACGATCTCCAATGGCGTTTTGACCCTGGGCAACTCGTCGCAGGATATCTCACCTGATCCTGCATTGGCGATGCAAGTGGATTCGACAAACTCCTGGCTCGTGGAAACGTCAGGGCAGGGCGTACTGAACGCGGTCCCGATTGTTAGCACAGGTGCTAACGCGGGCAAGCTCAACACTTCTGCCCCTAACTGCAGCACTCAGAACATCGCTCCGAGCATCGTTTGTACCGTTCCGCTCACTGGCGCCACCATTCATCAATTGACGATCGCACCCAACAATCAATATGTATTTGTTGCGTGCGCCACGAATGGAACAGAGGCGTTCACTTTCTCTGCGGGGAGCAGCAACAGTAGCAACCCGTTTGGATCAGTGGCCTACCAAACGGTAGGGCCAGTTACGAACGGCACCGGATCCGCCCTGTCTGTGGCCGTGGATCCAAGCGACCGCGCAGTGTACGTCGGAGAAGAGGGCGCAACTAGCTCCGGCACCAGCGGAGGGCTGCGCGTCTTCACTATTGGCACAGGCGGCGCGCTGGCTGAGGTGTCAGGCTCTCCGTATGCGAGTGGCGGCACTGGCCCGTACGCGGTCCTTCCCGAATCCAGCGGCGATTATGTATACGTCGCAAGTTGGAATGGGACCTCTGCGGGTATTATCACGGGCTTTTCCGTCTCCGACACCAATTCCACGTTCTCACTCACCAAGCTCAGCAGCACGGCCTCGACCGGCGTTGAGCCGATGTCTCTAGCCGAGGATAGCCTCGACCACTTCGTCCTCGTGGAGAGTCAAGGCGGCAATCCGAGTTTCGACGCTTACATCTTTGATACGACAACCACCGGACAACTGGATTTGACCAACACGTCAAGCACCTACGCCGGAATCGCCCTCGCCGCCAACCACTAGTTGAACGGTACTGCCCAATTAATTCGTAGTAAGTGCTATCCTCAATTTGAACGCCACGAGCTGTGCTCACTCGTTTGCCAATCCTCCCTGTTCGCTCTCTTCGGCGCATATCAGTTGCT
>CAZANC010000344.1:0-3177 GCA_964486495.1 uncultured Occallatibacter sp.
TCCTGCCCAACGTCGAGACGTTTCTGCTCAGCGAGGAGAAGGACCGCAAGCACGTGCTGGCCAATCTCGACAAGCTCGTGGTCAAGGCTGTGGGCGAAAGCGGCGGCTACGGCATGCTCATCGGGCCGCATTCTTCGGCCCGGCAGCGCGAGGAATTCGCCCTCCAGATCGAGGCCAATCCGCGCAACTACATCGCGCAGCCCACGCTGGATTTCTCGCGCGCGCCCTGCCTGGTCGACGACCGGCTGGAGCCGCGCCACGTCGATCTGCGGCCCTACGTTCTCTTTGGCGACAAGATCAACATCGTGCCCGGCGGTCTGACGCGCGTGGCGCTCGAAAAAGGCTCGCTCGTAGTCAACTCTTCACAAGGCGGCGGAAGCAAGGACACATGGGTTCTGGAATAAGTCTGATTCGGGAATATCGGGCCGGAGGTGAGAGAAGCACGATGCTATCGCGCGTCGCCGACAGCCTCTACTGGATGAGCCGCTATCTGGAGCGGGCTGAGAATACTGTGCGCCTGCTCGACGTGACCATGGGCCTGATGCTCGACCCCGGCGGCGCCAACGCGGAGCAGCGCTGGCAAAAGATGACCGCGGCCCTCGGCAGGCCGGTGGGAATCGAGTGGAACGGCTCGCTGGAAGCGATGGCGCGCAAGCTCGTCTTTGACCTGGTCGATCCCTCCTCTGTCACCTTTTGCGTCAGCGCGGCGCGCGAAAATGCGCGCCAGGTGCGCGAAGAAATCTCCTCCGAGCAGTGGCAGCGGCTCAATCGCCTTTTTCACCAGATTCACTCGCCCAACGCGCAAGCTCAGTACGCCACCAGCGCCAGCGACATGCTGGCGTCGGTGGTCGACGGCATTCATTTGTTCCAGGGCGTCGGCGACTCCACCATGATTCACGGCCAGGGTTGGCAATTCATCCGCCTCGGCCGCTCGCTCGAGCGCGCCTACGCCACGGCCACGCTTCTCGAGGTCTACCAGTCGGAGCTCTTTCATGCGCACGAACGCGAATCATCCGGCTATCAATACCTGGAGCTCGTGGGTTTGTTGCGCTGTTGTACGGCGTTCGAGGCCTATTGCCAGGTCTATACCGCCGATCTTTCGCCGGAACGCATTCTCGAGTTCCTTGTCCTCAATCGCGATTTTCCTCACGCCATTCGTTACTGTGTCGACAATATCCGCACCGCCATCGAGTCAATCCAGCGCACAGGCGGGCGCCGCTCGCCCGAAGACATGTTTGCCGGCGTCGGAAAGCTGCATGCCATGCTTGGCTATACCACCATCGGCGAGATTCTGGCCGGCGATGCAGCGGCGTTCCTGCACAATATCCGCGAGCAGTGCCTGCGTATTCACGAGCTGGTTTACCGTAATTATGTGCATTATTCCATTCAATCCGCACTGGCGGTGTAGCGCCTGCCGGCAGAACCCGGCCTGAATTCGAGGGAGCGAAGATGAATTTTTATTCAATCCGCCACCTGACGCGCTTCCGCTACTCGCAACCCATCAGCGAGAGCATCATGGAGACGCGTATGAACCCGCGCTCCGACTCCAGCCAGCATTGCCTCAACTTCTCGCTCTCGGTAAGCCCGCGCTGCCGCGTCTTCAGCTATCGCGACCACCTGGGCAACAACATACAGCACTTCGACATTCCCGGCGAGCACAACCAACTCGTCATCGTGGCCGAATCCGTGATCGAGCAGCAGCCCCTGCCCGACGTCCCGCATTTTCTCTCGCCCGATGCGTGGGAGGATTTGGATGAGCTGGTTGAAGCCGGCGATTACTCTGAGATGCTGCTGCCCAGCACGTTTGCCGCCGAGACGCCGGCGCTCGTCGAGCTCGCGAAAAAAATGGGAGTCGTGCGGAGGGACGATCCGTTGCATCTTGTTCTGGAGCTGAACCAGCGCCTCTTCCACTATTTCGATTACGTGCCGCGGTCCACGCGCGTGGACTCGCCGATCGATGAAGCGATTTTGAGCGGCACCGGAGTCTGCCAGGATTTTGCCCACACCATGATCGCGCTGCTGCGGCACGTGCGCATTCCGGCGCGCTACGTATCGGGTTATTTATACCGCGGCAGCGAGGACCACGACCGCTCCACGCCCGACGCTACGCACGCCTGGGTTGAAGCGCTGCTGCCGCATCTGGGCTGGGTGGGTCTCGATCCCACCAACAACCTGGTCGCGCACCATCGCCACATCCGCACCGCCGTCGGCCGCGATTACGCCGATGTTCCGCCGACGCACGGCGTCTTCCGCGGCAAGACTGCGAGCGAGCTCTACGTAGCCGTGAAGGTTGAAGCCAGCGAAGATCCGCCGGCTCTCGACCGCAAGCTGCCCATCCCCGAGGACTGGAGCGTGCTGGTGGAGCGCGCGCAACAGCCGCCAGAGCTCCCCGTGCCTTTCATTGATTTGCAGCAGATGCAGCAGCAGCAATAGCGCCCGCCCGATTCACGAAACGCTCATCGCCCGCTTATTGCCCCGTCGACGCCTGCTCCGCGCCCATCGCCTTCAGCCGCATCTGCGCGAGCCGCCAGGTCGACGTGGGGATGGCGAGTACCCTTTTGGGTTTCTCGAGCTTGTGGTAGTCGGCGATGGCGATGTTCCGCTCGCCGTACTGCTCGGCTATCCGGCCCAGCACATACCACACGTCGTCGTTGGGCTCGTCCAGATTCCAGTCGTCCATGGCGCGCAGCAACACGTCGTGTGCGTCCTTGGTGTCGCCGGTTTCCGCATACAGGCAGGCCAGCGTATGCAGAATGTCTGGCGCGTCCTTCTGCAACTGCGTCGCCTTCACGCCCGTTGCGACGTCGTCGGCTGTCACCTTGCCCGTGAAGAGCGCATCCCATGCAAGGCTATTCAGCGTTTCTGCATTCTCCTGGCCAAGCGATAATAGTTTTTCTCCCCAGGCATGCGCTGCGGCAAAGTCGCCGCGATTAGCCTCGATCTGCATCTTCATATTGATGGCATCGCTATCGTTGTCCAGCAGCTTGAGCCTCGCGTCGGCCAACGCAAGAGCGTCGTCGAAGCGTCCCAGACCCATGAGGGCTTGGCTGTTATACAGGAATGCCTGCTTCGATTCCGGCTCCTGCTTGAGCAGCGCTGAAGAAACGTCAAGCAAGGCCGCGAAGTTGTCCTGGAGCGAGTAGCCTTCCGCAAGCGCCAACTGAATGTTGCTGCGCT
>CAZANC010000345.1:0-3168 GCA_964486495.1 uncultured Occallatibacter sp.
AGGATCGTGACATGCGCCGGCGGCACGCCGGGCACACCGCCCAGCAGAATGCCGCGTCCTCCGCGTTCTTTTTCGAGATAGCTCGCGCCGACCTGCACGCTCATGCGGCCTGCAACCTCGCTCATGGGCGTGAGGAGAGGCAATGTTCCCTGCCGGTCGCGCACCGTTTCGTAGGCGATGCCGATGACCTTCGATTCGAGAAGCTTGTCAGTGAGCGCGGGCAGTGGAGCCAGATGCAGATAGGTGAAGAGAACCAGTCCTTCGCGGAAGTAGACGTACTCCTGTTCGATTGGTTCCTTGACCTTGACGACCATCTCCGATTTGCCCCAGACAAAGCCTGCCTCGCCGACGATTTCCGCGCCGGCATTCTGGTACTCCGCATCGGGGAAACCGGATTGCGCCCCGGCAAGTGTTTCGACGAGAACTTTGTGGCCGGCTTCGGTGAGCGCTTTGACACCCGCCGGCGTAACGCCGACCCGGGCTTCGTTGTCCTTGATCTCTTTGGGAACGCCGATGATCATGGTTCTCTTTCCCGTGCGAGGCTGCCTCCGCGTTGATTTGATGCTCTCTGGGGAGGGCTGCTTGTCGGAAGCCGGCGCGCCGAATGGGAGGGCTGAACGCGGTGACCGGTTGCCAGGCTTCCCACTTCAAGCAATTCTACGGCGCAAACTGCTTCCAATGTGTGCAAAGTTTGTGATATACCGGCTGAATGGGAACGAAACGTGATTCAGAGACCATGCTGGAGCAACAATCGCCCGCGGCTGCGGCAAACCTGGGAATGCCGGCGGGAGCGATGGCGGGATTGGACGAGCTTGATGCCGCGATTTTGCGCTATCTAGCACGCCAGGGGCGGGCGACGAATTACGAGGTGGGCGAAGCCGTGGGCCTCTCAGCGTCGGCGGCGTCGCGACGCATTCTGGCGCTGGAGTCGTCGGGGGCGATCCGAGGCTACCGCGCGATTATCGATGACAGGTTGCTGGGCAAGCAGATGACGGTCTACATTCGCGTCACACTTGAGCGCCAGTCATCCACTGTGCTGAGTGCCTTTGAGGACGCTGTACGCCACTGCCACGACATCGTGAGCTGCCACCTGCTGGCCGGCCAATACGATTACATCCTGGTGGCTCGCGTGGCCGGAATCGACGACTACAACCGCCTGCACCAGAACGAACTCTCGCGGCTTCCAGGCGTGATCCGGCTGGAGACCAGCTTCGCGCTGAGGGATGTGCTGGAGGTGAAAGGGTAGAAGTTCGGAATTATCAAAGCCGAGCCCCATTCAGGTTGGCTACTCCATCGTTTCGCGCGCTCTACGCCACAAGTCGAGGTCGCCCTCCTGAGCGTAACGGTCGATTTCCTTGAGCTCCGCAGCGGTGAACTTGAGGTTCTTCAGCGCGTCGAGCGAGTCGTCGAGCTGCTCGACGTTGCGCGCGCCGATGAGGGCCGAAGTGACACGCCTGTCGCGCAGCACCCAGGCGATGGCCATTTGCGCGAGGGTCTGGCCCCGGGCCTGTGCAATGTCATTCAGCGCGCGGGCACGCTTCAGGTTCTTCTCGCTCAAAAACGTTTTCAGCAGCGAGGAGCCTTCACTTTTGGCGCGCGAGTCTTTGGGAACGCCTTTGAGGTACTTGCTGGTGAGCAGGCCCTGCGCGAGCGCCGAGAAAGCGATGCAGCCTGCGCCAACTTCATCGAGCGTGGCGAGAAGACCTTTCTCGATCCAGCGGTTCAGCATGGAGTATGAAGGCTGGTGAATGAGCAAGGGCACACCCATGCTCTTGAGGATCTTCGCGGCCTGGCGCGTGCGGTCAGGATTGTACGAAGAAATGCCGACGTAAAGCGCCTTGCCCTGATGGACGGCGGAGACAAGCGCGCCCATCGTCTCTTCGAGGGGGCAATTTTTCCAGGGTCGATGCGCGTAGAAGATGTCGACGTAGTCGAAACCCATGCGTTTGAGGCTGTCGTCAAGCGAGGTGAGCAGGTATTTTCGCGATGCGCCGATGCCGTAGGGGCCGGGCCACATATCCCAACCGGCTTTGGTGGAGATGATGAGCTCGTTGCGCAAGCCGCGGAAGTCCTTGCGGAGAATCGTGCCGAAGTTCTCCTCGGCCGAGCCATACGGCGGACCATAGTTGTTAGCGAGGTCGAAGTGGGTCACGCCGCGATCGAAGGCACGCCGGATCATGGCGCGGCCGGTTTCAAAGACGTCGGCGCCGCCGAAGTTCTGCCACAGGCCGAGGGTGATGGCCGGGAGCACGAGGCCGGAGTTGCCGCAGCGGCGGAAGATTGCGTGATCGTAGCGGGTGGGGGCGGGAACGTAGGCGGTTTCCATAGCAGTTCCATGTTACTGCGTGGGCCTTTTCGGTTCGGGCGCCCGGGGCGGTGCGGTTTTCGCGTCGAGCCCCAATTTTTCTGCGAGCGCATTGATCAGGGAGACGGCTTCGTCGTCAGAAGGGTCAGCGGAGAGGAGCAGCTGGTCAAGAGGCGGATTGGAAGTGGAAGCGGTGTGTGCGGGAGAGCGAGTCTCGGGGTGGTTGACGGCCATTTGGAGTCCCAAAAGAAGAATGGATGCGCGGCGAGCACTGATGCGGCCGTCGGCAAGACCCTGGAGGACGCTGTGGAGGGCGTGGGGGATTCCTTTCTGGTCGAGGGTTGTGGGTATCTCGACGCGATGCTCCGATGACAGGCCTTTGGCCTGAGGCGGAATGCGGCGGCCATGGAAGTAACAGAAGGCAGAGCCCCGGATGGCAGGCGACTGGCAGCAGAGCCCGCTGGGCATGACGTGACGGCAGGTTGCGTACATGGATCTTCCCTTTCCGGGGATGCCCCCCTACCCCGCCACCCCCGGGTGTTTTCGGCAAATTGCTCGTTGAAAAGCGGTTGCCGGCACTGATCCGGAATAAGTTCAGCCTTTTCAAGAACCTGAATCCCAAGTTCGGGCAAAGACGGGGTTTACGAGGCCCGCAGGCCGGACGTGCCGCCGAGGGCGGTCTTTTATTGAATTGTGAGATCAGGATAGCGCGATGAGGGCAAATTATCGGCAAACTTCGGGTTGCTGTGAGTCGCTGAAGAATAAGGGAGTTACAACAAATATCCGCGCTGACCCCTTGACAAGTTTCTGGGGTGCACCCCATGGGTGAGACAGATTGAGTTTTGACAGTTCGCCGTTGGATG
>CAZANC010000346.1:0-3150 GCA_964486495.1 uncultured Occallatibacter sp.
ATCACCGAAGCCGCCTTCAACGCGCTGCTCAAAACGCTCGAGGAACCGCCGGCGCACGTCATCTTCATGATGGCCACCACCGAGCCCGAAAACATTCCCCAGACCATCCGCTCGCGCTGCCAGCACTTCAGCTTTCACGCGGTCAAGTTTGACGACATTCTGGCGCAGTTGAAGATGATCGCGGCCGAGGAGCAGGTGGCGGCCGAAGACGATGCGCTGGCTCTCTTGGCCGAGGCCGGCGACGGATCGATGCGCGACGCGCTCTCCATCATGGATCAGGCGATCGCTTCGGCTCCGCTCAAAATCGTCAATGGGGACGGCCGTCCCGCTCTCTCGGCGGAGCAGATTCGCGAGCTGATGGGCGCGGTGCCGAACACGGTCTTCGAGCGGCTGATGGAAGCCGTGGCCGCCGGCCAAAGCGCTGCGCTGATGGAAGAGATCAACACGCTGGTCAATGCCGGGCACAGCCCGCTCGCGCTGGCGCGACAAATGGTCCGCTACCTGCGCAACGCGCTGATGGCGAAACTGGGCGGCGAGCAAACCGAGTTGCTGCAAATCTCCGCGGACGAACGCGCTCGCGCAGCGCGCACGGCGCTGCTGTTCACCGAGGAAGAGCTCACGCGCAATCTGCAAATCGTGCTGCGCACCTTCGACGACCTGAACTATCGCCAGGAGCAGCGCCTCCACCTGGAGCTTGGTCTGCTGAAGTTGATTCACGCGCAGCGGCTGCTGCCCATCGAGGAACTGCTCAGCGGCATGTCCGGCGGAGCTGCCTCGCGCCAGAGCACAGTGCCCGGTTCAGTGCCCGGCCCACAGCGAACCAGCGGCAGCGCTTCAAGGCCGGCTTCGGTCGCAACGCCATCATCCGGCGCCGGCGTACAGGAGAAAAGCTTGTGGACCGGCGGACCAGTTGCATCGCGAAGCGCGGAGTTGAAAACAGAGAAAGCGGTTGAGGATTCGTCTGTAATCCATTCGTCCATAAGGACAAGTGAATCCATGTACCGAAAGGCAACGCCCTTCCCTGTCGTTGCCAGCCAGCCATCCGGGTACGCGTCGTCCGCAACTCTCACCGAGGGCGCTCTGGCCAAGGCGCCCGAAACCAATGGTCTGGCCGTCGAGCACGTGCGCGAAGTGATCGTAGCCGCGCTTGCCACGGCCGGGCACAGTTCCGCCGCACAACTGCTTGGCTCAGGGGAGTGGGTGCTCGACGGTGCTGCCGTGCGCGTTGCGGTGCCCGGCATGGGCAAAAAGATGCTCAGCCTCACGGTGAACGCTGCGGCGGAAAAGCTTATTCGGCTCGAGTTGCAACGGCTGGGCGCGCCTGCACGCTTTCTCGTGACGGGCAACTCTGAAGCGGCAGCGGCAGTGGCCGCGCCGCAGGTTGTGGCCGCCGGCAGCGTGCAGGAGTCGGCGCTCGCGCATCCATTGGTGAAGCGGGCGCAGGAGATCTTCAACGCCGAGGTGCGCAGCGTAGTCGACCTCAGGCAGAAGTGATTGGCGCGCGAAGAGGAGAATGGCGAATGATCAATCCGCTCAAAATCTCGGAGATGCTTTCGCAAGCCAACCAGATGCAGGAGGAGGTTCAGCGCAAGCTCGGCGAGACCGTGGTGGAAGCTTCGAGCGGCGGCGGCGCCGTGACCGCGACCATGAATGGCAAAAAGGAACTGCTCAAACTTCACGTCGACCCCTCGGCGG
Source organism: uncultured Occallatibacter sp. (assembly GCA_964486495.1). Taxonomy (GTDB): domain Bacteria; phylum Acidobacteriota; class Terriglobia; order Terriglobales; family Acidobacteriaceae; genus Telmatobacter. Next base: position 1,696 of record CAZANC010000346.1, read on the forward strand.
TGGTCAGCCTGAGCGGCGGCCAGGCCGACGTGGAGATGCTCGAGGACCTGATTGTGGCGGCTGTGAACGAAGCCGGCCGCAAGGCGGATGAGGCCATCAAGTCGAGCGTGCAGGGAATGTTGGGCGGGCTCAAGCTTCCGGGGTTTGGCTCGTAAGAATGCGAAGGCCGATCCCGGAAAAAGCACCGCGCGGGACGCAAGCTTAGGGAGGCCTGATTTGTCACGCTATGCGGAGCCGATGGCCCGGCTCATTGAGGAATTAAAGAAGCTGCCCGGAGTGGGCACCAAGAGCGCGCAGCGTTACGCCTTCCACATTCTGCGCTCAAGCGACGACGACGCCAACGCGCTAGCCGAGGCCGTCCGCGGGCTCAAGGCCAGACTGCGGCTCTGTTCCGTCTGCAACAACGTCACCGACATCGATCCTTGCGCCTACTGCGCCAGCCCTACGCGAAACCAGCGCCTGGTGTGCGTGGTCGAAGAGCCGACCAACATCGCCGCAGTCGAGCGATCGCAATCGTACCAGGGCGTCTACCACGTGCTGCATGGGACGCTCTCTCCGCTGCATGGCGTTGGACCGGACCAGTTGCGCGCGAAGACTCTCGTCGGTCGCGCGGAACGTGGCGAAGTGGACGAAGTGATTCTGGCGACCAGCCCCACACTCGAGGGCGAAGCTACGGCCGACTGGCTGGCAACTGCATTGCGCAGCTTTTCGGTCAAGATTACGCGAATCGCAACGGGCGTTCCCGCCGGCAGCGACATCGAATACGCCGATGAGGTGACGATGGCGCGAGCGCTCGAAGGCCGCAGAACATTCTAGCCTGGACTTGATTCCTTCTCCCGTCCGAAAAACTCCTCACAGCACATCGCATGAAGTCCCCGCACAAAAGAAAAGCGGGAGGGGCCGGTTAGCCTATCCCGCCGAAATTGGCTTTGGGGAGCCGCTGCCAAAGAACTATTTCGTTGCGCCGTCGAGCGCGAGATTCAGATCCAGCACGTTCACGCGCGGCTCGCCGATGAATCCGAGCGTCCGCCCCTTAATCTGCGCATCGACCAGGCTGCGAACAGCCGCTTCTGTCAGCCCGCGTGACTTCGCAATGCGCGGCGCCTGGAAGTACGCGTTGTCCGGCGTAATGTCGGGATCAAGCCCAGAAGCGGAATAGGTCACCGCATCGATCGGCACGGGCTTGCCTGGATTCTCAGCCGCCAGCTTGTCGATGTCGGCCTGCATGCGCGGCGGCAGCTTGGCGTTGGACTGCGCAAGATTTGTGCCGCCGGAAGAGGTGCCATCGTAGCCGTTGCCCGCGGCCGAAGGACGCGGATGAAAGTAGCGGTCGGTCCTGAAGCTCTGCGCGATGAGCTCGGAGCCAATCACCTGCCCGTTGCGCACGATCAGGCTTCCGGCAGCCTGGCGCGGAAACAGGACTTTGGCCAGCCCCGTCATCAGCAGCGGATAGCC
>CAZANC010000347.1:0-3147 GCA_964486495.1 uncultured Occallatibacter sp.
CGCCCTGCGTTCCCGCCACGTCGCCGGCCAGGCTGCCCGTAAAGTTCGTCGCCGTGGTTGCCGTCGTTGCGCTCGCCGAGCTGGTCGCATTGGCCACCGCCGTCGAACCAATCGCGCTCACAATCTGCGCCGCCGTCGCCGCCACCGGCTGCCCGCTCGCGTTCGTTCCCAGCACGCCCGCCGAAGCCGGCACCGCTCCGCCATTGATCCCGCCCACCGTCGGGTTCGGATAGCTCCCCCGAAGATCGCCGCCCGCCGCGCCGCTCGGAGCCAGCCCCGAAGGCGTGCCTGAGATCTGCGAGTACGCCACCTGCGCGCACGTTGGACCGTCGCTCGTGTCTCCCGTTTCGTATTGGCCCGTGGAGCAGGAGCTTGTCCCCGCCTTTGCCGTCAGGCTCGAAAGCAACACGCCGCTGTCTTGCTCCTGGCCGGAGGTGCCGGTGTAAGTAACCAGGTCGCCCGAGACGGAAGTTGCTGGCCCGGTGGGAACCGCAGCACCGCCGCCCGTGGTGCTGATTGGCGTTGAGCTCAGCACCGGCTGCTGGCCGTTGTAGTCGTGCTGGTTTGGCCTGATCCCAACGAACTCAACCTGCGCGTCGTTGCCGGAGGTTTGCACGCTGACTCCAAAGCTGGAACCGGAGTAGGACGTGAAATCAACCGGGATGGCGTCAGTCGTCCATCCTGTCGTGCAGATGGGCGTATCTGATCCGAGGACCGTGTTGGTCGCATAGACGGTGAGCGCAATGGAAGTGGAAGCTGCGCATTTGTAGCCGAAGTACACGATTGCCTTTGTCGCCGGGACTTCGCCGCCATTCCCAATGATTGCGAGCCCCCCGGAATAGTTCACCCCCATCATGCTGTAAAAGCTGAGAATAAACTCGTTCGAGGCTCCGACTGCATATGCTTTGCCGCAATAGGCCGTCGAATCGGCGGAAACCTGCGCCGTATCGTCGCCGCCGATGGTTGTCTTTAAATCGTAAGGGCAAAAAATAAGATCGTTGTCGCTCGGATAAGGGGTCGCTACATTTCCACCGCGAATAAAGTCGGCTGTCCGCGCTCCGACAGGCTGATCGAAAATTGTCTTCGTGACCGTCGAACTACGGCTGGCGCTTCCGCCGCCGGATGGATTGAATCCCCGCACGATGATCTGATTCCCGATGCCGTTGTCTTTCGGCTGTTGTGTCTGGAGAGAGCCGGTAAAGTCAATGTGGTTTCGTGAACCATTGATTTGCGGGGTGCCTTGCCATCCGCAATTTGCACAGGTCGAATCTACGGCATCCCAGATTGGGCCTACTGTTCCGCCAGCCGCGCCCCCGAGGTAGGTGTTCGTGAGATGGAACCCACTGCCTCCGATGCGCCAGCCATAGTTGGCACTATTCGGCCCCTCAGTCTCAGGCACATTGATCGTCCAGCCGTCGGTGTAGTCTCCGTCAGAGACTCCTGACTGCAAAATCTGCGGGCCGTAACCACCGTCGTATACCTGAACCCCCTCAATAATCCCGTCGCCGCCGTCATAGCTGATCCACGGATAGTTACCCTCCCAATTTCCGCCTTTCCAGATTAGATAATCCTGCAAACCTTGTGACTGATACGAATCGAGCTGGGCTGGGACAAACACCGCTCCAAAATCAACATAGAGATCACCGTGATTCACGGTCAGATCGTAGGGAGCGTAGCAGCCTTGAATGAAGATTCCGGCGGAGTGATTCAGGGAAGCGTTCGACAGGCCGTAGAACTTCACGTTGGTCATCTCGTCTTCGACATTTTGGGGAGTTCCTGCCATCGTGTAATGCGCGCTGTTCCCGTCGTAGCAGTCGAACGCCAAAGCAGCGTTCCCTACGGTCTGCGTTACAGCCATCCCAGCAACAGAAATATAGGCTGAAGCGTTCGTGACGGTTGTCGACGCAGCAGAGGCAAGCGTCACCGTTCCGGCCGCGCCTGTAGCGTTCGAACACGGAAATACGGAAGAAATCGTGGTGACTAGGTTTGCTCCACTTGGCCCCGCGCCGTTGACCTGAATCGCCTGCCCTACGTCACCGCAGGAGAACAGAGCGTGCGGGGAAGTAATCACTGCGCTCGATGCCGTCATCCCCGCATCTTGTACCCATCTACCCGGCCAGCGGTGCGGAAAACTCGCGGAAGCGTCTACTGAATCGTCTACTTCAAAAACAATGTCGCGAATTGACCATGAGAAGCGAGGCGGAGCGGATTTGACTGTCGTCGGATCAGGCGCCTCGAACACATCCTCTCCCGGCTGTCCTTTTAAAATAACTCCGGCACTTCCCTGAACAGGGTTGACTCCGGCTGGTTGCTGACCCTCCAACGAGATGCCATACCACGGCAAGGTGCTCGTAAGGTAGCAGCCTCCCGGCGGCAATGGGAAGTAGACCACCGCCGGCGGATTCGTCGCATTGGCAGCGTTCAATGCGGCGGCAAGCGCTGTCTGGTCGTCAGTCGAACAGTCGCCCTTGGCGTTGTATGGAGGGGCCATCACGTTGATTTGCGTGTTGACGCTGGCATTGAGGGAGGGCCCCGTCAGCCTGCTTGAAAAAGTCTGCGGAGTTGTGGCTGCAGCGGAAAGAGCGCCCAGGTTCGCCAGCGCGCCGCTGGCGCTGGTTGCTCCCGTCCCTCCCCCCGTAAGTGGAACTGCGTTCATGCCGCCGATCGACGTGCCGTTCCCCCTGTAATACGCAATCTGTCCCGAGCTTGCTGAATTGATGGTCCCGTTCACGCCGCCAGATCCTGTTCCGCTTCCGCAGGGTGATCCGGTATTCGTGATGTATCCAGAGTTATCGATCTGCAGGCAAAAGTCCCCCGACGAAGCTGCCAGTCCGGGAAACTTGATCGCATTCGGAGCCACAAATGCAGCGTCGAGGCTCGAACTCGAATAGATATCCGTCTCCGCTCCGGAGCCGCTTTCATAATTTAGCCGGATATGTCCCGTCGAATTACTCGCATTGATGTAAGTATCTCCGCTGTTGGTGGATTGATATGCCTTGAAGCTGTCTAACCCTCCGGTTGCTGAGTTAATCGCCCAGTTATTGCTCGCGTCCTTCACCAGGTACCACTGGCTTGCCCCGTTCCAGTCCTTATAAGTAAACGATCCTTTCTGGCTCGTCGTAAGTCCCGGCCACAGGTAGTAATCCA
>CAZANC010000348.1:0-3089 GCA_964486495.1 uncultured Occallatibacter sp.
AGAGCTCGCCGAACCTTCGTGCGGAAATGAGACTCGCACGTCCGCCGCTCGGGCTCGAGATTCTGGCTGCGGGCTCGAACGCCCGAAATGCGACTAGAATCTAATCGCTTGCACCCAGCAAGCTCATCGGAAAACGAAGGCTTCGACCTGTTTGCCGTTTGCTCCCTGTGTTGACAGTCGCGAGTTGCGTCGTCTAGTGTGCTTTTCCGGAATACGTTTTCCAGACGGGCTGCATTGAGGACAGTTTATCTGTTCGTGCTTGGCTGCCGACCGCACGCTGCGTAACCGCGAGACGACAGGCAAGAAATCACGGACACAAGGTGAGGAAATGTCACAAGAGTCAGGAAATGGCATCCGGCTGAATCGCCGTGAGGCGCTCCTGCTTTCGGCGGCGGCAGGTATGGGGATCGCTTTTGCGGAGAACGCCCACGCCTCAGACAGCATTAAGACCGGCGTTCACCAGGAGCCGGGAACCTGCTCGACGCCCCGCTCCGCTGTTGCGAATACTCGGTATGGCAAAGTGCGCGGCTTTCTGGATGGAGGGGTCCTCACGTTCAAAGGCGTTCCCTACGGACAGGATACGAGTGGCGAGAACCGCTGGCTGCCGGCGAAGCCTCCGGCGCCGTGGAAGGACGAGTACCCGGCCCTGATTTACGGGGCAAACTGCCCGCAGAACCTCCATCCCTGGACGGCAATTGAGCAGACGTTCCTGCAGGACTGGGACGACGGCTACCAGAGCGAGGACATGCTCAAGCTGAACGTGTGGACGCCGAGCCTGACCGGCAAACGCGCCGTGCTGGTGTACTTCCACGGCGGCGGATACAGCTTTGGGTCGTCGTACGAATTGCCCTCGCAGGAGGGCGCGCAGATGGCGCGTCATCACGACGTGGTCTCTGTGACGGTGAATCACCGCCTCAACATTCTCGGGTTCTTCGACGCTTCTGAGATCGGCGGCTCTGCTTATGAGGACTCGGTCAATGTGGGAATGACCGATCTGGTGGCGTCGCTGCGCTGGGTTCAGGAGAACATCGCTAACTTCGGCGGCGATCCCGACCGGGTGATGATTTACGGCCAGTCGGGCGGGGGATCGAAGGTGACCACGCTGATGGGCATGCCATCGGCCGCAGGCCTCTTCCATTGCGCGTCAGTGCAGTCGGGCGGCGGCGGCAACATCCCCAGCAAAGAGCAGCAACGGGAAGTCGGCCGGCAGATGATGAAGGATCTTGGCTTGGCGCCAAATGACATTGCATCGCTCCAAAAGATGGAGTGGGCGAAGCTCGTGGCTGCCGGAAACGCGGCCGTCGCCAAAATCAATCCTCCAATGCGGGGCGCGCTCGGGCCATTCGCTCCGGGGCCGTTTCGCGTGGGCTGGTCACCAACGGTCGATGGGACGGTGATCAACGCGCGGTCGTTCTTCGATGTTGCGCCGGAAATTTCGAAGAACGTGCCCATGCTGCTCGGCTCGGTGAGCGAAGAGGGCAACCAGATGGCGCAAAACCCAACCGAGGAGCAGTGGCATGCCAACCTGGTGAAAGCTTACGGGGAGGACAAAGCAACCGCGCTGGTGGCCGCTTTGAAGAAGGCTCATCCGGAAAAGAGCATCCGCACACTGTCGTACATGTGCAGCGGCACATTCGGTTTGAACAGTCTGACCATGCGGAACAACATTGTGAAGATGGCCCGGTTGAAGCATGAGCAGAAGGCCGCGCCTGCTTACGCGTACTACTTTACGTGGCAGTCGCCGATGCTGGACGGCGTTGGCGGGGCGTGGCATACCGCCGAGCTGCAATTCTGCTTCGATAACACCAAGCGCTGCGAACAAGGCACGGGCAATACGCCCGAGGCGCAGGTGCTGGCGAAGAAGATGGCGGATTCGTGGGCAAATTTTGCCAGAACCGGGAATCCGAGCCAGCAGGGCATTCCCTGGGAGCCGACCGACCCGGACGCCAACAAGACCATGGTTTGGGACAACAAAATTCGAATGGTCAACGATCCGGAGGCGGAGGCGCGGAAGATTCTGCTGAGCTGATGGGGCGAGGGGATTGAGAACGACGGCCAGAGCTTGAAATGCGGTATTCTGGAGGGGCGCGCCCGTAGCTCAGCTGGATAGAGCGAACGCCTCCGGAGCGTTAGGTCGGGAGTTCGAATCTCTCCGGGCGCACCATTTTCCCCGATCAGTCCTCAAGGTCAACAGATAGGTCTTTCGTTGACTTGGGGCTGATTTTTGAGTATTCTGGAGGTCTTGCGCGGTGTTGCGCCTGGGGTCTCGGTGTGCTCACCCGGATCCATCTGAAGGAGTCTCCGGCCAGGTTCTGGCGGGCTCCAATGGAACAGGCCACCGGCTGCGGGACCAGAAAGCTCGAACAGGGAGTTCGTGGTCCGGCGCAGCCAGGGTTCCGATTGGAACCCAACTCCCGCAGCTTCTCACCCGAACAGATTTGTTTGGCAGTGGGTAGAGCTTCTGGCCCGTGCGTTTTACACGGGCGATAGCGGTTTGCGCGGGTAGCACAGCCGGTAGCCAGTAGGTTGTAGCCGGTAGCTGATCGCGCGGGGCGAGGTTTAGCGAGTTTGATTGAGGCGCGAGGCAGTTTTTGCGGCGCAGGGCAAATTCTTTCGAGGGAAGCAGAGCGATGTCGACGTTTATTCCGAGCGGCAAGGATATCAGCCGCAAATGGTATGTGGTGGACGCAAGCGGGCAGACCTTAGGGCGCCTCGCGACCAAGGCCGCGATGGTGCTGAGCGGCAAGACAAATCCGAAGTATGTGCCGTACATCGACATGGGCGACCACGTGATCGTGATTAACGCGGAGAAGGTGCGCCTGACGGGCTTGAAGGATCAGACCAAGCTTTACCGCCGCTACACGGGGTTTCCGGGCGGGTTGCGCGAGGAGTCGTTTACGCGGCTGATCAAGCGCCGGCCGGAGAAGGTTCTGGAAGAGGCGATTAAGGGCATGCTGCCAAAGAGCAAGCTGGGGCGGGCCATGGGATCCAAGCTGAAGGTGTATCGCGGCGACAAGCATCCGCACACGGCACAAAAGCCGGTGGCACTCTAAAGCAGGGAACAAGGGACCGAGGGAACAAGGGACCGA
>CAZANC010000349.1:0-3067 GCA_964486495.1 uncultured Occallatibacter sp.
GCTCAGCCAGCGAGGCCACCATGCGGTTGAAGTTCTCAATCAGATCGCCAATCTCGTTGCGAACGGGCACCGGCAGCGGAAAACGGCTGCTGTCTTCCGGTGATGTCATCAGGGCCGTGGCGCCGCCGTGCAGCAATGCCAGCGGCTGCGTAATGGCCCGCCCCATCAGCAATACAATCAGCGCCGAAGCCACGATCCAGATGGCGCCGAAGATGGCTGTGTCATCTAAAAGAGAACCCAACTGCTGGCGGGCAGCAGTACGATCGAACGTCACCAGTGCGTAGCCGCGCAGATCGTTTCCGGTATAAACAGGCCGAATTGCTTCCCATCCACCGTTCGCTGTTTCGAAAACTCTGGACTCATCGCGTCGGGCCAAAGGAATCTGCGCGCGCTCGGTCGCGCTGAGTTCCTCCGATTGCTGCTTTACGCTCCGGGAAAAAAGCACGTCGCCCGACGGGCTAATGATTTTCGCCGACTCGACAATCGGCGCTTCGACGATCGTGCGCACAGCCAGATCTACCCAATTCGGCCGCTGCTGCTCAAGCGCCTCAGCGGACTCATTGGCGAGGGCGATCGACTCGTACTGCAGCCAAGACTGGGCACGCTGATTTGTCCGGCGGTTCTGCTGCCGCGCCAGCACAGCCGCGAAAAGACCAATGGAAAGCACTTCCAACAACAGCAGGCCGGCCAGCATTTGCCCGCGAATGGATCGCGGCCACCAGCGCTTGCGCAAGGATCCACCCCCCTGAAGACGGATAAGAAACTCAGTCTATCGAATTGGCTGCGGCAACCGCATTACGGGCCCCGTCTTGCGCCTTTGCGTTGGAAACCAGCGACGCCGCGATCAGCTTTCCGTGAAAGCGCCCGTTTTCGATGAAGATCTCGCTGGTGCGCGCGCCAGCAACAATCACGCCAGCCAGATAAATTCCCGGTACGTTGCTTTCCAGCGTCTCCGGATTGCAGACGGGCAATCGGTCCTCGCCCTCGAAACGCACACCCACCCGCTCGAGAAATGAAAAATCGGGATGGTAGCCGGTCATGGCGAAGACGAAATCGTTGGGCAGCGTCTCGCGGCCCGTGGGAGCATCCACCACGACCTCGTCGGGCGTGATCTCCACGACCTCCGTCGAAAAGCGGGCCTTGATTTCGCCGTCTTTGATGCGGTTTTCGATGTCGGGCTTGATCCAGTACTTCACGTTTGGTGTAACCTCGGGTCCGCGGTAGACGAGCGTGACGTGCGCGCCACTCCGCCACAATTCGAGAGCGGCGATTGCAGCCGAGTTCTTGCCGCCAATGACCACAACGTCCATGCCGTAAAACGGGTGCGGATCGTGATAATAGTGGTGAACCTTGCTCAAAGTTTCGCCGGGGATGTCCATCCAATTGGGCAGGTCATAGTAGCCGGTAGAAATGGCCAATTTGCGTGCCTCGATGGCTCCCGGCCGTCCGAAGCGGTCCACGGTGTGCGCGGTGAACGCGCCATCGGCACCCGTCACGCGCTCCACGCGGTGGTACTGACGCACGTCGAGCCGGTAATATGCGGCCACCTGGCGGTAGTACTCGAGCGCCTCGCCGCGTGTGGGCTTGGCATTCACGCTGGGAAAGGGGATGCCGCCGATCTCGAGGCGCTCCGAGGTGGTGAAAAAGGTCATGTGCGCAGGATAGTGAAAGATCGAGTTGCAGATGCAACCCTTGTCCACGAGCGCCACACGGAAGCCAGCTTTTTGCGCCTCGATAGCACACGCCAGCCCCGTGGGTCCGGCGCCCACAACAAGGAGATCGAGGACGGGATTCTGTGCTGCGCTCAAAGGCCGCTCACTCATACCCCTAGATTAGGGCATTCCGCAGGCGGACTGGTAAACGAACCGTCGCACGACAAAAAAGCTCCAACCGAAGCTGGAGCTTTTTGCGATCGGAATATCGAGTCTCTCTGCTCTTACGCGAGTGCCGGTGCGGGCTCCATCATGGGAACCGCTGCCGCTCCCGCCGCGACGGGCGAAACTGCCGGTTGGGACGGAGCATGCGATGAACGGGTGAGCCGGTGAACAAAGTGATACGGCGGCCATGGACCGGAAAGCTGCATCTGGCACTCCCGCATCACGGCGCTGGTGGTAATGAACTTATTTTGGTACCGCTCGACACACTTGCGGTCGATCAAGTGCGCGATATCGAGCATCATCTTGCCGTTTTCCATCAGCCGGCAGCTTACTTCCTCATCGAGGGGCATAAATAGCCGGTGCATCTGGAAGCTGACCGCGCGAGCCCGCGTCTGCCGCTCCCTCGCCCGCGAGGCATTTTCCCGCAGATTACTGAGGTATTCGCGGCCTACGCCCTCGGCGCTCAGACGCTTTTCCACCTCGCGCCCGCAACAATCGTCAACGAAGATCTTGATGTGCATCTCCGTTCTTCCGCGCAGCTTGTCGATGTTTCCGAGGAACTGGCGCTGATTGGAGCGGATGGACTTGCGCAGCGACTCGTCGTCGGTAAAGACGGTGCCGAAGCGGAAGGGAAGAACGGTAGAGTGTTGAAAACAGTCGGCGATCACACGCGCATGGTCAACGCCCGACTTTTGATTGAGGTTTTCCTGTGGGTTGTGCTCGCTCACGATCACCGCTAGATCGCTCGCTGGATAAAGGAAAACCTGATTGCCACTGACTCCAAAAACCGATTCCATCGCAACTGGTTTGCGATGGCGGGCTAAAGCCGGAAATGCTTGTTTTTCACCAATGCAGTAGGCATACCACGCCATGACGAGACACTCCGTCCGCGTGCGCCACACCTGTCAGGCGCCGCTGGTTGATGAAGCTCTGTGAACTTGGGAATAACGGCATCCATAGCTGAAAGCAAGGCGGGACCGTAGTTGCAATCTCCCCCAAACTAACCGGAATACTAGTCTTCTGAAAATACGACTGGCAACACCTGAAAGGGGAAAGATGGGTCGGGGATGCGGCTTGTGCAAAAGTCGCATTGATGCAGTGAATAAATCTATTCATGATATGGATTTTGTGAGACAGCACACGATAAAGGGCTCAAATGAGGTGCTTTGGGCTATCAATTGCTAGCCGAC
>CAZANC010000350.1:0-3066 GCA_964486495.1 uncultured Occallatibacter sp.
TGTGAGCGATTATGTCTGGGTGGTGTGCCGCGTTCATCGCTGCGACGTCGCGGGAATTGAACGCGTCGTCCCCCTTCTTCATGAGCTCGAGGAGGTGTTCGGTTCGGCTGGCGTTGACGGTCATGGTGGACATATTGGGACTCCTTTTCTTGGTTGGTGATGCGCTAGTTCACGCCTCGGGGTTCAGAGCCGAATACGCGAAATCCTTTTGACACAAGCACCTTTGTGGTTCCCCAACCGATTCCGGTCGAGACCCCAGTTACCACGACATCCTTGCCGTTCGCCATCGCATTTCCCCTAATGAATGATTGCTGTTCATCTGACCTTCCTGCTGTGCAATAGAGCACACCGGGGCACAAGACCGTTCAGTTCCGTCATCTATTCCGGACCGGGACACGATTCGGAGATCGAGGTTCCGGTGATGGGCGCGCAGTAACAGCGCGCGTGCTATTGCTTGGCAAGGCAGGCGTGGCTGCATCGGACCCTCGCCACCTATAATCGCAACAGGTACGAGTCCGGCCCCCACTTTCCCTATAAGGCGAGGAAAAACTTGGCACGCGAGCTTTATACGGCGCGACTTGCGCGCAAAGACTGCATCTCTGAGGTTGCACAGTGCTATCACTTCCTGTTTGAAGTCGAGGGACGTGACAGTTTCGAGTACCGTCCCGGCCAGTTCATTTCAGCCGTGGCGCCGGACGAGAACGGCAAGCAGCAAACGCGTGCCTATTCCATTGCGTCTGCGGCGAGCGGCAAAAAGTTCGAGCTGTGCGTGAACCGCGTTGAGAACGGATTCTTCTCCAATTACCTGGCGGATCTGACGTTATTGCCCGTGGGAGCTACGATCCAGATTCACGGGCCGCACGGCCACTTCGTGCTGCAGGAGCCGATCACCGACTCCATCTTTGTGGCCACCGGAACAGGCGTTGCGCCGATGCGCGCCTATCTCCAATGGCTGTTTCCGGCCGATGGCGCAGATCGCAGCCAGGGCAAAGACATCTGGCTGGTTTACGGCACGCGCTACGAATCGGACATCTACTACCGGGCCGAGTTCGAGGCGCTGGCCGAACGCGTCCCCAACTTCCACTACCTGCCCACGCTGAGCCGCGCCGACGATATCTGGAAGGGCCTGCGTGGACACGTACAGGCCCACATTGCGAAGATCGTCGAAGAGCGCGCCAAACGGCTGGGCCAATCGCTGCCCGCGGCGCCCGTCGATCCGGCGACTCCAGTCGCTGCGCTATGGTTCGACATTTACTGCTACATCTGCGGGCTCAACTTCATGGTCTCCAGCGTCCGCGAGCTTCTCGACGGCTACGGCTGGCACAAGAAGCAGGTTGTCTTCGAGCGGTACGACTAGGCATCTGCCCGCTTGTTCATGTGCCAATGTGGGTGCCCCATCCTTGCGGCGTTCTTGTCTTTTCCGCAAGGGTGGGAAGCACGAAATCTAGCGGTCAGAGACCGCTGAAAATGGGTCGCTGCGAGCCCTCTGGCCTCGAAACTCGCCAACTCGCTGACTTGCCGACTCGCTAACTCGCCAACTCGCGAATTCGCCGCAGCGAACGCCGCGCAGGATCACAACGCATTCTTCTGCATTTCAGAGACGGACTCTACAGATTGAAGAGCTCGCGAAGGCGCTTGGTTTGGGCGCGGCTCACGGGGATTTCGGTCTGCTGCTTGTCGTTCATTCTGAGCTGGTAGCTGGATTTGAACCAGGGCATGACCTCGCGGATCTGGTCGATATTGACGACGAAGCCGCGGTGGGCGCGCCAGAAGCGCGAAGAATCGAGGAGCTCAAGGAGTTCCTCAAGGGTGCGGCACTTGGATTGGCCCTCGAAGACGCGGGTGACGATGCGAATGACGCCTTCGTCGATGGCGGCGAAGCAGATGTCGGCCTGATCGACGAGCAGCAGGCGGCTCTGCGCCTGAACGATGAGCTTGGCGGGAGCACGGCCCTGTTCGCCGTTTTGCGGCCGATTGAGCAAGCGCAGGAGCTGATCAATCTGCGATTCAATCCCGGGTTCGGGCGCGGCGCCGGCCGGGGGGCTGCCCGCTGCAATGCGCGCCTTGGCACGTTCGACAGCTTCCGAGACGCGGGCGAGGTCGAATGGCTTGAGCAGGTAGTCGACGGCGTTCACATTAAAGGCGCGAACGGCGTACTGGTCATAGGCGGTGGCGAAGACGAATTGAGGCAGGGGCGTGACGTCTTTTTCGCCGCCCGCTTTTGCGGATTCTGCTCGATTGCGGTCCACGAGCCGCTGAATGACGGCGAAGCCGTCCTGGCCGGGCATTTGCACATCGAGAAAGACAAGGTCGGGATGGTGTTCGTCGATGAGGTCCATGGCTTCAATGCCGTTCGATCCCTGCGCAACGACATCCACGTCGCCGACGGAGTCAAGCAGGTACTTGAGCTCGTCGCGGGCCAGTTGTTCGTCGTCGATAATGAGCGCGGAGATGGGCATAGGGGCCGGAAAGACGATTGTAGGAAGCGTAGCGGGCGGGGTCAATGCAGAGGAAGGTACGGGGTGAAGCAGCTATCAGCTTCCAGCCGTCAGCTTCCCGCTAGTCGCTCAGGACGCGCAGGCGGGCGGGAGTTTGGTCGCTTGCCAGATCGTGGCCGCAGTTGGTGCAGAAGAGATCGGTGGGGCGGACGGTGCGGAAGCAGGTGCCGCAGTTGGCAAAGAGCTGGTAATTGCACTGGGGGCAGAAGTGAAAGTCGCCCTGGACATGGGTGCTGCAGGAGGGGCAGCGGGAGACCTGGGGCTGGCGCAGGAGAAAGTAGAGCACGGCGCCGATTCCGGCCGGCATAACGAAGCAGATGAACATCCAGAAACGCGAGCTCATGGCACGGCGCGGCGCGTCTTTGCTGATGTAGCCAACCATGAGGAAGTAGAGAGAGGCTACGACGCCCCAGGAGATGTTGAAGTAGATGCGGAGGCCGAGCGGCTGCGGCGGATGATGGCGCTGAGAGGGCGCGACAATCCAGAAGTAGTATTCGATGAGAACAAACGCCAGGCTGGCGGCGACAATAGACCAGACCGGAATGAGCCGCTCTTCTTCGTTGAAACT
>CAZANC010000351.1:0-3053 GCA_964486495.1 uncultured Occallatibacter sp.
GATCCGCGAGGGGTTGTTGGATGCGATCTGGCCGGCCACATTTCCTTCGGGCGAGGGCAGCGACTTGGCCGGCATCGTGAGAAAGGTCGGTCCGCGGGTCGAGAACTTCACGGCCGGAGACGAAGTGATCGGCTTCACCGACCGGCGAGCGAGCCACGCCGAGTACGTCGTCGCGGAGGCGAAGAATCTGACGATCAAGCCGCCGAAGCTGCCCTGGGAGGTCGCCGGGGCATTGGCGATTGCCGGCAGCACGGCTTATGCGGCAGTGCGCGCTGTATCCCTGAAGAGGGGTGATACCGTGGCAGTGTCGGCAGCCGCAGGTGGGGTCGGGTCGATCGCCGTGCAGCTCGCCACGCGCGCAGGCGCGGCAGTGATCGGCATCGCCAGCCCCGCGAACGATCAGTGGCTCTCCGCGCACAAGGTCAAGGCAGAGCCGTACGGCGCGGACCTCGCCAACCGGTTGCGCGAGGCGAGACCCGAGGCGAGAATCGATGCGTTCATCGATTTGCACGGGGCAGGCTACGTGAAGCTCGCGGTCGACCTCGGCATCCCGCGAGACCGGATCGACACCATCGCTGACTTCGGCGCGGCGCGCGAATACGGAGTGAAGACAGAAGGCAGCAGCGCTGCATTAAACGCCTCGGTGCTCGCCGAATTGGCAACGCTGATCGCCTCAGGAGCCCTGGAGGTGCCGATCGCCGCGACATTCCCTCTGGATCAGGTTCGAGCAGCCTACTCGCGGCTCGCGCAGGGACATATCCGCGGCAAGATTGTGCTGGTGCCCTGAACGCTTGCTGACGAATGTGCCCTTGCTGCCGACACGTTAAGGAAGGTCGCATCAGGAAACGCTAAGAACCTTTTGCATCTGCGGTAGTGCGGATGACCATTGAACGGTGCCGGCTGCATCTTTATGAGTGGAGATACCTTGCCGATGACCAAGGACCAACCTTTTCGAAGCTGCCGATGCGGCAAAACCCGTGGATTATAGTTGGTTGATAAACCGAGTGAAGGGAGCTCAAAAGGAATGGCACAGAACAGCGTAAGCACCGTTACTCCGATCCACTGCGATGGGATCCTCCCCGCCGGGACAAAGGCCCCGGATTTCACGTTGCACGTAACGCCCGATCAAACTCTGTCTTTGAGTGACTTGCTTGGACATCCCGTAATCCTGGCGTTCTACCCGGCGGACTGGAGCCCTGTTTGCGGTGACCAGATGGCTCTTTACAATGAGATCCTCCCTGAGTTTCGAAAGTTTGGAGCGGAGCTGCTGGGAGTGTCCGTCGATGGCGTCTGGTGTCACGGTGCATTTGCGGAGAACCGTCATCTGCATTTCCCGCTGCTCGCCGATTTTGAGCCCAAGGGAGCCGTTGCCAAACAATATGGCGCCTACCGCGCTGCCGATGGCATTTGTGAGCGCGCTCTGTTTGTAATCGACAAGAACGGAATGATTGCCTGGAGTTATTGCTCGCCGATTGCTGTAAATCCCGGTGCGGACGGTATTCTGCAGGCGCTCGAAGATCTGCCGAAATAGGAGGAATCTGTGGCCACGCTTAAGGTACCGATCACTGCCGAAGATCACGCCCAAGGCCCTGAAAACGCGGAAGTGACCCTGGTGGAGTACGGCGACTACGAGTGTCCGTACTGCGGGCAGGCCTATCCCATCGTCAAGCAATTTCAGAAGCAGTTCGGAAAACGACTCCGGTTTGTTTTTCGCAACTTCCCTTTGAGTCAAATGCATCCTCACGCTGAAGCCGCCGCCGAAGTGGCGGAGTTTGCCGGCGCACAAGGCAAGTTCTGGGAGATGCACGATCGTTTGTATGAAGATCAAAGCAGGTTAGGTGAAGCATTGTACTCAAGTCTCGGCGAAGAGCTCGGGCTATCTACCGCCGCGATGCGTCAGGCGTTGAAGCAGGAAACTTTTAAGGCCCGCGTCCGCGCCGACTTCACAAGTGGAGTCCGAAGCGGAGTAAACGGAACGCCAACGTTCTTCATCAACGGGCATCGTCATGACGGTCCGTTCGAACTTGAATCGCTTGTTTCAGCAATTCAACAGGCCATGATCACGGCGAAAAGCGCTTCTGGAAGGTGAAAGCTCGCGAATCTTGCGTGTCACTTGCCTCGTGTCGAGGAACTCCTCCTTCCATCCCGCACGCTTTCCTCTGGTTGAGCTCCCGCCCTGAATTGAACTTTTTTGCTGAGAATCCGCCCCCTCCATTACTCGTTGCGCGACGAGCCACTCAAATGTTAGAAACGGATCGCACAATCCCCCATTCATCCAACAATCTCACCGATTGATGAGGAGATTTGATATGGAAAACGCCAGCCGCCGTCTGATGGGCCATGGAATTTTCTTGTTCCTGATCGGCCTGATCACCGGATTCCTCGAACAGCACTTTACCAACGTCCGCATGGGGCTTGCCGCCCACCTGGAAGGCGTGATGAACGGCATTTTCCTGCTCGCTCTGGGCGGTGCATGGAGCGCGGTGAGCTTGAAGCCGGCGATCAAAGCAACCGCATACTGGACCGTGCTCTACGGGACTTACATGAACTGGGTTTTTACCACGCTCGCCGCGATCTTCGGCACTGGAGCTCTGTCTCCCATCACCGCTCCGGGGCGCATCGCGCAGCCATGGCAGGAGACGCTTGTCATGACCGGCTTCAAGAGCGTCGGAGTCGTGATCGTCATCTCGACGGTTCTAATTTTGTGGGGTCTGCGGACCAAATCGTCACAGGCGTAACGTCCCCGCGACCTGACAAAGCAAGTTCTTTCAGGCGTTTCCTTCGATTATGCGTTCACGACGGCCCGTGCGGCGCGCGTTGAAGGCACGTAGCCCATATCCACTGAAATGCCGCGCACGCATTGCAGCAAATGATTGGCGATGGCCGGCAGCTTCTGCGCGGTGACGCGGAACGATGGTCCGGACACGCTCACCGCTGCCACCGGCAGCCGCGCCGCGTCCAGCACCGGAACAGCGATGCAGCGCAGGCCTTCTTCCAACTCCTCGTCGTCGACCGCGTAGCCGCGGCGGCGCGTCTTGTCGAGCTCGACGCGC
>CAZANC010000352.1:0-3042 GCA_964486495.1 uncultured Occallatibacter sp.
GCAGCCACATCTTCGCCGAAGTGTGGAACTCAATTTCCAGGGTGCGCATCTACGAATCGTTGCCTGGCGAACCACATATGTGGGGGCCTAGCTCTCAAATGCCCGCATTCCAGGTCGATGAGATGACTTTGGACATCGACAATGACGCGGCAACCAACATGTTGCACTTTAATGGTGACCTCTCCACTCTGCAGTTCCTGCATTATGACGTCACTTCGATCGGAGCCGAAATCCGTCACGGCGGCACGGCGGCGATTATTGGTGTGGGTGGCGGCCGCGACGTCCTCAACTGCGCGGCAAGCGGCTTCACGCGCATCGTAGGCATTGAGGTAAACAGTGCGATTGTAAAGTTGACGTCCCGGCGGCTGGATTCGTACTCCGGATTCTCAAAAATCCCAGGCTTTGCTTTGTATAACGATGAGGGGCGCAACTTCCTCGCTCGCTCAGACGAGCGATTCGACTTGATCCAGGCGTCGCTGGTCGACACCTGGGCTGCTACCACTGCCGGCGCCATGACGCTTTCGGAAAACTCCCTTTATACGGTCGACGGCTGGCGCGTGTTCTATGACCACCTGAAACCCGGCGGCGTCATCACTTTCAGCCGCTGGTACGACGGTCCCCAGAACAACCAGACTTACCGGCTGTTCTCGGTCGCATGGGCCATGTTGCTTTCGGAAGGCGTTGCGGATCCGTCACGACACCTTGCCTTGATTCAATCTGGCGAGATCGCGACGTTGCTTGCCAGCAATCAGCCGTTCAGCTCCGATGATATCGGCGCCCTGAAAAAAATCTCCGCCGAAATGGAGTTCACGCCGCTCTTCCTGCCTGGAGAGCCTGTCACCGTTCCCGAACTTCGCCGTGTATCCCAATCCAGAACACTGGCGGATATGGCTCGGTTGCAGGACGAAAATGGAGCGGACTACTCGCCAACATTTGACAACTCTCCGTATTTTTTTAATTCCGTCCATATCCGCGCGCTGCCCAAATTCCTCTCTCACCACGGGCCCGTGTCGAATCTGCAGGCTGACCTGTGTCTGTTTGCCTTTTTCCTGTCGGCGATTGTCCTAGTCATCGTCGTCATCGCCCTGCCCGCATGGATCGCCTTAAAGCAACCGAGTGGAAGAAGTCCCGCGCCGAAGGGAGCCATTGTCTATTTCGTCGGCATTGGATTGGGCTTCATGTGCGTTGAAATGGGCATGATGCAACAGCTATCGATCTTCCTCGGCCCACCGGTTTACTCCATGGTTGTGGTGCTCGCCGGCTTGATCCTCTCGGCGGGCGCTGGAAGTTTTGTATCGGATCGCTGGCCGGCAAGCGCCACGTGGCAAATTAGAGTCTTGCCGGCTGCCTGCGCCGCTCTGGTGGTTTTATATTTCGCGCTAGTCCTGCCCGTGATACACGCCCACACCGCGGCGCTGTTGTGGCAGAGAGTTCTGATTTGCCTAGCGCTGATTACCCCTCCCGGCTTCATGTTGGGCTTTTGTTTTCCCATCGGCCTGCGTTGGATGGCGGCAATCCACCAGGAACACAATCTGCCCTGGATGTGGGCGCTGAACGGCGCTGCGGGTACGCTCGGCAGCTTTGTCGCCATGCTCATCTCAATGGAGACCAGCATTGGAACCTGCGTGCTGACGGCCGCGGCTTTCTATTTGCTGGCTGCTCTGGTACCTCTGCCTCGGCGGATGGAGATGAATTGAAAAGGCTGAAGCTGGTGAACACTGAAACCGGGAACTCGGATGGTTCATCGGAACGTGGAGAAATGGAACCTTCAATCGACAATGACCGCGCAGAGACTGCCCTCGGAGTGGGCAGAGCTTTAGTGTTGTGGTCACTCTTCTTCCTGATTTCCTTCGGACTCGGTTATCCGACTCTCAACCGGTATGACGCAAGGGAGTTAGGTCCCGACTGGGTGAGTTACTACAACATGGTCCTTCATCAGGATGGGCCGAACGACATTCCATTCGGCTACAGGGTGCTTGTGCCCGAGATCGCGAGGCCCTTCTATCTCCTTGCCAAGGGAAGAGTCGGCTCATGGAATCCGGTCTTCTTCGGGCTGTTGATGTCGAATTGCCTGTTTTGCGCTACCGCCGCATTCTTGTTTCTGTTGATCGGACTCCGCGTGCTGCGCGATTTACCCATCGCGCTTCTCGGGTGCACACTCTATCTGCTCAATTGGGTTGTTCCGAACTTGTTCCTTACGGGCCTTGTGGATTCATCGGAAGCATGTCTCATGATGGCCATTACCTGGGCGTTGTTTTCAAGGAGATGGTGGTTGCTTCCTCTCATCGGCATCCCAGGCGGATTTGCCAAGCAGAGTTTCATGCTTTTTTCCACACTCTTCGCGGCGACATGGTGGTTTACCTCGAAGAGGGTCGACAGGACGTATCCGCAGCTCTTTTGGGTAGCGGCTCTTGCGGGCGCCAGTGCAGCATCAGTGGTCCTGGCGCACCGGATGGTTGCGGGGTCGACCATTTCGCCCTTGGCAATGGCGGCGTGGTGGGGTTGCGAGGGCAGTTGCACGGTTGCGATTTTGAAGGAATTTACGGACCAGGAATTCTGGTACGCCTTTGGCTGGCTTCTGCCGCTTGGAGTCATCCGCTTGAACCGATTACCGAAACCCTGGGTCGCTGCGTCGATCGCAACGGCATTGCTTACATTGGGCCTCGGTGGTTACGCGGGCAGTCTTGGAAATGTTTGCCGGCCCGTTTTCAGTGTTATTGGGCCGGTTCTAACCTTGTCTGTCGCCACCCTTCTTGCTGGCGTTCCCACTGGAGACGGAAACCGGGCAACAATGAAATTGTGAATCATCGCGCGCGGTCTTTGGCAGCCGGGAGGCAATATGGAAGTCTCAGCTGAATCCGAGCCGAACGGCGAGATTCCGAACGATACGAATCATGGGGCAGGGCAGTGAAAATGAAGAAGCTGTCTGATCGGCCACGGGTTGTGGACAGCGCGATTCTTTTTGGCCTAATCGTCCTTTCCACGTCGCCTTATCTATTCAGGCTCGGCTTCTATGCTGATGACTGGTATTACTACGCAACG
>CAZANC010000353.1:0-3038 GCA_964486495.1 uncultured Occallatibacter sp.
ACGGTTGCCAGAACCAGAGAAGACGCCATCACGCCGTCCACCAAAAAAGTAGTGAGCTCGCTGATGGCGACGGGATTGATTGCAACCACGGCTGCAATTGCGAGTGCCCGGCTACGAGGCAAACCTCCGCTCAAGCATGCGGCCAGCGTGCCTAGGAATGTCGCCATCAGAATGAGCCAGTTCATGCATTTGCCCAACTCGATTCGGCCCGTTGTGGCGAAAATCGTGGCCGCGCAATACCAGGGGCCCTTTGCGTAGTGCACCTCATAGAGCTGGCCATGGAGTTGAGTGTGGGCAAAGCTTCCCAGCGGGTCGGACAGAGGGTTCGAATCGCGGGCAATGCTGATGATCCCTGACTGGTGATACCACTGTCCATCCCAGGAGAAGTCATAAAAAAATGACGAAAGCAGAAGTGCCGAAGCGAGCAAAGCCAGAGTAAGACAGACAGGCCACCAGCGCATGCTGGCTGGTATTCCTTCTTGTCGTGCCAGCCAATATCCGCTTACCAAAGCTGCCATGAGTGAAATTGGGGCGACGATAGCAAATCCCGTTCGGCCCGCCAACAGGCTGGTCATTGCGCCGAGTTGCAGAAAACATAGGAGGGCGGCAATATTCGAGGATGTGACCCAAAAGACGCTCGGAGGGAACACATTTCTTTCAGACACTAGCCCTCCTTTTCCCCGCTCTCTGACAGCCCCGCAAAAATCACTAAAGCGGTTCCGGAAAAATCGCCGTAGATGCCGCCACACTCGCATCAGTATGCGGCGCCGGCGCGAACCTCGGCGAGCGGCTTGGCAAGGTCGTTGAGCAATTCGGGGCCGACAATGGAGAAAGGTGTAGACCCGTAGCACAAGAGCCGGTCGTGGAAGTCGAGCAGCGATGCGCCCGCGCCCGCTTTGGCCCAGTACTCCGACAGCAGTGTTTCGAGCTGCGCGCGGCCTGCCGTATACGAAATCACGTAACCCGGTCCCAGGGCGATGCCGGAGATAGCTGCTTTCGCCTGTTCCGGCGAGAAGCCGGTCTCGTGCGCGAAGAATTGAACCGCTTGATCGAAGCTCCAGTCGCCACTGGCCAGCTCGGGATCGACGATTGCCCGGGCGCCGCGCACCCGTTCCCACTGCGCCGTGTAGTAGCGAGCATCGAGATCGTCGCCGTAAAGGCCGAGCTGCACGAAGAGTTCTTCTCCGTAATACGCCCAGCCTTCCTCGAATTCGCCGCTGCTTTGGATTTTGCGGACGAAGTCCGGATGGCGGCGCGCGATCGACAATTGCATAAAGTGGCCCGGCATCGCTTCATGCGCCCCCGTCGAGAGGATGCGATCGCGGTCGAAGTCCTCATTGGCGTCCAGATTCTTCGCTGCCTCCGCAAGCGATACCGGAGGAGTGATGAAGTAGAAGCCGGTTGTGCCCTTGCTGAACAACAGCGGCGGATTCATTGATGCGCCCGGCGATACCGGCTGCAGAAACTTCGGCGTCTCGATAACCGCCATCTCGCCGAGCCACGCCGGCACATCCACCACGTGATGCTGCGTGACGAAGTCCCGCAGTTGCGCAATACGGGCACGATAGTAATCGATGAGCGCGGCGCCGCCGGGAGCAAGACCGCCGCCGCTCTCTGGCCCGATCGGAGTGTGGCGCTCAGCGGCGAGTTCTTCCATCCAGATCTGCACGGCCCATCCGTGCGCAAGCTCGTCGCGCCCCATGCGCTCGATGTCGTCGGAGTTGAACGGCAGCAGCTCTTCGTCGCGGAGCATCGCGTCGTAAGCGGCGCGCCCCATCGCATAGTTCTCGGGCCACGATGCCGCATGATCGTCGATGTACTTCTTGGTCTGCGCGATCACTGCGAGCGTCGCGTCGCGCGCCTTGACGAACTCCGCGTAGCGATCGGCGGGCAACTGCTCCTTGGCGGCATCCGTCAACGCCCCGCCGAAAAAACTCGGCGCTCCTGCAAGCTCCTCGGCGCCGGTCACGCCGTAGAGGTGTCCCGGGTGCGTGACCAGCGCGTTGCCTGCGGCAATGTACGCCGGCGCGCCGGCCAGCCGATCGCAGATCTTCTGCCACGCGGCGGCGACGTCGGCCGGGGTAGCGCCCGCCGTGCCGGCTATTGGCAGGTGCAGGAACTGCACGAAGATCGCACCCATGATCGTTACCGATGGCCCCGACGGATCTTTTTCGTAGGTCTTGTAGACAAGGTACTGGCGCTCAAAGCTCATGAGTTGGGCATGAAGCAGCTTTGCGTCGTCCACGTCCACGAGCGACGCACCATCAAGCGGAATTGACGCAAGGTCGTTCTCCCAGCCGCGGATCATCGCGAGATCGCGAGCATTCTCGGCCTCAGACGGCGTATCGAGCTGGCCGTCTTCGTCGCTAAGACCCAGTGATGTCGCAGCGAGCGGATGCGTTTTTGCCCAATCGTATGTGATCGTTTGCGCAAGGGTTTGGAGCCTCTCAGTCGTCGTAGGCGGTGCAGATGCCGCTGGAAGTGCGCATGACATGAGCAGCATAAACAGGAGCAAGCGTAGAGCAGTGTCAAAGCGATAGGGCGCTAGAGACAACAATGCCACCCAACGAGTTCCAAATCGCATATTTGTCCCCTCTCTACCACGTAGTTTCCGTTCGATTGCGCCCAGCTTTCTATAGATTCTCCACTGGGTAACAATGAACTTGGCTGGAAATCCCATTTGCCTCTCGGCTGTGGACCAATATACCCCGACCCCACTTGCCTCTGCTCTAAATCTTTTTTGCATCCATTTCAAAGCCAATGACCCACGCGTGTCCAATCAGAATTGAGGGGCCGTGGCCGGCAGCGCAGCTGATTCGATGCCTTCACACTCCGAGTTGTTGACGTTCAGGTTCCCTTCGCCGTCGAGCGTCACCGTCCACACGGTGTCGTAGTCGCTGTCTGGCCAGGCGACGGCTCGAGGTGCGCCGCCCTGAGGAAAATAGCTTGAGATCGGCGCATTTCTGGTCGGCTCCGCACTTCGAGCAAAAGCGCTCGTCGTTCGCTAACTGGTTCCCACAACTGCCGCAGAATGCCAT
>CAZANC010000354.1:0-2975 GCA_964486495.1 uncultured Occallatibacter sp.
CCGCAAACAATTTAGACGTCGGCACGCCGCCCGCCATCGTCCACAGCAGGCCGGTACCTGCCCACGCCATGCAGCTCAGAAAGTTTCGCCGGTCGATTCCGTCATTCGCAATCGGGTCTGATTCTGACTTGGGCTGTGTCGATTCAGCAATGTCGGCTTGCTGAGCATGCGGTTGAGCTTGATTGACGCGATTCGTATCCTTCATCGAAGATCCTCCACCGAGGTAAACTGGGCTCCGCGACCTTTATTCCAGGAAAAATGGGAATAATTTTGCCGGCTGCCAGTTCTCATCATTGGAGAGATGATGAATTAGCATGAGGCAATGCGGTTGCCATGGAAGCAATCGGCTCGCGAAACAGGCCGCCAAGAATCGGGTTTTGAGGAACTGGCGTTACCGCTGCTTCCTTCGCTCTATAACGTGGCCTTTTGGCTCTGCCGCAACGCCACGGATGCGGAGGACCTGGTGCAAGAGACATTCTTGAAGTCCCTTGGCGGATTCGACTCATTCGAGCCGGGAACCAACTTCAAGGCGTGGATATTCCGTATTCTCCGCAATACCTATCTCACCTCCCGTGCGGGTCTGGCGGCCAGGCGTACGGTCGCCCTTGAGGACGAGTTGAATGAAAGCGGCGAGTCTGGGCCAGCGCAGTATCCCGAGGCCGCCATTGACCGGCAGACTCCGGAAACAAACCTGCTTCAGCTGGCAGACCGAACCGCGCTAATCGCCGCCATGGAAACACTACCTCCGCCGTTGCTCGAAGTGGTTCTCCTCTGCGACGTGGAAGAGATGAAGTACAGAGAGATTGCCACTGCCCTTGAAATTCCAATTGGAACGGTCATGTCCCGGATTGCACGGGCACGCGTGGCCCTTCGTGCTGCACTTGAGACTCAACACGGATCGTCAAGGGAGTTTCGCCCATGACCGATCATCTGTCTCACGACATCCTTAGTGCGCTCGCAGACGGTGAGCTCACAGCGGACCAACTCGCCAGCGCAAACCAGCATCTTGCCGGGTGCCCGTCCTGTACTTCAAATGCTCTGTATCAAAGCCTGCTCAAGTCCGCCACGGCAAGAGCAGGGCATCGCTACACACCACCGCCGGAACTTCGCGAGCGGCTCGCGCTTCTTGCATCCCAAACGAATTCGCAGTTACAGCCGCGAGGTATCCGCACGGCCCCCATCCCTCCATCGCGTTCATTCGGTCGATTTGGATCGCTCGGCTGGGCCGCCGCGGCTGCCATTCTTCTTGTTTCTTTGAGCTTGGTATTCATTCAGCGCACCGCGCAAAGGGCCGAGAGGACATCAGCTGAACACGCTGCACTTGTCACCGAAGTCTTCGATCAGCACGTTGCCACGCTTGCCGATAGCCAACCGTTGCAGGTCATTTCCACCGACCGGCACACGGTTAAGCCGTGGTTCCAGGGCAAAATCCCGTTCAGCTTCAATCTGCCTCAAGGCCTGCCGAGTGACACCACTCTCGATGGCGCGAACCTGACCTACCTTGGCAACCAGCCCGCAGCCCAACTGGTCTACAGCATTGGCAAGCATCGCGTCTCTGTCTTTCTCCGACAAAGGTCCGGCAAGGCGGAGGCGAATGAGTTGCCGGCAGAAAGTTCGGGATTTCATGTGATGGGCTTCAGCACTGAGGATCTCGAAGCAATCGCGGTCAGCGATGTGGATCCAGCTCACCTGTCCGAACTGGTAGGCGCAATCAAGCACGCCCAAACGGGAGATCAACAGCAACCTAAGTAGGTTCGATTTCCGAACGTGTCGCCTTTGATTCCAAGAGGATTTTGCGCAGTCTATTTGGCGGCCTAAGCCAGGATCAAGTGGCTTCGGACGCCATGGAAGGGATTGCTGACTCTCGCCGTGTGCGCGCGAAATCGACTTAAACACTTGATCATAAGAACTTGGTGGAGGCGGCGGGAGTCGAACCCGCGTCCGAAATCGCTGTCAGCCGGGAGAGTCCATGCTGTGTCCGATTCGATTGGATTCGCTCACGGCGCTTAAGAACGGACAAGATGCGACGAGAACTAGTCCGATGATCTCGCGCAAAACGACACGGACCGAGCCGTTTGCGCCAGCCTACTGAATGACGTCCGCTCACAGCCCATAGGCGAAGCCGTGGAAGACGGCAGCTTAGTTAATTAAGCTGCAAGTGCCAGATTATCGTTGGCAACTTTAGTTTTGCAGGCGATTACGGGTGCCCACACCCCGACATGCCTCCCATGCCGCAATCGATCCCGTCGAAACCGTGACGCCCCCATTTTTCGCGGCTCCTTGTTTGATGGTCCCGAAGCGCCGCTGGGTGCACACAGAGCCGAGTGGCTCATGCTGCATCTCGTTATTTTACGCCGATTTCCCATTCAACGCCCGATTCCCGGTGATAGTGTTTCAGGATGCTGTTCAAGACGGCATCGGAAAGGGCGGCGGAATGGAAAAGCAAGTAGTTCGGCTTACGGTCGACCTGGTGGTGAATGACGGACAACTGGAAGCGTTCAAGAGCATTGCACAAACGATGACTTCGGTAAGCCAGGCGGAGCCCGGCACGCTGGGGTATGAGTGGTTCTCGAGTGCCGACGGAAAGCACTTCCGGCTCGTCGAAACCTACGTGGATTCGAGCGCTCTGGAGGCGCACTTCATGGGACCGGCGGTGCGGCAATGGGTGCCCAAGCTCGTTGAGGTCTCAAAGCCGGCCGCATTTGAAATCTACGGCGACCCAGGTCCGAAGGTAACTGAGATGACCAGCGGATTTGGGGCAGTCGTTTTCCAATACTGGATTGGAATCGGCCGTTAGGTTTGTTTCCGAGACCTTGAGAATTGCTGAAGGTCCCGGAGATCCGCTTACTGCTTGTCGAGATCAATAGATTCGTACTCGTGGCGGGCGATGCCGGCGCGAATCTGCGCGGGGGTCCATCCGGCCTTGGTTTTGTAGTAGGCGTAGAAGCCTTCCTGGGCGCAGGTGGAGCACTCGG
>CAZANC010000355.1:0-2968 GCA_964486495.1 uncultured Occallatibacter sp.
TTGGTCTGCGACCGGCCCAAAGTCGAAGCTCTCCGCAAGGAGTTCCCTGACCTGTTCCAGGAATATACGGGCAAGTGATGGGTGCCCCCGGTCCCTCGCCTTTGGGGACCGGGGGTCGCACGAACCCGGGCCCGCTCGGTCTTGTATCGGGGCTCGAATCGAAAGGCCGCGCCGAACGAAATCAAATCCACGCCCCTACCCGCTCACCAGAACGCAGGAGTCTTGCCGGCTTTTCAGCGCCGATGACTGCTCGATGAATGCCACCGAGAATTGATCACTCTTCGAGAGCTGCCGCGAGCAGTCAACGCGGCTGCCTCCGTGCATTGTTGAACCTTCTGTAGATTCGGACTATCGCTGGGGCGTAATTCGAGAAAATCAGCTCGAGACGGGCGGATTCAAAACGTCGTCGTTAAGCGAAGCAGATAGTTCCTCGGCGGCCCAATCGCATTTCCTGAGAACAATCCGCCAAAGTCGATCACATCCAGTACATCATTCAGGTTCTGTCCGTCGGCCTGAAGCTGTACATGGACTCTTTCGGAGCTATAGAGATCCGCGCCTGCCGAGGCGTTCACCTGAAAGGAGGGATCAATTCGTCCGCGATCGAAGTTAATGCGGTTCAGGACTTGTTGTCCATATTCGGCGAGCACGGTGGATGGATCGCCATCGAACTCGAATGGAAGCCCGGTGTCGTATTGGATTCCGGCCGCCAGCCAGATTCTGCGATGAACCTGGTAGCGCAAACGGCCGCGCACCGTATCGCGTTGATCCTGCGAATCCGGGAAGTGCCCGGAGAGCTGCGTTTCTGCAGCGGTTGCGTCATCGCCGAGAAAGAGTCCCCCGGTCACTGGATTCCATGCGTTGCCCACCTGGTAGGAATAGCTGACGAATCCTGAGAATTTTCGCCAATCAGGCAAATCAAGCTTGCCCTCAGCGCCATAGATAATCGCCTTCCGAAAAGCAATCGGGAAGCTGATGCTCGTGTTGTCGATCTGGTCGTCGTCGGCATAGTTGTCAACGTCTCTGCGGAAATAATTGATATCGAGCTTCGCCCTGCCGAAGAGCCCTTGCGTTAGTCCGCCCTCAAAATAGTCTCCGGCCGACGGCTCCACCGGCAGCCGAAGAAACGTCGTGGGGGCCAGGGAGTCAACTTGCGTTGAGCTGGAGAGCAGAATGTTTTCAAACGACGGCGTTTGAAAAACCCGATCGTAGGCAAAATGCAGAACCAGATTGACCGACGGAAAATAGCGCGAGATCGAAAATCGTGGCTCGATCGCCTGCTTGTTGAGTAGGAGCTGATAATGATCCCATCGGAGTCCGGCGTTGATCGACCAATTTCCGAGACGAACGAGATCCTCGACGAATGCCGACTGCTCCAGGTCTGGTCTCTGCCCGGCGAACGCGAGGGTAAGCGGTGTCCCATCGTCGAATTGCGTGGGATCGGTGATGACGTAGCTCGTATTTTCATGCAGGACTGTGTTATCGGACTCGAAACCGCCCTTCCACTCGCTCCGGCCCCGGTCGGCAACCACGAGGGCCTTGAGATAGCCCTCGCGAAATCGGTTGTGCTGGAAAACCTCGACAGGCGTTGAATCCGGATTTGAATTGAAGTCGTTTGCATTGTCGCGCACCATGCCTGCGAGCTTCGCCAGCGTGTTCTGCGAGAAAGTGTGCTCGTACGAGGCGATGCCCATGGTTTCGATGTTGTCCGCAGTCTGCCGCTGGCCCGCCGCCTGCTGCACCTGTTCGTTCGGAATGTTATAACGCGACAATTCGTGCCGCACGTTCGCGCTAAAACGGTCGTTCCCCGTGAGGTCGCGCTCATAGCGCACCGAAAAGTCGCCGAGCGTGCCGGTATTTGAGAAGTTCTGTGGAACCACGGGATTCAGGTAATGAGCGGTCATGCTTCCACTTGCGCTGCCGCCCAACGTGTTCTTGCCCGCGGTGTATTGCCCCTTCGCAAAAGCGCTTCCGGTGTCGAAACTGCCACCCGCCAGCGCCAGCTCTCCATGCCATCCCGGCTGGGCATCCTGCACGGTGTTCACCTCAATCACCCCGCCCATCTTCCTGCCGTATTCGGCCGGAATCCCAGCCGTATAGATACTCAGGGACTGAACGTCGTCGGCCTCAATCTCCGGCCCAAAGCTCGGAGATCGATTGTCCGTTAACGGAATGCCGTCAACCACGAATTGTGTCTGATACTCCGACCCGCGCGGATGAAGCACGGCATTTCCTTCATAGAGCCAGCCCGGCTGCGAATTCACAAGGTCCTGCAGCGATCGGCCGGGAATCGAGCTGAGGCGGTGCTTGATAAAGAAAGAGCCAACCTGGTCTACATCGCCGGGCTGCTCGGCATCGATCAGGGTGTTGGCTGCCTTCACCGCGACGGTCTGTTCCACAGTGGCGAGCTTCAGCGAGATGAAACGCGCGATCGGTAGCGACGAACGAATCGAGACAGTCTCGACGAATGTTCCGAATCCTGAGTGGTCGATGCTCAAACGGTAAATGCCGTAAGGAAGTCTTGCTATTTCAAGATTGCCTTGCGTGTCGGTTTCAAGATCGGCGGCGTACTCGTTGGCCTGGCTGAGAAGATGAATCGTCACCTGAATGCCGTGGCCCGAGGGATCGGCTACGTGGACTCGCAATTCTCCGCTGTTGCTCTGGCAAAAAGCGGAGAGGGTGCCGGCGAACAAGAGAATGACATATCGTTTCAACGACCCGCCTCACGAAATCCCGGCATCTTCTTTCTTAAGACATTATCCGTGAGCACAGCCGGCTCAACGCCCTTCCGGCCATCACACCTATCCTTATCCCAAAACATCGCCGGGAGCCCACTCCGTTCCCGGAGCCTGTCCCGAGTCAAGCTAGAAAATCTCTAAGTGCCTGATTCTCCGCATCTTCCATTTGCCGATAATCAAGCGCTTTTGGCGCATACTCGGTCCATGATGCGCTTCTACACAAAAACGGACCG
>CAZANC010000356.1:0-2967 GCA_964486495.1 uncultured Occallatibacter sp.
TGCACTTCATCGTGCATCACCTGGGCGGCAAGGTGCTCTCTGCGCCCAAGCGCGAATATGGTCACGCGGAAGTGACTCTGGAGGACCTGTCGACGCCGCTGTTCGCGGGCCTGCCACCGGCGATTCAAGTGTGGATGAGCCACGGCGACGAGGCGGCTACGCTGCCCACAGGCTTTCGCCGAATTGCCGTCACGCAGAATGCGCTGGCCGGCATTGCCAACGAGGGGCGCGGCATCTGGGCGGTGCAGTTCCATCCCGAGGTGCACCACACGCCGCTGGGCCCGCAACTCATTCGGAACTTCCTTACCATCTGCGGAGCGCGCGGCGATTGGACGGCGGCTCACTTTATCGAGAGCACGGTCGCCTCGATCCGCGAAAAGGTAGGCGAGGGCCATGTGATCTGCGGGCTTTCAGGCGGCGTGGACTCGTCTGTGGCGGCAGTGCTGGTGCACAAGGCAATCGGCAGCCGGCTGACCTGCATCTTTGTGAACAACGGCGTGCTGCGCAAGAACGAGTTTGTGAGTGTGCAGGAGAATCTGCGCGGCAAGCTGGGGCTGAATATCGTAGGTGTGAACGCGAGTGCGCGGTTCCTTGAGCGGCTGGCCGGCGTGACCGATCCCGAGGTGAAGCGCAAGCGCATCGGCGCGGAGTTTATCGCGGTCTTCGAGGACGAGGCCAATCGCATTGCGCAGGAGACCGGCGGACCCGAGGGCAAACTCGACTGGTTGGTGCAGGGAACGCTCTACCCCGACGTGATCGAGTCGTCGAGCGTGAAGGGACCGAGCCAGACCATCAAGAGCCACCACAATGTGGGCGGGCTGCCGGAACGGATGAAACTGAA
This sequence comes from uncultured Occallatibacter sp., assembly GCA_964486495.1. Taxonomy (GTDB): domain Bacteria; phylum Acidobacteriota; class Terriglobia; order Terriglobales; family Acidobacteriaceae; genus Telmatobacter. The sequence continues at coordinate 842 of CAZANC010000356.1, forward strand.
ACTCATCGAGCCGCTGCGCGACCTGTTCAAAGATGAGGTCCGCCGCATCGGGCGCGACCTGGGTATGCCCGAGGAGATCCTGAGCCGGCAGCCGTTTCCAGGGCCGGGGCTGGCGGTGCGCATTCTGGGCGAGGTCACGCCGGAGCGCGTGGCCCTGCTGCAGGAGGCCGATGAGATCGTTGTCGCCGAGATCAAGGCCGCCGGGCTCTACACAAAGATTTGGCAGAGCTTCGCCGTGCTGCTGCCGGTGATGAGCGTGGGCGTGATGGGCGACCAGCGCACCTACGCGTACACCTGCGCCATCCGCGCCGTGCATTCGGAGGACGGCATGACCGCCGACTGGACTCCGCTGTCATACGATCTGCTGAAGCGAATCTCCAACCGCATTGTGAACGAAGTGCGCGGGATCAACCGCGTGGTGTACGACATTACGTCGAAGCCGCCGGGCACGATTGAGTGGGAGTAATTTGCCATTCAGGCAGCCGCGCCTGCGGCCGCCATCCGTGCTTGAGCGAAGCCCATCGGGCAATCTTGTCACTCTTTGAAAAGAATGGAAAATAAGAAGGGAAATGGCAGAATTTGAAATTTGTGCCATAATCTCAATGGAGTGTCAGATTATGACTGAAACGGTAATTCTTGGTGAAAGTGGCAGAATTGTTCTGCCTGCCTCCATTCGGAAGGAATTCGGCATGGCGCCGGGCGAGCGGCTCACTGTGATCGCGGACGACGGCGAGATCCGGATCTTTAGCCGGAAGATGATTCTGGACAGAGTTCGGGCGCGGATTCTGAAAAAGCGCGGGACGTTAAAGGGAATTCTCGACGAGTTTCTCGACGAACGGCACGAAGAGGCAAGACGTGAGGCCGAAGGTGAGTAATATCGTGTTCGATGCAAGCGCCGTTTTGGCCATGATCCTTAAAGAGCCAGGCGGAGAGCGCGTGGAGACGGCGCTCGATGCTACCAGCCAGGGGGCCGATACTGAAATTGCAATTAGTTCAGTGAATTGGTGTGAGGTGCTGACCAAACTCCAACGCAGTCCTGCTTCTCTCGCGCCCGAGGAGCTTGCGGGAATTTTAAGCGGAGTCGAGGTGGTTCCATTCGAGCGCTATGGGGCCGAACTGGCCGCGCAACTGAATTTGCTCGCCCCGTTTATCTCGCTCGGCGACCGTGCCTGCCTTGCGCTTGCATCGGCTCGCAAGGCCGCCGCCTGGACCACGGACAAAACCTGGATACGAGTCAAGGCGGGCGTTGCCATCGAGGTTTTGCGGTAAATGCACGGAGGGGCCGAAGCCATGGACTATTCGCCGGCGGGCTGCGGACGAAGCGCGGCAATCTGGCGCTGAAGGCCGTCGAGGCGCGCGAGCAACTCGTCATGTTGCCGGTCGGCCACGGAGGGCTCAAAGGCCTCCACATAAAACGTTCCGTTTGGCTCCAGCTCGCACCGCTGCACTTTTTGGACGCTGTCGAAGCCCTGGCGGTGAATCACGTCGAGGAGTTCCTGCTGCGAGAGCGACTCGCGCTGCAGCGCCTTCTCGTCGACCTTTCCGTCGCGGATGAGAATAGTGGCGCGGCCCTCGAACATTCGCGTGAGTTTGGGCGAGCTGAAGAGCGCGCGCACCACCAGCCAGTTCACGGCCAACAAAGCCACGGCCCCGATGATTCCCCCGGAGAGGGAGTTGTCGTTGCCGATGATGGCGTTCTGCACGGTGTTCGAGAGGGAGAGCAGAACGACAAGGTCGAACGGGTTGAGCTGCGCCAGCTCGCGCTTGCCGAAGATGCGCAGCAGCACCACCAGCGCCAGGTAGACGATGGCGGGACGAAGCAGCTTCTCCAGAAAGGGAAGCTGCATTTGGAACATGTCGTTGAAGATCGCGGAGTGCAGCATGGAATGAGAATAGCTGCTGGATTCCTGTTCGCGGACGGATTTTTCTGCGCAAAATGGGTTTCGCGGCGAGCTTACCTGGGGCTGTCGATCGGTCTGCTAGAGTGAGGATGGCAAGAGAGCCGGGGCAGTATTCAGAGGGAATTCCAGTGACAGAAATGGCGCCGTTTCTTATCGAGCCCATCTTCACGGCGCGGGTTTGGGGATTCCGCGATCTGCGCCCCTGGTATGACCGCGTGGCCGAGG
>CAZANC010000357.1:0-2963 GCA_964486495.1 uncultured Occallatibacter sp.
CGCGGGCGCTGGAACTGCTGGCGCAGAGCCACTATGCGGGAGCTGCGCCGGTGACTCTGGCCAGCTACGTTGAGCAAGTGAAGAAACAGAGGGTGCGCAACGTGAGGGTTCACCAGGAGGATGTGGAGCAGGCCTTCGCGCACCTGGTGATGGACCCGAAAATCCTGGCGCAGTTTGGAGCGGCAATCAACTCCGGGTCGGGAATCTTCCTCTATGGTCCGCCGGGCGTTGGAAAAACTGCCGCTGCCGATTCCTTGTCGCGCGTGCTGGCCAAGGATGGAGTATGGATTCCCTATGCGCTTGAAGTGGATGGCCAGATTATTACTGTCTACGATCCAGCGGTTCATAAACGCATGGAGGAAACGGAAGCGGAGAATCGGGATGAGCGCTGGGTGCGCTGCCATCGACCTTCGGTTACGGTCGGCGGAGAGTTGACCATCGAAATGCTGGATCTGCAATTCAATCCAATTTCAAAATGCTATGACGGACCACCGCAGATGAAAGCCAACAATGGGGTCCTGATTGTTGATGATTTCGGGCGGCAGCGAGTGGCCCCTGACGAATTGCTGAATCGCTGGGTTGTTCCTCTTGACCGCGGGATCGAGTTTCTGACGCTGGTGGGCGGAATGAAGATTGAGATCCCGTTTGAAATGCTGGTGGTATTTGCGTCAAACATCGATCCGGCCAAGGTGATGGATCCCGCGTTCCTGCGAAGGATCCAAACAAAGATCGGGCTGGGCGCGATTTCAAATGGACAGTTCTCGGAGATATTCCGCCGCGTTGCCGGCGACAATGGCCTGGAAGTCGACGCGGGGCTGCTGGATGAGCTGATCGTTATGATTCGCGACACGAGGCAGCAGGAGTTGCGGGCGTGCCAACCGCGGGATCTTGTGAACCAGGTTTTGTGGGCCGCTCAATACGAAGACCGGCCGCCGGAGATCAATTGTGCTGCCTTGATGCGCGCAGTCGACGCGTATTTTTTGCCACAAGCGTGAGCGGGTAGCATTGGCTGGGGCTGAAGATGGCGCAGCTCCCGAAGTGTAGAGCCGGCGATCTAATCAAGTCGCGAATCCTCTATTCGCACATCCTCTGGGTCGATTACCGCATGGGCTGGCGCTGAAGCAGAGTTGGTCGACTGTGCAAGGCGGGCTGCGCGTCGGTTGGGGCGGGTTGGCCCGATCGCCGAGGCGGGCTGCTGCGCCTAAAATGAAGCCATGATCTTCGAGTCGTTTCCTGTTGGTCCGCTGGCCTGCAACTGCACGATTTTGGGCGATGAGGAGAGCCGCGAGGCGATCGTGATCGATCCCGGGGACGACGTGAGCCGGATCGCGAAGCGCCTGAATGACCAGGGGCTGAAGCTGAAGCAGATTCTGGTGACGCATGGGCATATTGACCACGTGGGCGGAGCGCTGAAGCTGAAACGGCTGACGGGCGCGCCGATCTTTATGAACGCGGCCGACCTGCCGCAGCTCGACATGATGGAGGAGCAGGCGGGATGGCTCGGCGTGCGGGCTCCGGAGACTGCGCCGCCGGACGAAGGGCTGGCCGAGGGCCAGGTGGTGGGGCTGGAGCACTATCCGGCGCTGGTGCTGCACACGCCGGGACACACGCAGGGCTCGGTGTGCCTGCACTTTGCGCCGCTGAAGCTGCTGGTTGCCGGGGACACGCTGTTTGCCGGCAGCATTGGGCGGACGGATTTTCCGGGCGGGAATTTTGACGAGATTATGGCGTCGCTAAAGACGCGGGTGATGGCGCTGCCCGATGAGACGAGGGTTTTGCCGGGGCATGGGCCGCTGACGACGATTGGCCAGGAGCGGGGGGGGAATCCGTTTTTGCAAAGTTCAGAGGGCGGGCCGGATCTTGTTGACGAGTAAATATTTTCAATAAGTTATAGGAATTAGTTCAAGAAATGGTTGTTGTTGCCGGTCTCAACTGTTACGACCGTGATTCGTTCCCAAGTAGTCAATCAGGATGGCAACTCCGTTACTAAATTCGGGCTCAGGCGGGAGCAGGCTGAGAACGAGCCAGCCGCTTTCTGGAAGGCCAAAAAAGTAGCCGGGATGGACCCAGACTCCGCGATCGAGGAGAGCCAGAACCGTGTGGTCGTCGGGTTGGAGGGCGGGGATGCGGAGGATGGCGTACCAGCCGCCTTCGACCGCGAGGCGCTGAACGGCGTCTACGGTCCCGATCGCTTGGTCGAGGACGGCGAGGTTGGCGGCGACTCGGCCGCGGATTTGCTGCTGGATGGCGGAGCGGCCGGCGAGCCACGCGGGCAGAGCCCACTGGACAGGGGCGTTCATGGAGAGGAACGTGTCGGCGATGACTTCGAGGCGGGCGAGGGATTGGTCGGGAGGTTGGCCGGGGGCTTGAGCGCGGGCTTGGTAGGGAGCCTCGTTGACGGCGGGTATGACGGCAATCCAGGCGGCCTTCATCTGCGGGAGGGCGGCAATTTTGCTGAGGCCGCTGACGACGTAGACGGGGACGCCTTCGAGGCCGCGGGCGAAGCTCTGGGGCTGCGCGGTGAAAGTGGCGGGTTGCGCGGTGGGGTTCGCGGGCTGCGCGGGGTTGTCGGGCTGGGCGGGGAAGTTCGAGTCCGCAAGGTTGGGGCTGAAGCTGTAGTCGAGGAAGACCTCGTCGACGATGAGGGGGAGGCGGAACTCGCGGCAGAGCCGGGCGAGTTGCTCGGCCTCGGAGGTTTTGGTGAAGTGGCCGGTGGGATTGTTGGGGTGCACGACGACGATGGCGCGCGTGCGCGGAGTGATGGCGCGGCGGATGCTTTCGGGGTCGATCTGCCAGCCGTTCTCGTAGACCAGCGGCACCGCCTTGAGGCGGACGTCGTCGAGGGCGGCGAGGAAGTCGAAGAGGGGGTAGCCGGGTTGGAGGATGAGGACTTCGTCGCCGGAATCGCAGAGCAGGCGGAAGAGAAAGCTGTAGGCCTCGCTGGTGCTGGTGGTGAGGACGAT
>CAZANC010000358.1:0-2918 GCA_964486495.1 uncultured Occallatibacter sp.
CGCAGGCGGACCCGAAGCCCTCGAGCTCGCCGACCTGCCCATCCCCCAACCTGAGGCAGGCCAGGTGCTCATCCGCATTGAAGCCACTGGCGTCAACTTCATTGAGATCTACTTTCGCAAGGGCGTCTACAAAGCTTCGTTCCCCATGATCCCGGGCAGCGAAGCCGCCGGCACGGTGGAAGAGCTTGGCCCCGGTGTCAACGGATTCAAAGCAGGCGACGCCGTCGTGTCCGTCGCTGTGATTGGAAGTTACGCCGAGTATGCTCTCGTTCCCGCGGCCCAACTGGTCAAGATTCCCGAAGGTCTAAGTCTGGAGCACGCCGCTGCCGCGTTGTTGCAGGGCATGACCGCGCACTATCTTGCTTTTTCCACCTATCCGCTCAAGAAGGGCGATACGGCGCTGGTCCACGCCGGAGCAGGCGGTGTCGGCCTGCTTCTCACGCAGATCGCCGCTCGCATCGGCGCGCGCGTCATCACTACCGTCTCCACTAAAGAGAAAGCTGAGCTCTCTCGCGAGGCCGGCGCCTCCGACGTGATTCTCTACACCGAAAAAGATTTCGAGGCCGAGGTCAAGCGCCTCACCGGCGGCAAGGGCGTTGACGTGGTCTACGACTCGGTGGGCAAGAGCACCTTCGATGGCAGTCTCAACTGCCTGCATCCTCGCGGGCTGTTGGCGCTCTTTGGCGCTTCCAGCGGTTCCGTTCCGCCCTTCGAGCCCAGTCTGCTCAACAGCAAAGGTTCGCTCTTTCTTACCCGGCCCACGCTCTGGCACTACATCGCCACGCGTGCCGAGCTTGAGTGGCGCGCCAGTGAAGTGCTCGGCTGGGCCGCCAAAGGCGAGCTCAAGCTCCGCACAGAGCACACCTATCCGCTGGCCGAAGCCGCCCAGGCCCAGATCGACATGGAAGAACGCAAAACCACCGGCAAGGTTTTGCTGGTGCCGTAGAAACAAGCCTTCAGCCGTCAGCTTTCAGCCCTCAGCTTGTGAGCTGAATCCGTCCGCAGCGCCGCGAAAGAAGCTGATGGCTGATGGCTGATAGCTGAAGGCTGAAAAGATAATGTCACAAATTCCCATCAAGCCATCCGACCGCGTCTTCGTTCTCACCGGCGCAGGAATCAGCGCTGAAAGCGGTTTGCCCACTTTCCGCGCATCAGACGGGCTGTGGGCTGGGCATCGCGTCGAAGAGATCTGCACGCCCGAAGCGCTCAAGCGCAACCCATGGCTGGTGTGGGATTTCTATTCCAAGCGGCGCGCCGACAACGCAAACGCTCAACCCAATCCAGCGCACGTCGCGCTAGCCGAGCTCGAAGCACAACTTCCGAACCGCTACTTTCTCTGCACGCAAAATGTCGACGATCTGCACGAGCGCGCCGGATCGCGGAGTCTCGTTCACATGCACGGCGAGCTGGCCAAAGCTCGCTGCGAGCGCGAGTGCGGCCGCCCGCCCGTCGACGACCGCACCATCTACGCGAGCCTCGACGAGGTCGGCCGATGCTCCTGCGGCGGCCGCATGCGCCCGCACATCGTCTTCTTCGGCGAGATTCCGCTTGAGATGCCGCGCATCGAGCGCGAGATCGCCGAATCGACGCTCATGATCGTCATCGGCACATCGGGCAACGTCTATCCCGCCGCGGGCTTCGTCAATTGGGCTCGCCAATCCGGCGCACAAACCGTCTACATCGGTCCCGAGCCGCCGCTCAACGCCTCCGCCTTCACCCACATCGTCGAAGGCAAAGCCGGCGAAGTGCTGCCCGGGCTCTTTGACGTCCAATCGTGATCGGCGAATCTGCGGGTGCCCCATCCTAAACGCGAACGCGTTTAGGGTGGGTGAGCACAACTCCTGTATCACCACATCATGAGCTGACGGCTGAGGGCTCAAAACTTGAACCGGTACCGCGCCTCCACCGCAATCATCCGCGGATCGTTCCAATGAAATCCCCCGATCGTGATCGAGTTATCCTGCAGCACGCGGTGATTGGTCGCATTGATCACCGTCGCCGACAGCTTCCAGTTTTCGCCCAGCGAATGTCCTACCGACGCATCGAACGTCGTGTGCACCGGCAGGTATGGCCCGTTGTACGGTCCCTCGTTGGCGCCTGCCAGCCCATTCGTAAATCCCGACCCGTAATACACGTTCGTCGCGAACCAGGTATGCGCCGGCAGGTTCGCCGTGAATCCCGTGTTCAGCGTGTCGCGCTGGTCATGGTCGAGCGCAATGTACTGCGGTCCGAGGTCGCACGCCGGGTCTGTGGCAATGCCGCAGGTGAATCCCCCGATAATATTTCCTCGCTGCTCGGCAATCTGGTTGGAATACGTCACGTAGAACTGCCCGTAGGGCCCGAGCGGCGGCGAGTGCAGCGTCATCTCCCACGCGCGGATCAGCGCGCCATCCACGGCGATCGGAATGCACGCGTTCGATTCACCGATGCACGAGTGATCGAGGAAGTTGTTCACGCGATTCTTGAACGTGTCCGCGTCCAGCATCCATCCCCGGTAAGGAATCTCGATGCCGAACTGGTGCTCCTCGTCGCGCTCTGAGGGGATGGGCGTGAAGGTGTTTTCGCCGCCTCCTAAACTGCCCGCATAATTCAGCACTGAGCTAGAAACCGTGAGAATCGGCGCGGGCTGGAAGAAGTGCCCGTAAAACCCGCGCAGCACCCAGTTCAGCTTCGGGATTCGAACGGTCGCCCCGATGCGCGGATAGGTTGCGCTTTCATCCAGATCCGCGCGGTAGATTGAGAAACGCTCGCCGCCCAGCAGTGTCACGTACTTTCCCAGCCGCAGATGATCGCCAACGGAAAACTCCACCAGCCCGGCGCTCTCGTTGGCCGGCGTGTTCGGTTGCGACGGTCCGCTTCCGTCGTTCACCTGCACTCCAAACACATCGTCTTCCTTCTGGTAGAACGAGTACATCCCG
>CAZANC010000359.1:0-2907 GCA_964486495.1 uncultured Occallatibacter sp.
TATACGAGGGCGGATCGAATTCTTCAACTGCTGCACTTCAAGTGACGGGCAGCGGGAACACAACGGCGACGGGATTTCTGCAAGGCAAGTTCATCATCGGGACGGGAACGAGTCCGACGACAGGAACGCTGGCGACGCTGAGTTTTCCGAACACGCACACGAACCAGGCCAACTGCTTGGTGAGCACGCTGAGCGCGACAGGAATGATCGCCAGCAACACGTGGACGGAGAGCACGACGGCGATCACGATTACCGCAAACACGGCGCTGACGGCGTCGACGGCGTACACGATCAAGTACTGGTGCGGGGGGTACTAGAAAGACAGGGAACGAGGGAACAAGGGAGCAAGGGAGCAAGGGACCTAGGGAACGAGGGAGCAGGAACATAGGGGCTACGGGACTTCGGGACCAGGAACCGAGTGGCGAAGGGAGCAATCGCGCACCGGGCGCAAGAGCGCGGCAGCGCGGGTGCGGCAGCCGCAACAAAGACAACACAGTTTGATGGATCGAGATCGGAGGTGCGGCTCGGGAGCGGAGTTGCGCCTTCGCTTGGCGCGCGACCTGGGCAGTCGCGCGCCGAGCCTGCGGTGTGCGCACGATTGCGGTGCTAGTGGGAGGAACAGGTGGCGGCAGTGGATGTGGAAAGCTCGGTCGGGGCACTGGCAATCAAATCGATCGAGAAGAAGCTGGACAGACAGGAGTTGGAGAGACTCGGGAAGATTCTGGATACGCCGTCGCACGTCGTGGGCGGGAGCGATGTGGCGATAGCGATGGCGGAAGCCTTGCTGGTGGTGAGGACGCGCGAGGGCAAGCCGACGATGCTGAAGGCCAATGCCGTGCAGCGGGCGTTTGAGGAGAAGCGCGGCCAGCGAAATATTGTGCTGAAGGCGCGGCAGATGGGGCTGACGACGTGGGTGGCTGCGCGATTTTTTTTGAAGACGATCACGCAGCCGGGAACACTGACGCTGGAGGTGGCGCACACGCAGGAGGCGGCGGAGGAGATCTTCCGCATCGTGCACCGGTTTGCGGATTGGCTGCCGGACAGGGTACGCATGGGCGCGCTGAGGACGGCGCGATCGAATGTGCGGCAGATTGTGTTTCCGCGGATCGATGCGCAGTATCGCGTGGTGAGCGCGGCCGACCGGAACGCGGGGCGGGGATTGACGGTGCAGAACCTGCACTGCTCGGAGATTGCGCGCTGGCCTGGGGATGCGGCGGAGATCCTGGCGGGACTGCGCGCGTCGCTGGCGCCGGGAGCAGAGATCGTGCTGGAGTCGACACCGCAGGGAGTGGGAGGGTGCTTCCACGAAGAGTGGCTGAAGGCCGATGAGACGGGGACGGTGCGGCACTTTTTTCCGTGGTGGATGGAGCCGGGGTACCGGGCAAAGGCAGTGGTCGAGTCGAGCCTGACGGAGGAAGAGCGGGCGCTGATGGCGGCGCACGGGCTCGATCGGCGGCAGATCGGGTATCGGCGGCAGATTCGGGCGGATTTTCGCGGGCTGGCGCGGCAGGAGTTTGCCGAAGACGAGGACAGCTGCTTTTTGGCGAGCGGCGAGAGCGTGTTTGAGCTGGCGGCGGTGGAGGCGCGGATAAAGACGGCTCCCGAGCCGGTGAAGCGGAGACAGAATGGGGAGCTGGAGATCTGGCTGCCGCCGGTTAAGGGCAGGGAGTATGTGGTGGCGGTGGATCCGGCGGGAGGCGGGAGCGAGGGTGATTACTCGGCGGCGCAGGTGCTGGAGATGGAGACCGGGTTGCAGTGCGCGGAGTTCGCCGGGCACCTGGGCGGGCTGGAACTGGCGCGATTTGTGACAGATCTCGCTACGGAATACAACGGGGCGTGGCTGGTGGTGGAGCGGAACAACCACGGCAGTGGCGTGCTGGCGCTGGCGGAGACGGCGTGCAAGTACGGCAGGATTTACAGGCAGGGCGGGCAGGCGGGCTGGCTGACGACGAGCGTGAGCCGGCCGGCGATGCTGGGACAACTGGATGCAGCGCTAGTCCAGGAGCCGGGGCGGTTCCAGAGCCGGCGACTGCTGGGGGAGTGCCGGAGCTTTGTGCGGCAAGCAAACGGGACGAGCGGGGCGCAGGCGGGAACGCACGACGACCGGGTGATGGCCATGGCGATGGGGCTGGCGGCGAGGGCGGAGCTGGTGGGAAAGCTTTTTAAAGCAGCGAGTTAGCAGATCAGCACTTCAGCGGCCGAAATCATTGGAAAAATCTGTGGATTTTGGCTTTGACAGGTGAGGTATTTTGGCGGTACATTAGGCGAACAAAAGGCGAAAATTAGAGACGCCTCGAATCGTATGCCTACTGCCGCCGCACTTCGCTTGGAGATCGAGCAAGCGCTGGAACGCAGGTTTCCCGCGGCGCTGACGCCTGCGCCGCGCGCGATGCACGAGGTTGCGACGACGGGAATTCGGGCGGTCGACGAGTTATTGCATGGCGGGCTGCCGGTAGGGGCGATCAGCGAGCTGACAGGAGCAGTGTCGTCGGGGCGGACAAGCCTGGCGCTCCAGTTTGTAGCGCAGCGGACAGCGGAGGAGCGGGCATGCGCGTGGGTAGACGTGTCGGACGCGTTCGATCCCGAGTCGGCCGCGGCGAATGGCGTGCGGCTGAAGCAACTGCTGTGGATGCGGTGCGGGGCAAGTGAGCGAGTGAGCAAGGGAGCAAGGGAGCAAGAGAGCAAGTCACCCGAACGAGCACAAATTGTCCGCTGGCAGGCCCAGCAGGAAGCGAGAGAGCGAGGGGCGCGTCGGTGGGCAAGGGCGTCATGGACGAGGCCGACTTGGGCGCGATTGGAGCAGGGACTGCGGGCGACGGACCTGTTGCTGCAGGCCGGGGGATTTTCGGGCGTTGTGCTGGACCTGGGCGATACGGCGCCGGAGCAAGCGAGCCGCATTCCGCTGGC
>CAZANC010000360.1:0-2897 GCA_964486495.1 uncultured Occallatibacter sp.
AAGCCGATTACAAGGAGCGCGGCTATTGGAAGGAATACGTGGCCGGCTACGAAGACGCGCTCTCCCGCTGCAGCACAGAGCACGCGCCATGGTTCATCATTCCCGCCAATCACAAGTGGTTCCGCAATCTGGCCATTGCGCGCATCGTCGTCGAGCACCTGGAATCGCTGCACATGAAATACCCCAAGCCCACTGTCAACCTTGAAAAGATTCGCCGCGAGTTCCACGCTGCCGAGCACGCCTAACGTTGCACGGGGACACGGATCCCCGCAAGGAACGTCTTTATGAAAAGGTCTCTGCTGTGCGCCCTGCTGCTTGGCGTCTCTTCCTTTGCCTCAGCCTCATCCGTCTTCACCACGCGTCTTGACGATCCTAAGGCTGTGTACCTCACAGCGCAGGAATTCGGCGTGCATGGTGATGGTGTCGGCGACGACACCGCGGCGATTCAGGCCGCCATTGACAAAGCGGAAGGCAACGCTCGCGAAGGAATTGTGTTTGTGCCGGCGGGCCGTTACCGGCTCGCCCGCACCGTCTATCTCTGGCCGGGCGTGCGTCTCATCGGCTATGGCAACACACGCCCCGTCTTCGTGCTGCCTGACAACACGCCGGGATTTCAAACAGGCGTGGGTGTCATGGTTATGTTCACGGGTTCGAATCCTGCCGCCATACTTCGCACCGGCAAGCGCGTCCCGTTTCCGCCCCCAGGCAGCGTGCCGCCGAACGACAATGTGGCGGACGCCGACGAAGGCACGTTCTATTCGGCTATAAGCAACATCGACTTCGAGATCGGCGCCGGCAATCCTGCGGCCATCGCCATCCGCTTCCATGTCGCCCAGCACGCCTATCTCAGTCACATGGATTTCCATATCGGCTCGGGCCTGGCCGCACTCACCGAGGTCGGCAACGAGGCCGTGGATCTCCATTTCTATGGCGGGCGCTATGGCATCCTCACCGACAAAACGTCCCCCGCCTGGCAGTTCACTCTCATCGATTCGGTCTTCGAGGGCCAGCGCGACGCCGCAGTGCGTGAACACGAAGTGGGTCTTACGCTCATCCGCGACACGTTCCACAAGGTGCCGGTCGCTATCGATATTGATCCGCACTATTCCGACGAACTGTGGGTCAAGGACTGCCGCTTCGAACAGGTGTCGAAAGCCGCCGTCGTCATCAGCAACGAGAAAAGCCCCCTTACAGAAGTCGGCTTCGAGGATGCGGTGCTGAAGGATGTGCCGACCTTCGCTCTCTTCCGCGAGAGCGGAAAGATGGTCTCTGGCAAGGGCGCGGTCTACCAAGTCGCAAATTTCAACTACGGGCTTATCGTGCCCGGTGAGGGAATGTCGGGCGCAATCGACGCGCGCTACGATGCTACGCCGCTGAGCGCTTTGCCTCCTCAGCTCCCTCCAGCCATCCCCGCCCTGCCGCCCACTGCGGACTGGGTAAATGTCCACACTCTAGGCATCGTGGGCGACGGAACCACCGACGACACCGCCGCGATCCAGAACGCCATCATCGCGCATCGCGTGCTCTATTTTCCGAGCGGGCATTACCGTATCAGCGACACGCTCGCCTTGAAGCCCGACTCAGTTCTCATCGGGCTGCACCCGACGCTGACTGAGTTCGACCTCGAGGATTCCACGCCGGGTTTCCAGGGTGTGGGCGCGCCCAGGCCAGTGATCTCCGCGCCCCCAACCGGCTCGAATGTCGCCGGTTCCAACATCATCAGCGGTTTCGGAATTTATACCGGCGGCATCAATCAGCGCGCCGTCGGCGTGCTCTGGCAGTCGGGCGCCGGCTCGCTCATCGATGATGTGCGCTTTCTCGGCGGCCATGGATCCGGCTCCAATCCCTATAACAATAACCACACGTCCGATTCCATTCTCAGCAAGCGTTGGGACGGTCAATACCCCAGCCTCTGGGTGACGCATGGAGGGGGCGGAACCTTCGCAGACATCTGGACTCCCGACACTTTCGCCCAGGCCGGTTTCTATGTCTCAGACACGACGACGCCAGGCCATGTCTACGAGCTTTCCAACGAGCATCATGTGCGCAACGAGATCATTTTTGACCACGCCGAGAATTGGGACCTCAATGCACCGCAAACGGAAGAGGAAGCGGGCGAGAGCCCCGAGTCTCTTTCGCTCGAATTCAACTGGTCGAAGAACATCACCGTCGCCAACTATCATGGCTATCGCGTTACGCGTTCCCGCGCGCCCTTCCCTGCCGCCGTCCGCCTTTACCATTCCGGAAACATTCATTTCCGCAACGTGCTTATCAATGCCGAGAGCGGCTATCCCATTTGCGATGACAACGGCTGCGGCACATTTCTCCGCGTCAGCAAATTCCCTTACGAGAATGCGATCCAGGATGTCACCCACAATCTCGAAGTCCGCGAGCGTGAATTCGCCGTGGTCGACATTCCCGAAAATCCGCCTATCCCAGCGGCTGCCGATGCATCTGCCGTGCTGGCGCCGGGCGAAAGGCTAGAAAAACTGGAAGACGGCTTCTTCTCCATCTCAGGCGCCGCAGTCGATGCTTCGGGCAAGCTCTATTTCGTCGACCACCATCAGCAGCGCATCTATGGCTGGTCGGCTGCCGAAGGGCTCACCATTGAACGCGACAATCCTCTCGATCCGGTCAATCTCGCTTTCGACAAGGCGGGCGATTTGCTGGTGGTCTCCTCCGCAGGACCGGAAGGGACCGTCTATTCTTTCCGCCCTGGATCGCCTGAGGATCAGATCACGATGCTCGCGCCGCAACCGGCGTCGCCGCATCCGGGAGGGGCGGCGATTCTGCCAGCCGACTACTGGAACAACGGCGAATTTCGCAATCAACTCGACTTCAGCACAATGACCTACAAGACGCTGGCCGAGATGTTTGCCGACGATGTGTCGACCCCC
>CAZANC010000361.1:0-2886 GCA_964486495.1 uncultured Occallatibacter sp.
GGTTTTCCTATGACTCAGACCACAACGGCCTGCCGGTTTGGAACTCCGCGGACGCCGCGGGAACTGACAACCAGTGGTCGCGCGCGGGCGCACTCAGCTCATTTGAAATCGAAGGGGTGGATCTAGCCTCATATCTTGTGCGCGAGTTACGCGCCATGTCGGTCATCGCCGCCCACCTGAACCTGAAGGCTGACAGCGCAGAATTCGATCGTCACGCCGAACAATTGATCGAGATCATGAACTTTGCTTTTTGGGATGAAAAGCAGGGCATGTACTTCGACCGCAATGAAAAGACGGGCAAGCGAGTCTATGTGAAATCAGCCACAAACTTTATGCCACTTTTCGCCGGCGCAGCAACGCCGGAGCGAGCGAAGCGTGCCATCCACGAGCATCTGCTCAATCCTGATGAGTTCTGGCTCGACTATCCGGTGGCCAGTTACGCGAAAACCGAGCCCGACTATTATCAGGGCTCGCATAACGAGTGCAACTGGCGTGGTTCAACCTGGGCGCCGACGAACTACATGATCTTCCAGGGGCTGCGCCAGTACGGATATGAGGCGGAGGCTCGCGAACTGGCAACACGTCTTTTCAACATGGCCCTTCTGAAGAACCCCGTGCTCCGCGAGTACTATAACGCCGAGACTGGTGAAGGTCTTGGCCAGACGCGCTTCTGGGGGTTTACTGCACTGTATTACGGCATGCTCCTCGAGTCTATTCTCGGTTACTCTGCATCCACCCTCGATCATCCGGTCGAACCCATTGTGACCCGCGAACTCGGCATCGAATTCCAGTCGTAACCGCGATTTCCCTCGGCGGGAGCCGGCCCATCCCCTGGCACACTGAGCTGAAGACAGTAGAGACCTCACGTCGGCGATCGCTGGAGAGAGTGCGGGTCGATTGGCAGAGGTCTGAGCGGACTGATAATGTTGCGGAGATGGTGGCGCCGCACCGCTCCCTCAAAGAAACGATGGAATCGGCTCCCGAGGCCACCGCAACTCCTCTAAGGAAATTGAGAATGTTTGATCTTACTGGGCAATTTGCTGTTGTAACCGGGGCTGCGACCGGAATCGGAGAAGTGATTGCCGCTCGCCTGGCAAAGGCGGGCGCGACCATTTGCGTTGCAGACATCGACGGATCTGCTGCGGCAGCAGCGGCTGAACGCATCGGTGAGGGCGCTCAATCGATTGATCTCGACGTTTCCGATCCGGCGTCGGTCAGTCGTGCAATTGAAGCCCTTCTCAAGTTAAACAAGTCGATCGATATCCTGGTGAACAACGCGGGACTCGCGGGCAAGGCCGCGCCGATCTGGGAGCAGACCGACGCGGACTGGCATCGGGTGATGGCCGTGAACATTAACGGCCCGTTTTATCTGTGCCGCGCGGTAATTCCACAGATGCGTAGCCAGGGGTACGGCCGCATCGTGAATATTGCTTCCGTTGCCGGCAAAGAGGGCAACCCTAACATGGTTGCGTACTCCGCATCGAAGGCCGCGCTCATTGGACTGACGAAGTCGATCGCGAAGGAAGTTGCCGGTGAAGGGATTTGCATCAATGCAGTCTCGCCCGCGGTGATCCGAACCAAGATCCTCGAGCAGCTCACTCCGGAGCAGGTCGCTTACATGGTTGCGCGGATCCCCATGAAGCGCACCGGGGAAGCGGAAGAAGTGGCTGCGGTCGTTCACTTCCTTGCCAGCCGGGATTGCTCTTTTGTGACCGGCCAGTGCTATGACGTGAGTGGCGGCCGATCGACCTATTAGGCGAAAATCGCTCCTCGATCCGGCTCGACGCCGGCATGTGTGACGGTGATTTCCATCGCTGCGATCATTTCTGTGGCGCAGCCAGCACGTGCGGATCTGCGTAGAAGGCCTTGATCGCTTCAGAACCCGACACAGCGGGGGAGCCAGACAAGGCAGCTGGGCTAGACACAGCAGCGGGCGACAGCAGCATCCACCGCCAGTTCACCTCTCGTGCGAGCACGTCCGTGGCCGGAACGCCCGAGGCGACGCGAACACCGAACGGTTTGCCGCCGGCAAACTGAGTCACAAGGCGATCGAGGGGGAAGCGGCTTCCGCCAAGCGTATTTGCATCCAGCGTGATCGCGTCGATGTACAACGGTCCGGGAAAGTACTCGTCCAAAGCGTTGTTCGCTGCGGGATTGAAGCTGGGAGGCGCCGTTTCCCAGACCCACGCAAGGTTGTGGAGGTTGGCCTCGCCGGTGAGGCGCTCATAGAGCCTCAGGTACAAGTCCTCCGAACCTTGAGGCCCAGGGTGACCTGACCACCAATTGCCGTCACCGTTCAGCGCGGGATATGGACTCCAGAGCACGGCAAGATGCGCGTCGGCGAGCGGGCGCAGCAGCGCGGCTGCAGCGTCTGCCTGCGCTGCCCAACGATGATTCAGGTCTGTTCCCGGCTCAAGCAACTGCTGCCATTCAAAACTTGTGAGCACGCCGGTAGCTGCGCCGTCGGTTGGGCGAGGCGGCGTCCAGCGGATTGCGACCAACTCGCCCTGACGCGTCGCCTCACGCACCTGAGCGAGAAGCGTTGCCGGGTCGGCGGATGCTGCGAGATCGATTTCGACGATCGCAGGTTGTTTGCCGGTTGCGGCGAGTACCGCCTGCACCTCGGGAAGCGTTGGGGCGGAGGATTCGACGACGCTTTGTCCGCCAAGAACTCCGTTGCCCTTCGCATCAGCTAATTTGTCGAGCAAAGCGCGCACCTCGGCACCCGCATTCATGTCTCCCGGCGCCGGGGGCGTGGTTGGAGCCGCTAGCGGCATGGAAAGTCGCGAGTCGCCGCGATTGGCGATGTTCGGCGCATGAAAAATTACCTTCAACTGGTCGAGGCTATTGGCGCCTTCCGCGAAACCGCTCCACATCATGAAGTAT
>CAZANC010000362.1:0-2876 GCA_964486495.1 uncultured Occallatibacter sp.
GATTGGAGCAACATCGACGACTCAACTGAAGACATCGTCCTTGGCGAGAGCAGCAGTCCGCTCAGTCCCTACTTCCGCGACCAGTGGAGCGACTGGTACAACGGAACCACCTTCGCGCTGCCCTTCACCCCGTCAGCCGTCGCCGCCCAAACCGCGCACACGCTGCGCCTGCTGCCATGAAAAAAAAGGGATCAGGGACCAGGGAACAGGGATCAAAGAAGGCCGAGACAAAACTGCGGGTGCCCCCGGTCCCTCGCATTTGGGGACCGGGGAACCTACTCGGCCTCGCCGTCATCCTGCTCGCCGCATTCGTCGCCATCGTTCCCCAGCTCATTCGCGGCAACTCCTGCGGCCACGACTTCGACGTGCATCTCGTCTCCTGGCTCGATTCCCTTAACGCCTGGCGTCACGGCATTCCTTATCCCCACTGGACGCCCAGCCCCAACTACGGCGCGGGCGAGCCTCGCTTCGTCTTCTATCCTCCGCTCACCTGGATGCTCGGCGCGGCACTCGGCGCAATCCTTCCCTGGAATCTCGCGCCCATCGCGCTCACCTTCCTCATCCTCGCCGCCACCGGCCTGGCCACGCGCGCCCTCGCACTCGAAGCATTCGGTTCAAACGCACTCGGTCCACAAGCACTCGGTCCCGACGCCCTCGGTCCCGAAGTGCTCGATCCTGGCGCGCTCGACCATCTTCCCGCCACTCTCGCCGGCTGCGTCTCCATCTTCTCCGGCTTCACGCTCTTCACCGGCTACGAGCGCTGCGCCTTCCCCGAATTCGCCGGCGGATTCTGGCTCCCGCTCATCATTCTTTTTGCGCTCCGCGATCGCTCTCCCTCCGCCCCGCCGCTTCTCCGCGCCTCTCTCGCGACCCGCGCATTTGACGGTTCCACCGTCCCGCTTGCCCTCGCCCTCGCCGGAGCCTGGCTCTCCAATCTCCCTCTCGGCGTCATTGCCGGCTACCTGCTCGCGGGCGTCGCGCTCCTCTGGGCCATCGTCAACAAAACCTGGGCCCCGCTCCTTCGAGCCGCAGTCGCCACGGTCCTGGGTCTCGGTCTCGCCGCCATCTACTGGCTCCCTGCCGCCTTCGAGCGCCATTGGGTCGACATTCGCCAGGCCACCGAAGATCCCGGCTACAACTTCGAAAACAATTGGCTCTTCGCCCGAAACGCCAATCCGCTTCTCGCGTTGCACGACGTGATCCTGCGCCAGGTCTCCTGGATTGCCGTCTCCATGATCGCCGTCGCTCTCGTCTCCGTCGGCCTTTGCCAATTCCGAAATACACTTCTAGGCCCAGAAAAAAGTCCGAAACCAGAAAGAATTCCAAAACCAGAAAAAATCCCCCTCGCCGCCATTCCCATCGTCGTTCTGTTTCTCCTCTTTCCCATCTCGCGGCCCGTCTGGCACACGCTTCCTCAAATGGCCTTCCTGCAATATCCCTGGCGCTGGCTTGAAGCCGTTGAAGCGCCCATGTCCATCTTTTTCGTCGCCGCCATTTGGCCCTCGAATCGCGATTCCCGCAACCCCCGCCGCTCCCGCCTCTCCCGAATCCTCGCCCTCGTCGCCTGCGCGGTGATCTTCGTTGCCGCAACGGTCTACGCCGGAACCACCTTCTTCCAGGTCTGCTATCCCGAAGACACTGTCGCCTCCACGCTCGTCGGCTACCGCGCCGGTTCCGGTTTTGAAGGCATGTATGAGTACGAGCCGCCCAACGGCGACGACTCCGCGATCGCAACCGGCCTTCCCGACGCCTGCCTCGTCAGCGATCCCACCATCGTTCTCGGCAAACCTGACCCCGACGATCCAGACGCCAACCCCGCATGGACTCCCGATCAAAACACTTGCCAGGCCACATTCACTCAAGTCGGCGGACTCCAGACCAACCCCGAACACCGCAGCTTCGCCGCAACAATTCCGCACTCCGGCTATCTTGTGCTGCGTCTTCTCCGCTATCCCGCGTGGGCCATCCGCCTCAACGGCCAGCCCCTGACCGCGGCCCCGACCGCGAATCGCCTCGCCGCTCTCCCGCAGCGCGGTGACGGCCTCATCGCCGTACCCGTCCCGTCAGGCCCAATTAATCTCACCATCGACTGGACCATCACCGCAGACGTTCTCGCTGGCCGTTGGCTCTGCGGCATCAGCGTGCTCCTGCTCACAGGCCTTTGGTTCTATGAGCTGCGGCGCTCCCGCGCTCGTCTAAAATGAAAGCGATGGTTTCCGATGTCAAAACGCTGATTCAGGAAGGCGCCGACCTCACCGACAAGGCGCTAGAAAAGCTGCTCCCCTCCGCAGACACCGTTCCTGTTTCTATTCACGGCGCAATGCGCCACTCTGTCTTTGCCGGTGGCAAGCGCCTACGCCCGGTGCTCGCCATGCAAGCAGGCGTCGCCATCGCGGGCCGTCTGCCCAAAGGAATCGAACGTCTCGGCGCGGCCATCGAGATGATTCACACCTACTCGCTCATCCACGACGACTTGCCCGCTCTCGACAACGACGACCTCCGCCGCGGCAAGCCCACCTGCCACGTGGCTTTTGGCGAAGCCATCGCCATCCTCGCCGGCGACGCGCTCCAGACCCGCGCCTTCGAAGTGCTCTCCGGCCTCGCTTGCCCGCCCGACGCCACCACCCAGATCATCGGCCTCATCGCCAACGCCATCGGCACGGTCGACGGCATGATCGGCGGCCAGGTGCTCGACCTCGAAAGCGAGCACCTAAAGCCCACGCCCGAACTTGTCGAGGCCATCCATCGCGCCAAAACCGGCGCACTCATCCGCGTGAGCGTTGTAACTGGCGGCGTCTATGCAGGCGCCACTGCGGAAGATGTCGCGCGCCTCAACCGCTTCGGCCGCAAAGCCGGTCTCGCCTTCCAGATCGTCG
>CAZANC010000363.1:0-2875 GCA_964486495.1 uncultured Occallatibacter sp.
CTCTTCCAGGACGCGGACCACGCCGGCCGTCTCTTCGCGCTCCAGGAGTTCGGCAACATCTACACCCGCATCATGAACCCTACCACCGATGTCTTTGAGAAGCGCGTAGCCGCTCTCGAGGGCGGCGCGGCAGCTCTCGCCACGGCCTCGGGCCAGGCGGCGGAGACGCTCACCATCCTCACACTGGCCGCGGCCGGCGACGAAATCGTCTCCACCACATCGCTCTACGGTGGCACCTACAATCTCTTCCACTACACGCTGCCGAAGCTGGGTATCAAGGTCAAGTTTGCCGACGCCGACGATTTCGACGGCCTCCGCGCCCTCATTAATAGCAAGACCCGCGCCCTCTATACCGAGACCCTCGGCAACCCCAAGCTCGACATCGCCGACGTTGAGCGCCTCGCAGCCATCGCCCACGAGCACAAGCTGCCGCTGGTCATCGACAACACATCGGCCTCGCCCGCTCTCGTCAGGCCCATCGAGTGGGGCGCAGACATCGTCGTCAACTCGGCCACCAAGTTCCTCGGCGGCCACGGCACGGCCATCGGCGGAGTGATTGTCGACGCCGGCAAGTTCGACTGGGCTGCCTCTGGCCGCTTCAAGGACTTCACCGAGCCGGACCCCTCCTATCACGGCCTCCGCTACACTGAGGCCTTCGGCCCGCTCGCATTCATCCTCAAGGCCCGTGTTCAGGGCCTGCGCGATACCGGCGCGGCGCTTTCGCCCTTCAACGCATTTCTGCTCTTGCAGGGCATTGAAACGCTTCACCTCCGCATGGAGCGCCACTCGCAAAACGCTCTTGCGGTCGCCAAGCACCTCGCCGAGCATCCCGGCGTCGATTGGGTCAACTATCCCGGCCTCTCGTCCAGTCCCTACTACGCGCGGACGAAAAAATACCTGCCCAACGGCGCAGGTGCTCTGGTCACGTTCGGGATCAAACCTGGACCTACAGGCGGCGCCTACGATGCGGGAAAAAAGCTGATCAACTCTCTCGAGCTGTTTTCCCTATTGGCCAACATCGGCGATGCCAAGTCACTCGTCATCCACCCCGCCTCCACCACGCATCAGCAGCTTTCGGTTGAGGAGCAGGCGGCCACCGGCGTCACGCCGGAGATGGTGCGGCTTTCTGTCGGCATTGAAGACATTCGCGACATCCTCGCCGACCTTGACCAGGCCATTGAGGCCGCAAATGGCCTCACTTTTACCGGCTCACCCCGCGCCGTTGCGGCAAAATAGGAATCATGACCGATAGTTACAGCCGCAGCGGGGCCTCGCCGCCCGTATCAAGAACCGTGGAGCCAACCTACGAGGGCGACTTCGTTCTCGATGGCTCCCTGCCGCTCGAGTGCGGTCGTTCCCTCATCTGTCCCACGCTGCATTACGCCGTCTACGGCCGGCTCAATGCGGCGAGAGACAATGCCGTTCTTGTTTGCCACGCTCTCTCGGGCTCGGCTCTCGTCGGCTCCTGGTGGCCCGAAATCTTTGCTCCCGGCGCAGTCCTCTCGCTGGAGCACGACTTCGTCATCTGCATCAACATGCTGGGCTCCTGTTACGGCTCCACGGGGCCTGGTTCCGTCAATCCCGAAACAGGCGAAATCTACGGGCCGGACTTTCCTCTGGTCGGCGTTCGCGACAACGTCCGCGTGCAGGCGCGCCTGCTCGATTCGCTCGGTATCCGCCGCCTGCGCCTCGTCCTCGGCGGGTCCATCGGCGGCATGCAGGCGTTGGACTGGACCATCCTTCAACCCGAACGCATCCAGCGCGCGCTCATCATCGGCGTCACGCCGCTCTCCGCCATGGGGCTGGCCCTCAACCACCTTCAGCGCCAGGCCATCCAGCACGATCCCGAGTGGGCTGGCGGCCGCTATCTGCCGCAGCGCCCGCCCCGTAGCGGTCTTGCGCTCGCCCGCAAGATCGCCATGATCAGCTACAAGTCCGCGCCCCTCTTCGACGAGCGCTTTGGACGCAACCCCAACCGCAGCGGCGAAGACCCCTGGGCGGCCAACGGCCATGGCACTGGCCTCATTGGCGAGCGCTTCGACATCGCCGGCTACCTCGATCTCCAGGGCAGCCGCTTCATCGAGCGCTTCGACGCCAACGCCTATCTCGCCATCCTGCGCGCCATGGACACATGGGACCCGCTGCGCGGCTTCACCTCACCGGAAGAGGCCTTCGGCCGCATCAAGGCGCGACTCAGCTTCATCGGCATCAGCTCCGACTGGCTTTTTCCCGCTGAAGATGTGCGCCGCTTTGCCGAATCCATCTGCGCCGCTGGCGCCCAGGCTGACTACCGCGAAATGACCAGCGCCCACGGCCACGACGCCTTCCTCGCCGAGCAGTCTGAGTTGGTTCGCCTGCTGCAATAGGCCTGTCTATCGGCCTTGAATGGCGACCTTCGCCCGCGTCTCTAGGCCAACCCGCTCCGGGCTGTCACCTACCCTGTTACCAGCGTGCTGCGCACCGTGCAATCCACATTCAGCTTTGCTTGTCAGCGGCTCGTTGGCTTTCTATAATCCTCCTACGCAGCACTGGTGGCCGTGGTATCTTAATAACCGTTGCCCCAGCGCTCAACCGCCACCCAGGATCGTAGCCATTCAGCTGGCGAATGAGTGAATCTTGATCTCCATTTCGGCATTTCCCAGGAGCATTGCATGAAGAAGTTAGTCTTTGCATCTGCGATGGCAGTGGCAAGCTTAAGCCTTGTTTCCACTCCAGCACTGCGAGCACAGGACTCCAGCCAGATCACCATCCAGGATCCCGCTGAGTTCAATTCCTATCAGAACGCGATCACTCAGACCGACCCTGGCCAGAAGGCCGCGGCGCTCGAGGGTTTTCTTCAAGCCTATCCGCAGAGCGTCGTGAAGAAGGCCGTTCT
>CAZANC010000364.1:0-2846 GCA_964486495.1 uncultured Occallatibacter sp.
GGCGGATTGCGACGGGCGAGGCGACGGTCGAGCAAGTCGGCTGGGAGATTTTTTCCCTGGTTTTGGACGTGGCGAGTGGCAGGAAAAGCGTATGGGCCGACCGTTGGGGATTGCACAATGAGTTTGCGTTGTTCAATCCGGGGCCGGTGACGTAGGTGGAGCGGGGTTGGCGGAGCTAGCGGGGCTAGTCATCGACAGCTTTCAGCGCTCAGCCGTCAGCTTTCAGCCAGAATCACGCGCAGGTTCGTGCCGTCCCACCCTTCGCCAGGAAAAAGGCGAAGGATGGGGCACCCTCATTCGTGGGAGACGAAGAAGGGGAAGCCGAGATTCGTGCCAGCCCGCCCTTCGCTAGAAAGAAGGCGAAGGATGGGGCACCCTCGGTCAGGGAGAACCGAAGGGTGGGACACCCGCCGCTACTTGTTCTGCACGACGGGTTCGCCGGGGATGGAGAGGCGGACGCGGTAGACGCTTGTGCTGGCGCAGATGTAGAGCGTTTTGCGATCAGGTCCGCCCCAGGCCAGGTTGCCGACGCGCTCCGGGATGAGAAGTGTTGCGAGGTGCTTGCCTTCGGGCGAGAGAATCACGACGCCACCGGGGCCGGCGCTATAGATGTTTCCCTCGACGTCGATCTTCATGCCGTCGGGGCCGCCGGGGCGCGGATCGGCGGTTCCGTCATAGAGGAGAGTGGGATCGGCAAGTGTGCCGTCAGGCAAAACGCGATAGCGCATCCAGATTCTCTTCGGCTCGGAGTTGTCGACGTAGAGGAATTTTTCGCCGGGCGAGAAAGCGATGCCGTTGGGACGGGGCAAGTCTGAAATGAGGAGCTGGAGGTCCTGGCGAGCGGGCGGCGCGCCGGGCTTTTGGGCGATCGCGCCCGGAATGCGATAGACGCCGTTGACCTGGAGGTCTTTTTCGGGGTCGGAGTCGTTCTGCTTGCGCAGGCCGTAGGGCGGATCGGTGAAGTAGACGGAGCCGTCGGAGCGATAGACAAGATCGTTCGGGCTGTTGAGGCGCTGGCCCTGGTAGCGATCGGCGAGGATGGTCTGAACCGCTTCAGGGTTCAGCGATTCAAAGCGGAAGACATCGCGCTGGGCGTGGCCGGCGACCGTGAGGCGTCCGAGGGCGTCGAGGGTCATGCCGTTGGAGCCGGGCTCGCGGCCTCCGTATGGAGCGGATCCCTGGTAGCCGCTGGGCTGAAGAAAGATGCTGACGCCCTTGCCGGGCGTCCAGCGGCGAATGGTGTTGGAAGGAATGTCGGCGAAGAAGAGACTGCCGTTGACCCACACGGGGCCTTCGACCCAGGTGAAGCCGGTGGCGACGCGCTCAAGCTTGGCGTTGGCCGGAACGATGTGGGCGCTCGCAGGGTCGAGGCGATCGACATTGAGCGGCGTGATGGCTGGTGAGGCTGTCGCGGGAGTTTGCGCGGGAGTGGCGGCGGCGAGAAGGAAGCTGAGAAGCAGAAGGGTCGCGGGCGCGAAGTGGCGCAGCGGATTGGTCGAGATCGTTTTCATTCGGTCATTTCCTGAATTGAGGCGTGAAGTGATGATTGGGTGCGGCCGGAGATAGCTTGCAGGCGCGTTATGTGACGCAAGAGCATCCGGCCCATTCATCTTTCGCTGGAGGGTGCGGGGGTGTCAAGGCGGAAGACGGCTGCCAAAAGCGGGCGTGAGCGCTTAGAATACGAGTTGCCATGAGCAAGAACAAAGACAAAACGTTTGAAGTGGCGTGCCCGGATTGCGGGGCGATGCTGAAGATCGACGCGGCGAGCGGAGTGCTGGTGAGCCATACGTCTGCGCCAAGAAAACGGATGTTCGAGGACCTGGAGACCGCGGCGCAGGCGATGCGCGAGCACGGGGAGCGGACCGAGTCGATTTTCAGGCAGAGCGTGGACGCCGAAAAGAACAAGGCCGACCTGCTGGAGAAGAAATTTGCTGAGGCGATGCGCAAGGCGAAGGATGCGCCCGAGGGCAAGCCACTGCGCGAGATCGATTTGGATTAGAGCGCTGGCTGGATTAGGCGCCAGATTGACGGGCGCGCTCGTCGCGGCGCGGTAGTTTTTGCGGACCGGAGCGCCATTAGGGTCGCCCGAAGCAGGGTTTTCAAGCGATACTTGAAAGGCAATCGAGTTTTCGAGCCAAATTGGAGCGCGAAAGTCAGGAGGGGTCATGGTGGTTGTGCCGTTAACCAGGGGAGAATACGAAGCGGGTGTTGGGACATGCGACGATGGGGCCGAATCCACGAACTGGATCCGATATGCCGCGGCGGGCACTCTGGCCGCAAGCGGTGTGCTGCTGGTGACCGGCCAGCGGCGCCTCGGCCTGGTAACGGCTCTTTCCGGCGCTACGCTGGCGCTGATCGATCAGCAGGAAGCCGTGCGCAAGTGCTGGGACAAGCTTCCCGAGTTTCTTGAGGAGCTGCAGGGACTGCTGAGCAAAACGCAGGCGGCCGTCGAGGATCTTTCGAGCCAAAGCCAGAAGCTGCGGCAGGCGCTGACGAAGTAGCTCAGCGGCGATTGTCGATATGGTCGCGGGCGGCGCGGCCTGCAATACAGAATCCGAAAACAATTCCTAATTTTTTCGCTCGATGAGATAGCGGGCGACGGCCTTGAGGCCGAAGGCGCGGCTGCCGTAGGGATCGAGGGCGGCGAACGCCTCTTCGACGAGTTGCGCGGCGTCGCGAAGGCTTTGATCGACGCCATAGACGGCAGGCCAGGTGGCTTTTTCGGTAGCTGCGTCTTTGCCCGCGGTCTTTCCGAGCTGCGCCGAGTCGACAGTCATGTCGAGCACATCGTCGACGATCTGGAAGGCGAGACCGGCTTTGCGGCCGAAGCGGTTGAGGCGCGCGAC
>CAZANC010000365.1:0-2828 GCA_964486495.1 uncultured Occallatibacter sp.
CGCTCTTCAGCATCTTCGTCGCCCCGCTGCTGGCTACCATTCTTTTCGGCATGTTTTGGAAGCGCGCTACAAAACTGGCCGGCTTTCTCGGCCTGCTGCTCGGCATCGTTTTCTCAGCTAGTTTGTTCATGTGGGTTAAGCTGGTCCCCGCTGCTTTGGCAGACGTCGCGCTTTCACCCGACGCCAAGCCGATGGCCGAAAATGTCTTTCGCGCGCTTTGGGCGTTTCTGTTTTCAGCAATCGTAATCATCGTCGTCAGCCTGCTCACAAAGCCGCGGCCGGTTGCGGAATTGGACGGCCTGGTCTACGGTGCCACTAAATTGCCGGAAGAAGAGCCGGCGCCGTTCTACAAGAAGGAGTGGGTCTGGGCGAGCCTCGCGGTGATCATCTTTGCCGCGCTCAACGTCATATTCTGGTAGCGGAGGGGAATTCGTCACAGCACGAAAGATCCGCTTGATTGAGGAGTTGGAGGGGATTAAGGGTTATGCATGGTTCAGGAATTCCGATCTGGTTTTTCATTGGCGTCCTGCTCGTCATCTACGGCGCCATGATCCTCGGCTACGGCGTCTTTGAATGGACGACTGGAAGTTACGCGCCAGGCGTACAGTTGACCAACCTGCACACGCCGGTTTGGTGGGGTGGTTTGCTGGCGGCGCTCGGCTTCTTCTACGTCGTCAGGTTTCGCCCCGGCAATTCGAGCAAGTAGAGAACTTTCGCAGTAGTCTGGTTTTTTCCGAGAATTAACGGTCAAGAAATAACGGTTAAAGGAGCAAGAAAATGGCAGCGCAACGCAAAATGACATTTGGAATCGTAGTGGGTAATCGCGGCTTTTTCCCTGGCCATTTGGCCAAGACGGGCCGGGAAGAAATCATGGCCGTTTTAGACGCGGCAGGCGCTCAGGCCATCGTGCTGAGCCCGGAAGAGTCGAGGCATGGTGCGGTCGAGACCTACGACGAGTCGCTCCGATGCGCCGAGCTCTTCAAGAAACACGCCGAGGAGATCGACGGCATCATCGTCACTCTGCCCAACTTCGGCGAAGAACGCGGCATCGTCGATGCCATCCGGCTCTCGGGCCTCAAGGTTCCGGTGTTGGTTCAGGCCACGCCCGACCGCTCAGACAATATGACCATCGCCGTGCGGCGCGACAGCTTCTGCGGCAAGATGAGCGCGTGCAACAACATGATGCAGTACGGTATCAACTACTCGCTCACCACGCTGCACACCGAGACTGTGAACTCGCCCGAATTCAAAGCTGACCTCGAGTGGTTCTCGCAGGTCTGCCGCATCGTCAAAGGCCTCAAGAATCTCAAAATCGGAGCCATCGGCGCGCGCCCCACCGCCTTCAACACGGTTCGCTACTCTGAGCGCATCTTCGAAACCTCGGGAATCTCGATTGAGACGCTCGATCTGTCGGAGGTCTTCGGCCGCATCAATCGCATGAAAGATAATGACGACGCGGCGCAAGCCAAGCTTGCGGCCATCAAGAAATACGTCACCACCTCCGGAGTTCCCGAAGAGGCGCTGCTCAAGATGGCCAAGCTGGGTGCAGTCGTCGATGGCTGGATGAAGCAGACCCACTGCACCATCAGCGCCGTGCAGTGCTGGACGTCGATGGAAGAATTCTTTGGCGTTGTGCCCTGCACCATCATGAGCATGATGTCGAACGACCTGATCCCATCCGCCTGCGAGGTCGATGTCCCCGGCACGCTCAGCATGTACATGCTGGCGCTCGCCTCGGGCACCCCGTCGGCGCTGCTCGATTGGAACAACAACTACGGCAGCGATCCCAACAAGTGCGTCTGCTTCCACTGCTCCAACCTTCCCAAGCACTTCTTCAAGGAAGTCAAGATGGACTTCCAGCAGATCATCGCCGGCACAGTGGGCAAGGAGAGCAGTTACGGCACATGCGAGGGCATCATCAAGCCTGGCGCCATGTGTTTTGCGCGCTACTCCACCGACGACCGGCGTGGCGTCATTCGTGGCTATACGGGTTCCGGCCGCTTCACCGACGATCCTCTGGAAACCTTCGGCGGCGCTGGCGTGGCCGAGATTCCCCAGTTGCAGAAGCTGCTCAAGTTCATCTGCCGCGAGGGATTCGAGCACCACGTTGCCGCGAACTTCAGTGACGTATCGAAGTCCATTCACGAGGCCGCGCGGTACCTTGGCTGGGAGAGCCACTATCACCCCGCTCTCGAGGACTAGGCGAATCAGAGACCGCCAACCCGTCAAACAGAAATGGCCCCGCGAGGGGCCTTTTCTCTAACTCAAGCGGGTGCCCCCGGTTCGGGGTCCCCGCGGACAGGTCTTAGTCCGTGGGGTGGCGATCCCTCGCATTCGGGGACTGGGGATAGCACGAACCCAAACCAGCTTCTTTCAACTCACCACAAAATTGGGTGCCCCATCCTAAACGCGCACTTTGCGTTTAGGGTGGGATAGCACGAACCCAAACCAGGCTCTTTCCACTCGCCACAAAATTGGGTGCCCCATCCTAAACGCGCACTTTGCGTTTAGGGTGGGATCGCACGCTCCGCTAACTCTCCTCTACCGGTTCCAGCGTCAGTCGCGCCGTCAGAACCACAAGCGCAACCCACAGCAAATCGGCGCCGAGCAGATGTGCAATCTGCAGCCATACCGGGGCTAGAAACGCCACATCGAGAACCCCCAGCCCATACTGCGCCGCTAAAAGAATTAGAACGAGCGCGGAGAGCCCTCGGTTGTCCCAATGCGTTGACCGCTGCACCGCGCGAACCACCAGCCAGATGAGGAATATGCAGGCCACGAACGCGACCGTGGGATGCGTCCAGCGCCAGCGCACCAGCCATCCGCTC
>CAZANC010000366.1:0-2826 GCA_964486495.1 uncultured Occallatibacter sp.
AAATCGCAATGAATCACCTTTCGAGGCCAATTCGTACATCGCATTTGAACCTTGCGTTCACTGGGCTCGCAGTCGCCGCCTGCCTGCTCGTTGCGTCCGTCCCGGCTCAAGCCCGGGCGGGGCAGCTCGCGCCTTTCCTTGAGGACACCAGCCCACTTCTCGCCCACACCAGTGTTCCCGGCTACCTCGGCGTCGATGTCACCGACGTCGATGCCGACAAAGCGCAGGCCCTCAAGCTCAAGGACGTTCACGGCGCTGTCATCACCCTCATCGATCACGACGCGCCTGCCGGCCAGATCGGGCTCAAGGTCAACGACGTCGTCCTCGCCATCGATGGCCAGAATGTCGCCGACGCCGATGCATTGCGGCGTTTGCTCCGCGATATTCCGCCAGGCCGCAAAGTCAGCCTTGAAATCAGCCGCGACGGCAACAATCAAACGCTGGCCGTGCAGTTGGTCGATCGCAAGGCCATGGAACACGACATCTGGACTCGTCTCGATATCGATGTCGATGGCATTGCACCGATTGCGCCTCCGCCCGCGATGGGCATCACCGGCTCTGACGTCCCCGTTTCGAGCGGCTTCCACATGTCCCTCTTTACCAGCACCCTCAATGTGGGCGCGCTGGTTGAGCCGCTCACCTCGCAGATGGCCGAGTACCTCGGCGTTCAGGGTGGCTTAATGGTCAAGCAGGTGGCGCGCAAGAGCGAAGCCGCAGCCTCGGGCCTCAAAGCCTTCGACGTCATCCTCAAGGTCGGCGCAGATTCAATCGCCACTGCGGCCGATTGGGACCGCGATCTCCGCTCCAACGTGGGCAAGCCCGTGCAGGTCACCATTCTTCGCGACAAGAAACAACAGACCCTCACCCTCCAGGTCGACTCCAAGCATCGTGGCGCCGCCAACGCCCCGGCCCCAGCAGCCCAGCAAGCTTCTACTGGCGCACCTGTGTAACCGCTCCATTTTACGATTGAAAATCAAATCCGCATTCACTCGGGCGCCGCGCTACCATTCGGCGCCCTTCGTGTTTAGCGCGAGTTTCGCTTCCGAATTAACTTCACAAAATGGTGCCAATAGTGGTACCATAGGAAAAGCATGGCAACTTCGAAGAAGATCCTCGAAGCGATGCGTCGAGCGCCAACGAATGTTCGATTCAGAGACCTGTTTCGATTATGCGTGGAGCACTTCGGCGAACCCCGCCAGCGCGGAACCAGTCATGCAGTGTTCAAAACCCCTTGGCCAGTTGACCCACGCGTCAACATCCAAGAGGAAAAAGGCAAGGCTAAGGCGTATCAGGTTCGTCAGGTCTTGGCGGCCATCGACAAACTCAAAGGAATTCAACATGAAGCACACTCTGAGAAGGAATCCAAGAGCTGACCGGTTTACTTACCGCGTCACATGGTCGGCGGAGGACAGCGAATACATCGGCCTCTGCGCGGAGTTCCCCTCGCTCTCCTGGCTCGCGCGCACTCCCGAAGATGGGCTTGCTGGAATTCGCAAAATCGTGAGAGCGGCCGTGAGGGACATGGAGGATGCGGGCGAGTTGATTCCCACCCCATTGTCCGTGAAGCATTACAGCGGCCAATTCCGCGTTCGCATTCCGCCTGAGGTGCATCGGTCGCTGGCAGTGCAGGCTGCCGAGCAGGGCGTCAGCCTCAATCGACTAGCCAGCGCCAAGCTGTCCTCATAGCGCGTCCGACAACTAAACTATCCCCATGGAAGTTCTTTACGGACTGCACCCGGTCTCTGAAGCTCTCAAGGCCGGTCGCCGCCGCTTCGATCACGTTCTCGTCGCCCGCGAGCGCCACGATGAACGTCTCAGCCGCCTCATCGACCAATGCCGCGACGCAGGCATTCGCGTCCTTGAGGGGCCTCGCGAGCAACTTACCGTCGCCGCTAAAACTTCTGACCACCAGGGTGTCGTCGCGCTCGTTCACCCGCAGGAATTTCTCTCCCTCGAGGACCTCTTCGCGCCTCCACCTTCCGCAAGCAACTCCACCGCCCGCCTCGTCCTCGCGCTCGACGGCGTTGAAGATCCGCAGAACCTCGGAGCTCTTCTTCGCGTCGCCGATGGCGCCGGTGTCGATGGCGTCCTCCTCACCGAGCGCCGCTCCGCTCCACTTAGCCCCGCTGCCGTCAAAGCCAGTGCGGGCGCTGCCGAGCACCTCCGCATCGCCCGCGTCGTCAATCTCGTTCGCTCTCTTGAAGAGCTCAAGCGCCACAATCTCTGGATCGTCGGTTTCGACGAACGCGGCACCGCCGCTTACGATCAATTCGATTTCACCGGCGATCTCGTCATCGTTCTCGGACGCGAAGGCGCCGGGCTTCACGATCTCGTCCGTCGCACCTGCGATCATTTGCTGCACATCCCAATGGCAGGCGGCGTCAGCTCGCTCAACGTCTCTGCCGCCGGAGCCGTTGTCCTTTACGAAGCCGCTCGCCAGCGCCGCGCCGCTGCCAATTCCCCCACCGCGCTCGTCAAAGACGCTGCCCCACGCGGTAGTGCTCCACGTAGAGGCGCCCCAGGCGGCGCCGCCAAAACAAGAACGAAGAAAGGCCTCGGTTCTTGAACTTTGATCCTATTGATCGAGTGGGGTGCCCCGCCGTAAGCACGGTTTCATCGCGCTTAGGATGGGATAGCACGAGCCTCAACTCGCCACACTCTCCTCAGCACAAACATGGGTGCCCCATGTCCCGATCTTGGGACATGGGAAAGCACAAAGCCTGGTCCTCCCGCATCGCGCTCCCGCTTTCGATAGCTGTCTCATTCCTCGCGTCGTTCCCTGCGCCCTCCCAGACCCCCGCCGCGCCTTCGTCCACGCCCACCTCC
>CAZANC010000367.1:0-2824 GCA_964486495.1 uncultured Occallatibacter sp.
ATGTCTCCGGCTTGGCCAGAACCACCTGGCGCCCTGCGATTCTGCAGGTCGCCGTAGTGGCCCGGCATCGCCGGTTCTGAACCACAACGCCCTCCTGTTGAGCGATGCGGTCGATGGCCATGAATCCCGCGTTATGCGGGGTCCACAGATACTCGAGGCCGGGATTGCCAAGCCCCACAACAAGGAAGGGTCTGGACTCGATAGGTCCGCGCTGGGAACCGGTCTCGCTTGCTTCAGGCAAGGCTTACTTCTTTGCCTCGGGCTTCTTTGCCGCTGGCGCTTCGGCGTCGCCCTTACCCTTCTTGATCACTTCGGGCTCAGCCGGAGCACCCGCCTCGCCCGCCGCTGGAACCGCTCCAGGCACTGCCGCAACCGCACCCTCCGCGGTCTCCGGCGTCGCAACCACTTCCTCGCGGATGTGGACGACGTGAGCCACGGTGGCATCTTCCGGGGTGATGAACTTGACCTTGTCGGAGTGGGGCAAGCCGCTCACGCGGATCCCCTGGTGCATGCCCAATTCGCTCACATCCACATCGATGTGACCGGGAATGTCAGCAGGCAGGCACTCGACTTCCACCTGGCGCAGCACCTGATCAAGAATGCCGCCCTCGGCCTTCACGCCTATCGGGATACCCAGCAGCTTGACGCGCACACGCACGCGGAGAACCTTGTCGAGCGCGATGCGCTTCAGGTCGATGTGAATCAGCCTGTCCTTGATCGGCTCCCGCTGCCAATCGACGATCATAGCCTTGGCGGTCGGCTGGCCTGCAACTTCGACATCGAAAATCGTGTTGTGGCCGGTCTCGGAGAGGAGGATCCGCGAAATCTGCTTGGGATCAACCTCAACGGCCACGGCGTTCTGCCCGGACCCATACAGCACGGCCGGAATCTTTCCTGCGACGCGCACGCGGCGCGCGGCGTTCTTATTGAATTTGCCCTCTCTGGGCTTGGCTACGACAACTTCTGGCATTTCGTGTTTTCTCGTTTCTTCTTGAGATCGGGCACGGAGTGTTGCTCCGCTCCCTTTGTGAAGGCCAGAGATCAGAGAACAGAGATCAGAGATCTTTCTCTCAGAATCCCAAATCGTCTCCGGTTTCCGGCTGAAGTTGATGTCGCAGGTCAGAAACCTCTGATCTCTGACCCCTGATCTCTGATCTCTCAGTTGAACAACGTACTCACGCTGGTCTCCAAATGAATGTTCTCGATCGCTGTGCCCAGCAGGCCGGCGATGGAAAGCACCTTGATCTTAGGCAGCTTCTGTGCCGCCTCGCGCAAAGGAATGGTGTCAGTGACGACCACCTGCTCAATTCGCGATGCGGCGATGCGGTCAATGGCCGGGCCGGAAAGCACGGCATGGCTGGCGCACGCATACACCGCCGTCGCGCCGGAAGCGAGAAGTGCGTCGACGGTTTTTACCAGCGTGCCAGCCGTATCGATAATGTCGTCGATGATGAGGCAAGTCTTGCCGCTCACGTCGCCTACCACGTGCATCACCTCGGCAACGTTCATGTCGGTGCGCCGCTTGTCCACGATGGCCAGCGGCACTCCCATTTTTTGCGCGAAAAACCGCGCCCGTTCCACGCCGCCCGCATCCGGCGAAACCACCGTCAGGTTGGGCAGCTTGAGCTCTTTGAAATAGCTCACCAGCACCGGGCTGGCAAAGATGTGATCAACAGGAATATTGAAGAAGCCCTGGATCTGCGCGGCGTGCAGGTCGACAAACAGCGCGCGGTTGGCGCCTGCCGTCGTTAGCAAATCGGCAATGAGCTTGGCGCTGATGGCTACGCGCGGGCGGTCCTTGCGATCCTGGCGTGCGTACCCGTAATAGGGCACCACCACCGTGATCCGTGCCGCCGAAGCTCGCTTGAGCGCATCGATCATGACCAAAAGCTCCATCAGGTGCTGGTCCACCGGATAGCAGGTGGGCTGCACCACAAATACATCTACGCCGCGTACGTTCTCCAAAAGCTGAAAGTAGACCTCGCCGTCGGCAAAGCGCTGCATCTTGGCCTCGCCGACCTTGACGCCGATGTGCTCGCCGATGGCATGAGCCAGTTTGGGATTCGCGGTGCCGCTGAACAGCTTGAAGCGCTTGTCCTCGCTGAGCTTCGCAGCCTTCTTGCGCTCCGGCGACGGTATCAGCTTCCCATCTTTGCCCCTGCCGCTGTCCCCCGGGCCGCCCCCCGACCCACCCTTTGGTGTGTCCTTGCTGCCTTCAGGCTTGTCCGGGCCCACTTGCTTCTCCGGATTTGTTTCGCCCGGCTTGTTTTCGGGTGTTACCGTCAACGTTCCCGCGTCCATCTGGAGAGCACCTCCATGCTGGTTGGCTATGGCTGCGTTCTTGTTTCAGCTTTCAGCCGTTGGCTCTCAGCCGCTAGCTTTCCCCACAGGAACCGGCATTTTGTTGGTTCCAGCAAGTTCGAGCTAAAAGCTAGTCACTAAAGCTAAAAGCTGCTTTTCTGGCTGGGCGACCAGGATTCGAACCTGGATAAATGCCTCCAAAGGGCATTGTCCTACCATTGAACGATCGCCCAGCATGTCGGTCAGCCGAGGGTGAGTCTCGCTTGCCCAACGGTGGACTGTCAATCAGCTTCTTTCAACATTTGATCCCAGTAAGCGGATCGCGGAAGAGTGCGCGTGATCGTCGTTCTCACGTTCAATCCCAGCACCTGGTTTCCGATCCGTTCCTGTGCCGCCTCAGCATCTCCGCGGGTCAGGTACAACCCGAAGAGCGCCGAACCGGAACCCGACAGGGACGCAAAAAGGGCCGCCTCCGGTGTGCCCGAAGCCGCAAGAAGACGCTTGATCTCTGCAAGGGAGGGAT
>CAZANC010000368.1:0-2817 GCA_964486495.1 uncultured Occallatibacter sp.
ATTGTGTGGAGGCCGCCCGCGGGCGCGGGCTACTCCTTTACTTTAGCAAAAATCGGAAACCAAGCCAAAGGCCCTGACGCCGCCCTATATCCCCAGCTTGCGGACTTCATCGTTGTAGTACTTGCGGTACAGAATGTCCCACTCCTGCGAGCCCTCGAGGATGATCTTGCGCTGGTTGGCAATCTTCTGCCGCGCCATCGTGTCGATCTTTGCCTCCTCGAGGAGCAGAAGCTCAAGCTCCTTCCGCGCCTCCTGCCGGATCGTATTGCGATCCTCCAGAAATCCCACCTGGTCGATCTCGGCCAGCGTATCCGCCACGGTGTGGGCCAGCTTGTTGAGCTTGTCGCGGTTGATCCTCATAGCACCGCCTTGTACTTCCTGGTCAGCTCGGTCTTCACCTTTTTGAACATCTCTGCGTATTGCGCGCCGCTCTTGCGCATCTCCTCGGAGTACGCGTCAAGAATCACGCGCACCTCATCGTTGATGCGGTCCTCGAGCGAAAGCTCCTCGAGCAGAGCCGTATTCACGCGCGCTTCCGTCACCTTCAAGTCACTGGTGGTGATCATCTTGGCGTCGATCAGGTGCTTGACCGTGCGGCGGGCTAGATACCCAATGTAGTCGCGAGAAACAATCATGGGTTAAATATCAGGATACCGCACCGCACCTGCGGCTGTACATGGCATCGTCGGCT
This sequence comes from uncultured Occallatibacter sp., assembly GCA_964486495.1. GTDB lineage: Bacteria > Acidobacteriota > Terriglobia > Terriglobales > Acidobacteriaceae > Telmatobacter. The sequence continues at coordinate 692 of CAZANC010000368.1, forward strand.
CGGATTTGCGCTCGTTGCCAGTTCGCACTCGACTCTCGACTGCCCCGGCCCTCTTTAAGCGCCTCTCTGCATCACCGTATAGTAGGGCTGATTCGAGAAGGTCGCATTGAACGCCGGCTCCAGCCGCGCTGCCCCACTTTTTCCCACAAGATCGAAGTAGTACTGCAGCGGAAAATCGGACTGCGTGTAGTCAGCCGGAATCGCCGCAGTAAAGCGCCCTCCATCTCCCTGCATCTCCACACGCTTCCACCGTTCTGCCTGGTCCACATGCCGGTAATGGAGTCGAATCGAGCTCACCTCATCCGGCACCAGCACGGTGATCAATAGCCTTAGTGGCGCGCCGGCTTCAAAGCTCGCCGGCGGCGTATGATCGCATGCCACAAGAGGCCGCTCCGGCCTGCCCCCCGCCTCCACAATCGCGTGCCGTGTGTCTTGCGATGACATGTCCGGCCGCCCCACTGCCCTTACCCTATCGGTCACCGCCTCAATATCTTTGTCGATCGCGCTCAGCCGGTCGCTCCAGTGTCCGCGCCGCATCGGCGTACTTCCGTATGAAACGTCGGCCCGGTAGGCAGCCGCGGCTCCCGTTGCCATGCCTGCCCATGCTTCGCGCGCCATCCTGTATTCATCGATTGCCTTCCGGCCCGCAGCCGCATCCTCCGACTGTTCAAAGACGGCATAGGACACCCCGCCGCGCAGTTTCGACGCAAAAAACCATCCCAGTCCGATCTGAATCTCCACGTCCGCTTCGATCCGGCGAAAGGCGGCTGACCGCCGCGCTGCTGTTTTCCTGCGCGCCTCGTCCAGCGCGGCGCTCGATGCGGTCGCACAATCCTCTATCCATTGCGCCACCTCGATCGGCGAATACTTCGGATTCGCCGCGAGCCCCATCTCGTCTGCGGCGTGCGCTTCGATCGTTGCAAACAGAACCGGATCAAGCGGACTCACCGTGGCAAAGCATTTCGGCTCCGGGGTATCGCTGTACGGCGTGAACCCGGCTCCGTGCACCATCGGCATGTTGGTGTACATCTCTGGCCAGAATGAGTGATTCGATGCCGAGGGCAGATGCGCCGATGTCAGCAACGGCAAGATCCGGCTCGCATTTGCGACGGCCGTCTCCACAGCGATTGCGCCGGCGCCAAACTGGCTGCGCAGCCACCGGAGCCAGGCCTCCGGATTCGCGTCCGGATCATAAAGCCGCCGTCCCCACACCCTGTAGTAAAGCTCGAATTTCTCCCAGTCGGCCTTCGGGTTCAGGCTCGCGTCGGCATAGGCGCAGCGGCCGCCCGCATGGCCCGATCCTTCCCTTCCCTTAAATGTCAGCGGCTCCATCAAATCGAGTCCAACCGCCCCGCAAAAATGTGCGGTCCTTCCGTAAGCCGCCGCCATCTCCGGATCTGCGCTCAACAAATGCCGCTGCGTGCCGGGCCACAGCCGAAATAGCACTTTGTTGCGGCTCCCCGCTTTCAGAAAATCCGCGTATCCATACCGCGTGAACGAGCGCGAACCCGAGCTCAGACTGAAGGGCCCGTCGGACTCGTTCCCCGGCTTCGGAATCTCCAGCGGCCGAATGTCTGCCTGCTGGTAGCCAAGGCTCTGGTGCTCCGCGGAATACTTCGCTCCAAGCTTCACCGGCATTCCAGTCGCGTTGGCAATATCGATCATCGTTTGATCCACGCCTTTGGCGTGCATGTCGATCTCGACCGAACGCCCGCAGCCTTGGATCGCCTCGAACAATGTCCGCCAGAATTCGTAGCTCCCTTCAGGAATCCCGCTTTCGCCATGCACGCGCATGGTCAGCCCCTGGATTTCCGGACACTGCTTCAACAGCATCGCCAGTGCATCGCGGCAATAGACTGCGTGCGTCTCCCTGGTCAGCCCCTCGATGCTGTGATACGCATGCGGGCTGTCGGTCCACTCGTAAGCATGAGTCCAGAGTCCCAGCTGGAAGTGCAGCCCCCGCGCGGCTGTCTGCGCGGCAATGAATTTCAGCGCATCCAGATTCATCTGCCGTTCGCGATCGCTTAGCGGAACCGGTGCGGGCAGCACGGTTCCGTCCGCGGCAGCCAGCTGCATCACGCGCACGCTGTACCCCGGAACGTTGACCAGATATGGATAGGGAAAGT
>CAZANC010000369.1:0-2816 GCA_964486495.1 uncultured Occallatibacter sp.
CGCCACGGCCAGCGCGCCCCTGTGCAGAAAAAATCGCCGGTTCATCCGCATTTTGAATCTCCTGATTCCAATCCTGACTCGGCTTCCGTTTCGCCCACCACTTACTCGCCGCCTGACTCCGCCAACTCGCTAACTCGCGAACCCGCTCCCCCGCTCCCTATCTTCGCTGAAACTCTGGCGATCCCAGCAGCAATCCTGCCAGCAATTGGTCTTCCCGCTCGTACGCATCCGCTGCGGGTGCGCGATTCGGACGCCTCGCCGCCGTCGCCCCGGAGCCCGCCCCCGCTCCCGAACCCGCCCTGATCCCGTCGAAGGGTCTCGATTCGGACAGCTGGGAATTTCGCGCCATCATCATCGGTGGATCAGCCGTCGACCCCTGCGCGCTCTGCGCCTCAAACTCCTTCAGCGCCGCCGCTCGAGTCGCATCGCTCACTCCGCCCGGCAGCAGCACCTGCTCCAGCCGCGTCTCTTCCGTCTCCGGCGTCGGCACCACTTGCTGCGCCGGCACATCGCTGTCCAGCGCGCTCATGTCCATCTCCGGCGCCCAGCCCACCGTAATTCCCGGCAGCTTGTTCGCCGCCAGCGACAGCGCAAAGTTCATGCGGTCCACCAGCGCGCCCGTGCTCACCCAATCGGCCTCGTCCCACTTGTACCCCACCGGCGGAACGCATCCATACAGCGGCATTCCCATCTGCCGCAGCGCATTCACCAGCGGCTCAAAATTCGCCACGTTCGCATTGCTCGCCCGCACCGCGCTCACCACGTATTCCAGCGGCGTCTTTACCTTCGCGCTGTCGTCGCCCGCCGCCCAGAACTCCGGCGAGCGGAACAGCGTCTTCAGCACCGTCGGAATATCGCCATCGCTCGCGAGATACGCCTTCGCCATCCGGTCCACCAGCGCCTGCGGCGGATCGTCGCTCACAAATCGGATCGCCAGCTTCCGCGAAATGAACTGTGCCGTCCCCGGACGCATTGCCAGCATATGTAGCAGCTCGCGCCCTTCTGTCTCGCCTTTCTCTTTGATCTTCGTGCCCATCACTTTCTTCGTGCCCGGCTCATGTCGGTTCTCGTTGAATTGAAACTCGCCGCCCAGTTGCGGCCTGTCCACCGTCCACCCCGTCAGCACCCGCGCCACCTGCGTCACATCCGCTTGCGTGTATCCGCCGTTCACGCCCACGGTGTGCAGCTCCATCAGCTCGCGCGCATAGTTCTCGTTCAACCCCTCCGGCGCCTGCTTCTTCGCGTTCGGCCGTCGCGCCGCCCCCATCTTCGCGCGGTCAGCTGCCAGCGAGTCGGGCCCCATGCTCTGTGCGTTGTCCAGATAAATCAGCATCGCCGGGCTATGCGCCACCGCTTCCAGCAGGTCCTCGAACTTCCCCATCGCGTGCGGCCGGATCGTGTCGCGCTCGTAGCTCACCAGGTAGTAGGGCATCTGCTCGTTCTTGCGCAAATACACGTTGAAGTGATTCAGCCAGAAGTCCGTCATCACTTCCTGCAATTGCGCATTTGAATAAATGTCGCGCGTCAGCCGCTCGGCCATCAGCTCTCGCACCACCGTCTGCTCGGGAGCCGTCAAATCCTCCACGGACTCTCTCAAATCCGGGTTCATCCCGGCCACAAGCGCCGCGCGCTGCACTGGCTTCAGCGATTTCGTGAAGCTCTCGAACTCCTCCGGCTGCATCGCCTGCAGGCGCCGAACCCGGTCCTCCGGCGGCGAGGCCAAAATGCGAGCGATCCGCGGCTCGTCAACCGCAGGAGCCCCCGACGCCTGAGTCGACGCCTGATTTGTTGCCGGCGTTGTCGTCGCAGCCATATTCGGAGCCGCCGCGCTCATGTCCGGCTGCTGCGCCGCGGCCATATTCGTCGCCCCCGCCGCGCTCATGTCCGGTTCCTGCGCGGCTCCCGGCTGCGCGGGTGCCCCCGGTCCTTCGCTTTTGGGGACCGGGGACGGCCGCGGCCTTCCCGCGCCCGCGTCCATGCTTGGATTTGCGCTCGCGTTCCCGTTCGGACTTGCGCTCGAGTTTGCGGGCCCATCCATATTTGCGCCGCTGCCATTCGCGTTGCCGCCCGCGTTGCCTTTCATCGCGGGGGTCCGCGTGCCGACCGCCGAATTCTGCCCCTGATTCGGCCCCTGATTCGCTGCCGTCTGCTTGTCGGCCTGCGCCGCCTTCCTCAACTGGTAGCGGTAGATCTGGTTCTCATAGACCGCGTGCAGCGTGCCGCCCCGCGGAATCTCAATCTTCCCGTCGACGGCCTGGCGAATGATGGCCGGGCTCGGCATGCGGAACATCAGGTTCTGCGTGCTCCACTGCATCGCGGGATACTCGGCCAACCGGGCATTCAAGTCAGTTTCATCCAGGCTCTCCGGGTGCAGTTGCCCATCGAACCATTTGTCGAGACCGATTTCGCCGGGGCCCATCTCCCGCACGGCTTCCAGGTCCCCGTCCCTCGGCCCAAACGTCAATCGGCTCAGCGCATGAAGAATCCGCGCGTCGCCCCGCAGTTGGCCCGATTCAAATTCAGGCCGATGCTTTGTCTGTGTGGGTTTCTGGTTTTCTGCCGCATTCTGCGCCAGAGCCAGCGGAGCAGGGAAGCAAAGGCTCCAGCAGAGGACGAGAGCACAAAGTCTGTGGATCGCGCCGCGCAACAGCTCCATCGAATGTGCTCCTGGCAGGGGAAGTGATGCAATTCCAGAGTAGCTGCACCGGGACCCAACGTCGAAACTCTGGTATTGCCTTGGCCGGCACATTGCTGCACGGCACGAGCTTGCTAACTGTTCAGACTCTATCCTGCGCCGAAAGTTGTGGCCCAGCCGC
>CAZANC010000370.1:0-2801 GCA_964486495.1 uncultured Occallatibacter sp.
GAGTGGCGCGGCCATCGGGGCTGACGCGAACGACGGAGACGGGCGTCTGCTTGCCGCGCGGGCCGGAGATGGTGGCATAGACCATTCCGGAGCGGCTTACGGCGGGGCTGGTGACGGGATGCAGGCCGTCGTTGAGCTGGCGGGCGATGCGCAGAGCGGCAGGGTTGGCGGCGCCGGCTGGAGTGCGGACTTCAATGAGTCCGGCAGAAGCCTGGGCGGGGACGCGAAATACGAGACGAGTGGGGCGGCACATGAGGACGTGTGCCGGCTGATCGTCGACAGAGACGGAGGGCAAGCCGAAGCCGTTGGGGCCGAGATAGATTCCGGTCAATTCGACTTCGCCGTTGGGCAGAGCAGCGGCGGGGAGGACATCGTCGACACGAGGCAGGTTGCCGGCGGGAGGAGCGGGTTGAGGGGAGGTGCGAGGCATATCTACGACCAGATGCGAATAAAGTCAGAACCAAATTCAAGCAAATTCAGAACCAGATGCGGGCCAAGTCAGAACCAAATGCGAACGAGTGACGCTATAGCTAAAGCATACAGTCCGGCGGCGACGTCGTCGAAAACGATGCCCCAGCCGGCAGGAAGGCGCTCGAGGCGGCGCACGGGAAATGGCTTGACGATGTCGAAGAGGCGGAAGAGGACAAGAGCGATGAGGGCGTGACGCCAGTCGACGGGACAGAAGAGAAGAGCGATCCACTGGCCAGTGACTTCGTCGATAACGACGAAGCCGGGATCTTGGCGGCCGGATTCGCGCTCGACGATTGTGGCGGCGGGGACGCCGAAGACGAGGGTGAGGGCGATGCCGGCAAGAAGCGCGATGAGAAGTGTGAGCGCGCTGGGATGTACGAGCCAGGCGTATGCGGCCCAGAGCAGGACTGCGGCGACGGAACCCCAGGTACCGGGGCCGGGCTTGAGGAGGCCAGCGCCGAAGAAGGTGGCGATGGCCCATGCCCAGAGAGTTTTTTTCATCGTCTGCACGGGAGCGGCGCGAGGTTCTGGCGAAGAAGTCTCACTGCTCATCTGGGCCTCCGCCGCGATTGGTGCCGAGGCCGCCGAGGTCTTCGAGGACTTCGGGGTCGAGGATGGGCGAGGTGATTTTGTAGACGCCCGTGGCCCATTTGCCGAGATCGATTTTGCGGCAACGGTCGCTGCAGAAAGGGAAGTCTTCGTCCGCGGGGCGGACGATCGTTGCGCAGGTGGGGCAGCGGAGGAGCTTGGCGGATTTTTTTCGGGGCGACATGAGCATTGGCGCGGGCGCGAAGGCCGCGGTCAACAATATGGTAGCGCGGGAAGGGCAGCGGAGCTAGCGTGACAAGCGGGTTGATTCGGGTTCGTGCTATCCCACCCTAAACGCATCCGCGTTTAGGATGGGGCACCCCATCTTGGTGCGAGGTGGAAAACGGGAAAAGCAACCGCGGATCCTTCGACTCACCACCCCCAAACTGAAATACGTTTGGGGCCCCGTTCGCTCGGGATGACAATTTCGCCTTTACTACATTCCTTTGAGTAAAGTTTGCAGACGCGCGAGGGCCTGCGTGCGTGCGGCGGTGTTGGCGGGGTTGGTGTTGGTGGGATCCTCGCCTGCGCGCATGAAGCCGTGACCTGCGCCATCGTAGATCACCGGGTCGTATTTCTTGCCGGCGGCGGCCATTGCAGTTTTTGTGTCGGGGACGGTAGCGGAGATGCGGGCGTCGCTGCCGGCGTAGAAGCCGAAGACGGGAGCGGTGATGGTCTTGAGACTGTCGTTGGGAGGCGGAGGGCCGTAGAAGACGAAGGCGGCGGCGAGGTTTTTGCGGTTGGTGGCGAAGCGGAAGGACTGACCTCCGCCCCAGCAGAATCCGATGACGGCGAGCTTGCCGTTGGCGGAGGGGAACTTGAGGGCGTAGTCGGCGGTGGCGTTGAGGTCAGCGGTGACGGTGGACGGGTCGAGCGAAGAGACTGCCTTGATGACGGACTGCTGATCGGGGAAGGAACTGGTGCCGCCGCCATTGGGGCCGAAGCCGGAGACCAGATCGGGCGCGATGACGATGTACCCCATGGCGGCGATGTCATCGGCCATGGAACGCGCCCAGTCGGAGAGGCCGAAGATTTCGTGGATGAGCAGGACGACGGGAGCCTTGTGGCTGACTTCAGGATAAACGACGAAGGCGTCGACGGTGCGCGAGCCGTATTTGACTTTGACCCATTCCTGATGGCGAGGAGATTTGTCGAGGATGGACTTGGCCCAATCCTGCGCCTGGGCGCGGCAAGCGGTGAGTACGAGCGCGGCGCAAAGAACGAGGGCGGCGGCGCGGGCGAGGCGGGGAAGCGGGTGTTTCATGGCGGAAGGATAGCAGAAAGCAGGGACCAAGGGACCAAGGGAACAAGGGAACGAGAAAGCAGGGAACGAGGGAGCAAGGGAGCGAGAAGGCAGGGAGCGAGGGAGCAAGGGAACAAGGGAGCGAGGGGGCGAGAAAAACAGGGAAGAGAAACATAAGAGCGTGCAGGGAAGGACAACACTCACGGTTCGGGATTGAAAAGGTAAACTGAGTTTCATTGTGGCTGGAGGCGGTGCGTCTCCGTTGCTTCGGCCCTTTTGGGTATGATAGAGACAGTGCAGTTTGGCTTCCTCGAGCAGGCCCCGCCCTTTTTCGGCTTTGTTCGTTTCCCAATGAACGCGCCCACGTAGCGTCCGATGCAAGTGCGCGAAAGGATCCTCCCTCCATGCGTGTTTCCTTTGCAATCGTCCTCTTCTCAGGTGTTCTGGCATTCCCACTCAGCGGCACGGCCCTAAGCGGCTCAACCATCACCAGCCCCAC
>CAZANC010000371.1:0-2781 GCA_964486495.1 uncultured Occallatibacter sp.
GCTGATTGGTCGTCGCCGCATCCAGGCCATACATGCGGCCCACAAAGTGCAGATACTCGGGTGCAGTCAACCGTCCTAATAATGCCATCCCTTCTGGCACAACGCCGATCTGCCGTTTCAATTCGCGGGCTTCGGGACCAAACCGCTGGCCCAGAATGTCAATGGTCCCAGCGCTTGGCTCCAATAACCCGGTTAGCATCTTGATCGTGGTAGATTTCCCCGCGCCGTTTGGCCCCAGAAACCCAAAGAACTGCCCTGGAGCCACGCTGAGGGTGACGTCCTCCACAGCAGCAAGCGCACCGAAGAATCGCGTGAGCCCGTTGGTCTGAATTGCAGGAATTTCCATCGCTGCCAGACTAGCAGGGCGGCTCCTACTATGCCGTGACGTTCAGGTTCGTCGCAGTCAATGCGCGAGAAGGAAATTCCTGGCGGAATCCGACTTGTTGGGCAGGTTGCCGGCCTTTGCGCCAAGAAGGCTGTCTTAGGCACTTTTCAGGCAAAGCCAACCCGGCGCGCCGATTCTTTCGCCGCAGAAACCGCCGCCGCAAACGTCAACCCTGTGCTACGATCCGTGCAAGCGTTCACGCAATCGTTTTTTTTTCACCCAGATTCAGGAGCCAGCGCCGGCTGTTTTTGCCGCGCGAACTTTTTGCCCCGATCCCCAAATGCGAGGGACCGGGGGCACCCGCCAATGACGCGGCCCCGGCGCAATGGGATACGCGTCGATCTCGCGCCGAGGGGGCGAACAGGGGATGATATGAACAACCAGGTCAGGCCAATGGCCCTCGGCGAGATCCTCGACAGGACCGCCGAACTTTACCGCACTCATTTCCTGCTTTTTGCCGGAATCTCGGCCATCTTCGCCGGAATAATGCTCGCTGTGCAGGTTCTGTATCTTCGCTCACTCATCCTTCTCGGCTATCCAAACATGATGGCGCATTGGCAATGGGACACTGCCTCAGCCGCAGTAGTGGAAGCGCTGGTGATCCTGATGCTGGCCGGGCTGTCGATCGCGGCTATCAATCGAGCGGTGGCCTGGGTATATCTGGACAAGCCGGCGACGATTCGCGCCGCCGCAAGAAGCGTTCTGCCCCGGCTTCGGACCTATTTGTGGCTCATGACCGTCACAGGATTTCGCGCGTGGACGCCTTTTGCGGTTTTGTACGTGGCGTTCTTTGCTGTCGCGCTTGCATTTCTGCCTCACGACTTCATGACCAACCCGATGGCGGCCCAGAACGCGGCTCAGCAGAATCCCGGAGCAATGCTGGCTTTTGGCCTGGGCATGCTCGTTCTGGCGCCCTTGTTCGTTTTGGCTCTTCTCTATGGCGTGTGGATGTCGCTGCGCTATTCGCTGGCCGTGCCGGCTTGCGTCGTCGAAAATTTGCCGGCGACGGGCGCCATCAAGCGCAGCATCGATCTGAGCCAGGGCTCGCGTGGGCGCATCTTCGTGCTCGGCCTGCTGGTTTATGCGGTGCGCATGCTGCTGGGGATTCTGTTTGGATTTCCCTTGATCGCGCTGGCCATCAAGCACCCCGGCCAGCCGCTGCCCCTGGGCTGGTTGACCGTGCAACAGATCGGCGTGTTCCTAGCCAGTACACTGATCGGTCCCATCTACTCCACCGGCCTCACCCTCTTCTATTACGACCAGCGCATCCGCAAGGAAGGATTCGATATTGAGTGGATGATGCAGGCCGCGGGGCTCGCGCCGCAACCTGAGTTGCCGACGCCACAGACTTTCTGAGCAAGCGAGGACAACGATGAGCGAGACCCTTCGGCCGTCAACACTCGGCGAGATTCTCGACCGCACGGCGCAGCTGTATCGGCGCAACTTCTGGATGTTCGCCGGAGTGGCGGCTTTGCCCGTCGGCGCAATGTTCGCGATAGGGGCGATTGCAGTCGCCGTGATCACAGCCGTGGGGGTGGCAGTCAGGACCACCAACTCATCCTCGCCCGTGGCCATCGGTTTCGTCGCCTTGGCCGTCGTCTTAGTGGGGATGCCGCTCTACGTCGCGGCGGCTGTCTTCTCCTACGCCGGGCTGACCGAGGCTGCGGAGAAGGTGCACCGCGGCGAAAAAATGACCATTCGTGGCGTCCTCAAAAGCGTGCGGCCTTGGTTCTGGCGCTATCTGTGGTTTCTAATCCTGCAGGGCATTGTCACGGCTCTGGTTCCGGGCGCGATTGCGGGCGCCGTGATTGGTCTACTTCTCTTCCTGATTCCAGGAGCAGGCGCCGCAGCCGGCGTAGCCATCGGTTTCGTAATATTCGTTATCGCTGTCGGGGCCCTCGGTGTCATTGTTTGGCGCGTACTGGGATACTCGATCGGCCTCCCCGTTTGCGTGGTGGAGAAAAAGCCGGCATGGGAGTCGCTGAAGCGCGCCTGGGAACTCAGCAAGGGCACGCGCGGACGCATCTTCGTGATGATTCTGCTGATCGTCGCGCTGTCGATTGCCGCGTCGCTGATCGCTGCCATACCCTTCCTCATCATTGTTGCCGTAAATACATCAGTCGGGAATGGAGCGGCATACTCATCGACCGCTTTTGTGATTGCCGAGATTGTGAGAGTGGTGGGAGATTTCATTTTGCAGGTACTGATCGCGCCCATCTCGGCCATCGCGCTCGTGCTTTTTTATTACGATCAGCGAATCCGCAAGGAAGGCTTCGACATCGAGTGGATGATGCAGCAGGCTGGGCTCACGGAACCCTCGTCGAATGCGCTGCCCGCTGAGGGCGCAAGCATTTCCGGGCCGGTTGCGCCTCCTGATACCGTAGAAGAACCATGAA
>CAZANC010000372.1:0-2772 GCA_964486495.1 uncultured Occallatibacter sp.
ATCCAACGGCGAACTGTCAAAACTCAATCTGTCTCACCCATGGGGTGCACCCCACTTTTCCGTCAATCCCCCGGCCCGCGCCGCTCGCCGCAACCCGCTGAAAACACTCCTTAAAAACTTTCGCCAAGTTTGCCGATCATTTCCCGCTTTAAGCGCATACTCATTCCATGATCGACGAGCAGATAACCACGGCTCCTGGCTGCCAGTTACTGGCTGCCTGGCTACAGGCTTTTGGCTGTCTTTCTGTTCCCTCGCTCCATTGTTCCCTTGCTCCCTCGTTCCCTTGGTCCCCGGTCCTCAGTCCCGAAGTCCCTCAGTCCCGAAGTCCCTGCTCCTACCCCACCCCCCCTACCTGTTTTGTGAAACTGTGAAACTGTGAAACTGTGGAGCCTTTATAATCAATGCCTTACAGCCACTTGTCACACAGTTTCACAGAAACTGTGAAACTGTGGAACGTCGCGAAAAACACCATAAAATGGCGTCTAAATTGCTCACAATAAAATGGATAGCGAAAAATAGATCGCGAAAAACCGATTTCCAAAAATCGCTCAAAAACAGCCGATTTCTGAAAATGCTGAAAATTGCTGGTTCTGCGCTGAATTCTCAGAGTGGATAGCTGAAGACGCCGGCCGCCGACCATGCAGCGCGCTACCAACTGTTGGCTGCTGGCTATTGGCTGTTGCTAGAACGTCGTCGACACAGTCAACCGGAAAGTCTTGCGCGGCTCGCGGAAGATGTTCTGCGCGCCGTAGGCTTCGATGGATTCCCCGTAGCTGAAATCGCCCGCGCCGCCCGGTGGGAACATGGCGCGGGTGATCAACTCTGCCGAGCAGCTCAGTTGCTTCTGGCCCAGGCTCACTTCGTTGCAAAACGGCGTTTCATACAACCGCAGCGGGTTATAGGCGTAGTAGAGGCGGAAGGGAGCATTGATGACCGGCATAATCACCGAAAGCTCGGTCCCCAGGGACATGCGCGGAACGAAATTGGTGCCACTCACCGGGCGAATATCCTTCTTGAACCCGACTTGGGAGCCGGGTATTCCGCCCTGACAGGATCCGTTGTTGTAGACCGGGCAGCCATAGAGCGGAGCCGTCAGGCTGGCGAAACCCTCCGGGCTTTGCGTCAACTGGCCATGACTCAGCGCGGTATCGATGCCGAAGTCGTCGAAGAATGAGAACATGAAGGGCCCGACCACGGGGATGCGGTACTCCACGTTGCTCGTTAAATTTGTATCGCCGCCGATGGAGGCAATGCCGTAGATCGGGAGCGGCACCTGGATGCACTGATTGTCCTCGGGGTTGGTCGGGTCGCGGGGGACGCAACTGCCGTCAGGATTGGTGAGCTGGAAGTTGACCCGCGTGGGCACATAACCGTAGGGCGTCGCGCCGCGCACGTCAAAGCCGCGCAACTCCTGCTCGCCGCCGGCGTAGAAACGGTTGTTCGGCGGAGCCACATCGCCGCCAAATCCACTGATGTACCCCAACTGCGCGCGCAGCGCCAGCACGTTGTGCCCTTCTTTGGAAAACTTCAGGTAATGCATGGGGATGAATTGCTTGTACGCCACGACCGGGTTGACATAGCGGACGCTGCCCCAAATGCCTGAAGTCTGCACAAACGCCGTGTATTGCTTGCCCTCGCGCGGGCGCAGCGGATTGCTGACTGTGTCGTACGTGTAGGTCAGCGAGATATTGCTGTTGATGATGCCGGCCAGCGGGTTCGATCCCTGCACTCCGGAACGGAAAGAGATGGTCTGGAAGAATGTTGCCGACGCCGAGCTGAAGGCCGTAATCGTGGACTTGGTGAGCGAGTAGGTCATGCCGACGCGCTGGAACGCATGTCTCTTGAGCGGGTAGCTGACGGAGAAGTTCATGCCATCCGAGCCCACGTTGTAGTTCTGCGTCAGCGACTTCTCCGCCGCGGACAGGTTCAGGTCAGCGCCCGTGGTGGCCTGGTAATTCTTGGCTGCGTTGTAGTCCTGCTTGTTGTTGAAGACCTGGAATCCAATGTTGATCGGGCGATTGCGAAAGTAAGGCTGGGTAAAGCCGAAAAGGAAGGTACGGCTGATGCTGCCCAGATTCGCCTGAAGGCTGAGAGTTTCGCCCAACCCAAGGAAGTTGTTGGTCGAGTAGTTCAGCCCCAGGAAGGCTCCCGAGTATCCGCTGACGCCGCCGTTGAGCCCGATCGAGTTCTTGCCCTTCTCTTTCACCTTCAGCAGCAGCTCGACCGTGCCGTTATCGGGATCCTGGTGAGCCTCGGAGTCCTGCTCGACCTTCAGCGGATCGAAGTATTCCAGCTGGTTGAGGCGGAGCAGGCTGTACTCCCAAAGCTGCGAGTTGTAGACCGAGCCTTCGTCCAGCAGCAGCTCGCGGCGGATGACCTTATCGCGGGTAATGGTGTTGCCCGTGAACTCAATGCGCGATACGAAGAACTGCTTGCCCTCGTCAATGTCGATGTTCATCGCCACGGTTTTCTTCTCGTCGTCGTAGCTGAGCTTGGGGATGGCGCCGAAGTTGATGTAGCCCAGGCCCCCATAGGCCTTCTTCAGGTTGTCCAGACCCTTGCTGATGTCGGTGGCGCTGAACCAGTCGCCGTCCTTGATAGGGAAGGTGGCGCGCAGGGCCCTCAGGTTGTTGATCTGTTTGTTGCCCGTGAACGTAATGGTGCCCAGGCGATAGCGTTCCCCCTCTTCGATCGTCATGGCAATGTCGATCCGTTTGCCGTTGTTCGGCCTGAATGTGAACCAGTTAAGGCCGCCCTCATCGCGAATCTGGG
>CAZANC010000373.1:0-2768 GCA_964486495.1 uncultured Occallatibacter sp.
GTGTATCAATCACCGTCGATTGATCCGGACTTCACGCTTCCAGCGATGAATGCTGCAGAAACAGTGGAACATGGCCGGCAACTGTTTTATTCAAAGTACGCTTGCCAGGCGTGCCACATCGTCGACACCAAAACTGACAAAGGATATATTGGGCCGACACTGACGCAGGTTGGTTCGCGACTGACCGCGGCGTGGGTTTATGCATGGCTCAGGAATCCACAAGCGCTGCGGCCCGGCACGATAGAACCCAACCAGAACCTGAGCGATGACGACGCCCGCGCGCTCACAGCTTTCCTGATGTCGCTGAAAGGTCCCGGCGGGCGAGGGGCGAAGCAATGACAAGGTATTTTTCTTCATGCATGACGTTCCGACCTTTCGGGTGGGTGACGCTTCTCGCACTGACTAGTCTCACCGGTTGCCAACGAAGCGCTCCGCCTGTTTCTGGGCTGAAGCCAACGGCCACGGGAACGGCCATCGTCGAGACAAGTGGTGGCCATCAGATCGGTGTCGCAGGCACTGCGCTAAATGATCCACTCGTCGTTCAGGTCAATGACGATCAGGGGACTGCCGTTACCGGAGCGCTGGTTGAGTTTCACGGGCCTGCGGGTGTCAACTTCGACCCAGCCGTCGTTCTCACGGATTCCAGTGGACAAGCAACCACCTCGGTCACCTTGGGCTCCATTGCTGAGCGTTACCAACTCAGCGCTGTCACGCTTAGTAAGTCCCGCTCGATAACTCTTGAAATCGTTGAAACGGCGCTTGGCTATCAGCAGAGGTTAGGGTCTATCCTTGCCGACAAGTATTGCAACCGCTGCCACGATCCGGAATCGTCACCCGAGCGCGTTTCAAATTACGACAATCTTGCGGTCAAACCGCACGTCTTTACGGAGGGCGACACTCTAAACAAGATGAGCGACGCCGATCTCACTTCGATCATTGTGCATGGCGGACCGGCGTTGGATCGCTCAGCATTGATGCCGCCCTATGGGAATACCCTAAGTGCGGCGGATGTTCGGGCGCTTATTGCTTATATGCGCGCAGTGGCCGATCCCCCTTATCAGCCTGCGGGGACGGTTTATGCGCTCAAGTAGAACTGCATGCCCGACGTTGCTGGTTGTTGCCGACAGTTGACCAAGCGCCTAATCCTCTTGGCATAGATCATTGAGCATACAATCGACGTCAGCGACGGCACCCACGTGTTTCGAATTCACGAAATCTGCGCCGCCGACGGTCTCGATGTACTCACCTCACCCCGAACACGCGTCTCCGTCGGAGGCGGTACTGCGGAAGCCGAGCGCATTGCGCACGAGATCCTCAGCTACACCGCCTGGCGGCAGCAGCTGCAGCTGCATCTGCATCTGCACTGAGACGGAGTTAGTCCCCAGGGCACCTGACAATAGCTGAATTGGCCAACTCCTGTTTGTCGCCGATCCGGACCTTACACTTTTTCAGGTTCTGTCCGGATTGACGGTTATTCACCCGGAACTCCAGAATTTCAGCGCTTTTGAATGGATAAGTCTCTCCGGCCTGGCGGAGGGTTTCATCCAGGTTTCAGTAGAGCGGGAGAAAACCCTTTGGAATGACGGCGCCTGCGAGTACCGGCTTATCGGTCACCTGCATCTGAATCTGCGCCAACGCCGAAGGTGCTTGGCGCAGGTCCGCTACACACAGCCGGCACAGGAAGTCACGCTGATGGATTGCCTGAACGAAGTCGAGCACATGAGTGCGCGGGTCAAGCGGTTGGAAGAGGCCATCCTGGAAGTGGTGAAGCAGGCGCCGCAGGCCATGCAGGACGTAATTCGAGGCCTGCAGGCTCTGCGCGGCGTGGCGCATATTTCGGCAGTCACGATCGCCGCCGAGTTGGGCAACACGTTGTGCCCTGAGCGCCGCAATGCAAACACACCGATTGC
This sequence comes from uncultured Occallatibacter sp., assembly GCA_964486495.1. GTDB lineage: Bacteria > Acidobacteriota > Terriglobia > Terriglobales > Acidobacteriaceae > Telmatobacter. The sequence continues at coordinate 1,911 of CAZANC010000373.1, forward strand.
TTGCTCCCTTGCAGATTTCATTCGGAGTGAGCCGCGGCCTCGCGAGTGGCCTTTCAATAGGTTGTCATTTGAGCCGGTTTTGTAGACAATACTCTGTGAGTGGGAGTTGCTTTTTCCGAAACCGAGCGCGAAGGACGAAATGAGGTCACTTTCGCCGCTCAATTCAACCCGCCGGCCCCCAGCCACGGCTAAGCCATCGACTTCCATTGCATCTGCAAACGGGCGACGACCGCAAAGGGATTGAGCAACGAATTTCGGCATCAACAAAACAGCGGCAACAGGATAGCGGATCACAATGAATGAATTCGGGGATATATTAGATGCCATTGCGCACGCACCGATTGCCAAGCGCGCCATCACGAATCACGGGGTGCTCAACGAGGCATTTGCATATGCCAAGCCAAGCTCGTTCTCGCGGGGAATGAGAATCGATATCGGCAGCGTCACGATCCTGCTCATATCCGGCACGGCGTCGATCGACGAGAACGGCGTGAGTGTGCATCACGGCAATTTTCGCGCCCAGTTGCGGCGCACCCTGTCCAACATCACAGGATTGCTGGCCAGCGAAGGCTGCACATGGCACGACGTGGTGCGGACCACCTGCTACCTGCGCGACATCGACCGCGACTACGATGCATTCAACGAGGAGCGCACGGCGTTCTTCAAGGAACAAGGGCTGGACCCCCTACCCGCGTCGACGGGCATCCAGGCCATTCTCTGCCGGCCCGAACTGCTGGTCGAGATTGAGGCCATCGCGATGTTCCGTTCGGAGAAGGCGGCCGATGAAAAGGAATAGCAAGAAAGCGCAGTTGATCGTAGGTCGTTCCATCGCGGACCTGATCCGCGGAGTTAAGCATG
>CAZANC010000374.1:0-2735 GCA_964486495.1 uncultured Occallatibacter sp.
GCGCTACAATGCTGCCCATGCAATCCAACCCGATCGATGAATGGCAAAGACTCACCGCGCACTATCGCGAACTCGGCGACGACGAGCTGCGCGAGCTGGCCGCGGACTTCAACGATCTGACTGAAACTGCGCAGCAGGTGTTGCGCACCGAGATGAGGAGCCGCGGCCTCGGCGACCCGGAGACTGCGAGCCCCGCGCCGCTTGCCTCAAATGCTCCGCTCGCCTCGAATGCACCGGCCGCCGCGCCCTTTGCAGTCGGCGCCAGCGCGTCGATTCATGACCCGACAGTCAATTCCATCATCGCTTTCGGGCGCCCGCCGGAACTCGTTACTGACACGCCCGCCGCCAGCCAGGAAGATGGCCCAGTTGAGTACACGTGGAAGACGCCCTTGTGCGAGTGCGACACGTCGCAACAGGCGAGCGAACTCTGTGAAGCACTGAAGCAGGCCGGCATTGAAAGCTGGATCGAGAACCCGGCCACGCGCTCTCGCTACGCGGGCTTGGGCCTTTCCTACCCGCGCGTCCTTGTCGCCGCGGATCAGCTCGAGCAGGCACGTGCCATCGCCGCGCGTCCCATTCCGCCGGAGATTGTCGAAGCGACTGAAACGGAAGTGCCCGACTTCCAGCCGCCTGCCTGCCCGAAGTGCGGCGCCAGTGACCCCGTTCTCGAAGCCGTGGACCCAGCGAATTCCTGGAAGTGCGAGCAATGCGGCCAGCAGTGGACCGAGACCGCTTCTGCAGAGGCTCCAAAGACGAGTTAGCGTCCCAATAAACGGAAAGAGCCGCCCGGCAACAGGGCAGCTCTCTCCTCAGGGAGAATAGTTCCAACGGAGGCAAAGCCATCAGAACTTTCTGGCTGCATACTAGGAGCGGGGGGAAGCAGTGTCAAGAGAAAATGTTTGTGAAAATAAGTAATTTTGTTTCAATACTTTAACAATGCCACCCTTCCATCGAAAGGGTTGATTTGTTCGCTAATCATTCGCCTCATCTTTTCCGGCATTTCCCGTGATTTCGCGGTGTTTCTTCGGGTTTAAGTCCCTTTTTCCACAACCCGAAAGCAGCATTAACCTTTCGGATGCGGACCTTCAACGACCTCAATCACCTCGATCCTTTCCACCCACTTCTCCGCCAAATCGAGATGAATAAACTCTTCATCGTAGACCGACGAGATCGGTCTGCCCCGTGACAGTCGGTAAAGCGCCCTTCCGCCTCCCAGGAACCCTCCCAGCACGATGGCCGCCGCAGCCCCGATGATCGTCAGCACGGCGATCCCCATCAGCAGTTTGCTGGTCTTTTCCACCTCTGACTCCACCGGTTGCGGAATCGACGTCAGGTTCGCCTCAAAGTGCACGGACTCGAGCAGGCGGTGGCTGTCGTCAGGCACCGCGTCGCCGCTCACCAGGACCACCAGCGGCCCGCTATGCCGCACCTCCAGCGATGACTGGTCGGAGTCGGTCAATGGCTTGGGCCACGCCGGCTGCGCCTGGCTCCCGGCCTTCAGATAGGCGCGAATGGCCGCCTCCTGCGCTTCGGCAATCTGCGGCGTGGGGTAGTCGATAATGGTCAGCGTCGCCGGGCCCGAGATCAGCGAGTAGTTCGCCGTCACCGCTTCCGCGCCCTTGTCGAACCCCACCAGCGACGCCGGCAGAACGCCCCCGGATCCCGTGTAGCCCGCCGGACCCTCCGCATAGTGCGTCGTCTGCCCGTCAAGCCTCTCCTGCGGCAGGTTAGCCAGAATGGGTGGAATCATCCCGCGGTTTCCCGTCGGCACTGGAAGCTGCTTTGCAATCTCGCGAAGTTCCCCGGCCGTCATTGGCCCGATGCGCGAATACGTCGCATCCACAACGGTCGTACCTTTCCAGAACAAAACGCGCTTCTCGTCGGAGGCCGCTCCCGTCCCAATGTCCTCCCTGGGCCAGCCATTTTGGCGGTAATAGGTGTATGCGCCGTAAGCTCCGCTCGCGTCGTCGAATCGCAGTGCGCGCAGGCTCAGCGTGTCGCCATCGCGCTTGTAGTTGGCCAGCACTGCGGCATTAAACCCATACTCCTTCAGCGCTGCCGCATTGGCCGGGTCGGCCTGCGCCGCGTCGGTCAGCACCGTCGATGGCCCTGTCGCCGCCCATCCGTCAAACTCATCGGGCAAAAGCGCCTTTGGCGACGGCGGAAGAACGATCGTTGTCGCCGACTGCTTTTCCGCTGCCGTCGGCTGTTCACCCTGCGCCAGGCAAAAAACCGCGCCGCAGACGAGCACCGTCGCAACAGCCAGAATGACGATCCTACGCGTCGATTGGATCAATTGGATCAATCGGACTCTCCAGTCCCCGGGCGCGCATCGCAGTTCCGCAATGCACGCCCCAACCTTCAGGGTACACGCTCGTGTGGCGCCCCGGCCGCATGCATGCCCTTCACTGTTTTTGGACACTGAAAAGTTCCGAAAGGTTCCCGCCTTCGTTGCCGGCGCCGCGCTCAGGCAGCTCCGCTCGTGCCGCCTGGAATTGCCTGCGTCGGGTACAGCGTGTCTCCCAGCGCCTTGTAGCGGCCACCGTAGAAGATCAGCGCATACTCCCGCAGCCCTGTGCTCAACGGCCCTCCTACGCAGATGCTGGCAAATAACGCGAAGCCAAATGCAACCACGCCGAAGAACACCTCGAGAAGAATGCCCACGAGCCACGAGCTTCCCGTCGCACCGGAGAACATCGAGTGAACGCCCCACTCAATCGCCGCAAGGCAACCTG
>CAZANC010000375.1:0-2694 GCA_964486495.1 uncultured Occallatibacter sp.
AGCGCGCCGCCCACAGCAATCATCAGATATTTCTGCAATGCCCGACCCCCTATTTAGAATACCGCTCCTCACCAATCACTTCTAAATTCGCTATCGCAGATTACCCTTCTTCTTCCACCGCCGGATGCGCAGGCGCAGCATGAGGCTTCCCATGGGCCGCCTTGTGGGGAAGCAGATGTTTGGGCAAGAAAAACGTATTAGCTGCAAGCGTGGGAATAACCGCGCTGGCAATGATCGCTCCCACCAGGAATGAATACTGCGCCTGCGTGATGATCTGATGATTGAGGCCGAAGAGCGCCGAGATGGTCCCGAAGGTGAGACCGGTCGACATCATCAGGGTGTAATAGGCGCTGGCCGACCCTTGATGTCGATGGGCCCTCACGGCTGGAAAAACGAATGCGGTCTTCGTCGCCATTTTGGCAAGGAACAGAATGATCAGCGTCGCAGGAGCCGCAATAAGCACCGGTACCGAGACGAATGAGCCCGCGCGAATGAAATAGAACGGCGTCAGCAGGCCGAAGGTCAGCGTCCGCAACCGGCGGACCAGCAAGTGGTCCTTGCCAACAGTTCCCGCCAGAACCGAGCCGATCACGTACGCCGGCAAAACGGCTTCGCTTCCCGCCCAAACCGCGAGGCCTCCGAGCCCAAATAGAAGAAACAGGATGTACTTGGTTTCGAGTTCGGAGACTCGCCCGCCGTATTTCGCAAAAAAACGTTTGGTGATAAAAGGAAGAACCGCAAACAGGCCTGTGCAGACACAAACAAAGATGACCGTCTTTATGCTGAAGGGCGAGAAGATGAGCCCCAAAGCCAGTACGGTTCCCAGGTCATTCACAAAGCACGCTGCAAGGATGGCCTTGCCGAACTCGGTCACGTTCAGGCCGAGTTCCAGCATGACCGCATACACAACCGCTACCGACGTCGTCGAAAGCGCCACTCCGCACAGCCAGCTTGAGCGCATGCTCCAGCCAAGGATGTAATGTCCGACCAGGGTGCACCCAAGAAATGGGCCAATAAAACCGGCCAGCCCTACCAGCACGGCCTCTTTCCATTTGGTTTTGAAGATCGTTGGTTCCAGTTCGGCGCCTGCTAGGAAGGTGAGAACAATGGCGCCGGTTCCGGCAAGAAAGGTGATCCATTGGGTGCTGGCGAGCAGCCCGCCGGAGCCCATGAATGCTCCAATGATGAGCTGTGCCACGGTGCCGACGATGATCTCGGAAAGAGCGGTTGCGACGCGAAACCAGATCGCAAGCAATGTTGCCACGAGCGCGAGACCCACCCACAGGGCAGACAGTACCCATGCATTCGCCATGGACGAACGCTCCTTATTGTGTGTACTCGGGGATCGCGCCGCGACATAACTCCGCAACAGGATTCCCTGTCAGGAGTCATCATCTGTCCGGCTTAAAGGAGAGGACAGCGGTTGAGGGTGAACTCCTTCACCACTGCTTCAATTAAAACCCGCCACGAACCGTCGTGTCAATGCGCGCGGCGCGGCAGCTCGATTGCTCACGCAATTTCGGGAAGAGGCGCGGAATCTTGTCAGCGATTGTCTTGCTTTGGCGGCTTGTCGCTGCGGGAGTCGTTTAGCGCCACGCGCGTAGTGCGCGCAGCTCCGGCAGCGGCTAGCAGGAAGCTCCGCATCTGAGGCGTGAATTCCCTGCGCTCCGCTTCCTTCTGCGCGAAGCTGAAGACCCAGTAAACCAAGCAGACAACATAGGTTGCCAATTCAAACCGAACAAGGTTCTGGTACTCGGATGCAGTTGTCTGATGTGTCTCTAGCACGGCCACTGTGAGGCTCACGATGGAATAAATGCCCAACCCTGTGGCCACCTGAAGCTCGCGATCGCGCCATCCGATCGATAACAATTGGCTGCCGCCGGCGAGCAAAAGGAAAAAAAGAATTTGCAGAATCGACGAAGTCTGCTGCAGTTGCGTGAATAGGAGCCCCGCTTTTGACGTGGCATGCGCGAGTCCCGGCAGGGCGGCGAATGGCCAGATTGCTACGCCGGCCACTAGGATCAGAATTCCCACTACCACAAATGCGCTCCGCGGCAGAGAGGCTCGAAGCGGCCGGAGCACGGACCAGGCCAGCTCAACCAGGACGCAGAACAGTAATACAGAGTCGATGATCGTTATTGTAAAAAGGGCTTGAAAATACCTGGCTGCAGAATACTGGCTGATGACGTATTCCGCGACATCGCTCAGAAGATCCCAGATGCAGTACACACAGAACACAGGAAAAGACCGCCAGAAGCGCCTGTAGAAAAGGAGGCCAATGACCGCGACCTCAGTCAACGTGCCAGCGAGCCAGATTGCGTTATCAACATTCATAAACATCGCGTCCAAGCTGCTACACGAAACGACCTCAGGATAGCGGCATGCCCGGCGCTGGCCGTCCCTTGATCATAGTCTATGCGCTTCTCCGACCTTCAGAAAACGCAAAAAGGCCCGCCTCTTAGAGGCGGGCCCTGCCTGGTTAACAGAATTTCTTACGCTGCGCTAGGAGGTGGCAACCGCACCGGTCCCACTGGAACCGCAGCCATCAAGCTCGGAGGTGGAAGCCGAACCGGTCCCACCGGAACCGCAGCCATCAAGCTCGGGGGCGGAAGCCGAACCGGTCCCACCGGAACCGCAACCATCAAGCTCGGAGGTGGAAGCCGAACCGGTCCCACCGGAACCGCAATCATCAAG
>CAZANC010000376.1:0-2673 GCA_964486495.1 uncultured Occallatibacter sp.
CAGGACGGGTGACGGCATGGCCTCTTGAGGACGAGAGGCCATTCTTATTTAGGGAGATTCGGGCGCCGGAGGACGCGTTGTCAAGGTTTTGCCGGAAGCCCGGGCGGTTGACCACAGGCCGCCAAATTCAGTATCAAGACAGAGTCATGATTCGAGCCATTTTGAATGCTGTTCTTGCCATTGCACCGGTTGCATTGGCCGGTCTTGGGGGGACAACAATTCCCGCCCAGGGACAAAGCGCGCCTTCGACACCGGCGCCTTCGGGATCCGCCGCGGATGCCAACATCGGGCGCCGGCAATTAGACAAGTATCTGGACGACATTGCATCACGGGATGAGGCTGTCCGGTCCGCGAAAGTTGCGGCAATCCACACACTGGCCGAGGCGGAAGGGCGCCAAGCGGAGATCCGAAAGGAGATCCAATCGCTGATCGGACCACTGCCCGAGCGCACCCCGCTGGATGCGCAGGTGATAGGGGAAACGCAGGCTGACGGCTTTCGGATCCGCAAAGTGGTGTATGAGAGCCAGCCGGGATTTCCGGTGACGGCGCTGGTCTATCTGCCAAGCGATAAGAGCGAGGGACAGAAGCACTCAGCCATTCTGCTGACGCCGGGTCACCAAGAGAGCGGCAAGGTGAGCGACGCGGCGATAGCGGCGCTTTTCGCGCTGAATGGATTTGTGGTGCTCTCCTACGATCCGATCGGCGAGGGTGAGCGGCTGCAGTATCCCGATCCGGCAAAGCCCGCCACATCTATGTTGGCGGGGCCAACAGGAGAGCACGGCGAGGCCAGCCTTCAGCCGATGCTGATTGGCGACAGCTTTGCCCGATACGAGCTGTGGGACGCGATGCGGGGCATCGATTACCTGGAAGGGCTACCGGAGGTGGATGCGAAGCACATAGGCGCGATGGGATGCTCGGGCGGGGGGACGATTACCGCGCTGGTTGGCGCGCTCGATCCACGGGTGGCGGCAGTGGGCGTGGCGTGCTACATCACGTCGTTCGATACTCTGCTGCCGTCGATGGGACCGCAAGATGCGGAGCAGTCGATCCCGAATTTTATTTCTTCGGGCCTGGGCTTTCCGGATTGGATCGAGTTGGCAGCGCCCCGGCCGTACGCAGTGATTTCGACGTACCAGGATATGTTTCCCTACGACGGGGCGCGCGACACCGTGGTCGAGGCCCGCCGCTTCTATTCGATCTTCGATCCGGAAAGTGCGGGAACAACATGGGGGGCGATCCCGCAATCGGTGCCACGCACTCCGTATGGACCGGCGTTGGACGCCGATACCACCAACCACATTTCACCTTCTGCCAAGTTGCAATTCATCACCGGCCCAGGCGGACATGGCGCGCTGAAGCCGATCATGGCCAGCATTCTGAGCTTCTTCATCCGTAATCTCCAGCCGGGCGCGGACCCGGACGGCTTCGTGGAACCCGCAGCGTATCTTCAGATGGACGCGAACAACCCGCTGAACAAGATCCCTAACGACGCGTTTATCGTGACGCGGACCGGCCAGGTGGCCACGAGTTTTCCAAATTGCAAGACGGTCTTTGCGTTGAATCTGAAGCGAGCGGCGGAGGCAATTTCCGCGAAGCGGCCGCCGCTCTCAGGCGAAAAGCTGGCTGACGCCATTCGCGAGCTTACCGGCGCAGAGGCGAAGCCGGGAGCGACGAAGTTCGACACGAATCTTTTGCAGGCAAAGTCAGGCGCGATTGTGCTGCCCAGCGACGGAATCGGCCTGGAAGGAGAGATTGCGGCGCCCCGCACCCCCGGGCGGCATGCTGCAGTTCTGCTGCTGACACCCGACTCAATCGAGGGGAACAGCAAGATCGCGCGCCTGAACAAGGCAAAGTTCGAGGCGCTCGCCTCACGAGGCGACGTTGTTCTGGCGCTGACGACGAGGCCTTCGCCGCCGGGAACGGAGAAAATGTTGTCGCCGCTGCTCGGTCCGTTTTATCAGCTCACCCTTCGCGCCGATCTAGTGGGCCGCACGCTGGTGGGGCTGCGCACGGACGATGTGATTCGCGCCGTGGATTATCTGGCGAGCCGAAGCGATGTGGATGCGGTCCGCATTTCGGCGGCGGCCAGCGGTCACGAGGGGCTGGTTCTGCTTCATGCCGCAGTGCTCGACCGCCGGTTGCGGCACATCGCCGTCGATCACGAGCTCTCGAGTTATCGTAGCTTGCTGAATGCGCCCATGCCGGTTGACGCCGCGGAAGACGTGGTTCCGGGAGTGCTGCTGCGCTACGATCTTGGCGACGTGAAGAGCGAGCTGGGCGCGCGGCTGACCGAGACGGATGCGTTGCAAGGCTCCGCGGACCTGAGCCAAACCGCGACGCCACTCGAGCCGCCGGCCAGCGCAGCACAATGAGGCAACAAGGCAGAGTGTAACGGCGGAGAATTCATCCGTAATGGCGGACGAGCGTCAGACCCGGTACAAAAGCTTCGGGGCCCCGCCACCTGCGTGGCGGAGCCCCGATTGTATTGACTTGTTAGGGTAATGCCTTACTGAACATCCACGGTAAAGGTTCCGGACCCCGAAATCGATGCCGACGCACCCGAAAGGCCCGTTGCGGTCGCCGTAACGGTGACCGTTGTTTTCGTACCCGTGCCGTTCGCATTCTCGTTGTTGTTGTTGGGATTGCAGCCCGACATCAGGCCCAACCCAACGA
>CAZANC010000377.1:0-2670 GCA_964486495.1 uncultured Occallatibacter sp.
AGGTCGCCGTGCATCCGCTCGCGGACATGGTTGGCCAGCCAGCCTACTGCCAGCACATCAGAAGAGGCGTAAAGTGTTAGGCCGTCGTTAGCGCTGAGGCGTTGCTGGGCCATCACCCTGGCTGCGATCGGCTCGATGCGCGGGTCGTATGTCCGAAAGGCATGGGCCGGACTGGCTGATTGATCCCGGGTTTTCAGCGTCTGGACGGCCATGCATTGATGATACCGAAGTCCGGTTGAGTTGGCTCACCGGTGTGTGGACGACCCTCTGGTGTGGTCTTGATCACATGTTGGGCCGCGCCGGCGGGGTACACTTCCCCTTCATCGTTGAAACAAAGGCAGAACTATGCCCGCAATTTCCATGAGTATTGATGAGCGGATTTCGACCGAGAGCTATGCGCGGGGGCCAGCAACGCCGCTGCTGGAATTGACAATTGGCGACCTGCTGCAACGCACGGCAGATCGCTTTCCGGATCGGCTGGCGGTGGCATCGCGCCACCAGGAGAAGCGGCTGACGTGGGCGGAGCTGAGCACAGCGGCCGATCGCGTGGCACGGGGGCTTTGGGCACTTGGGATACGTCGGGGCGACCGCGTGGGCCTGTGGTCGACCAACTGCATCGAGTGGGTGATGATGCACATGGGCTGCGCGCGGGCCGGGGCGGCGCTGGTGAATGTGAATCCCGCTTACCGCTCGCACGAGCTTCAGTTCACGCTGACGCGCTCGAGGATGAAGGCGCTTTTTCTGTGGCATCGAGATAAACGCGCCGACTACGAGGAGATTCTGGGTCGCGCGCGGCATGGGCTCGACCTGGCGCTCGAACACACGATCTACTTCGACTCGCCGGAGTGGCCGGCGCTGCTTGACGCCGAGGGACGGCTGCCGGAACAAGTCGCCATCGACGATGTGGCCAACATCCAGTACACCAGCGGGACCACCGGCCTGCCCAAAGGCGTGATGCTCACGCATCACAACGTGGTGAACAACGGGCAGTTCCTGGCGCAGGGGTTTCACTACACCGAGCAGGACAGGATCGTTGTGCCTGTGCCGCTGTTCCACTGCTATGGATGCGTGATCGGGACGATGAGCGCGGTGAACTCCGGCGCGGCGATTATCCTGCCCAACTGGACGTTCGATGCGCGGGCGACGCTGAAGGCGATACACGAGGAGCGCGCTACGAGTGTTTACGGGGTTCCTGCGATGTATGTGGCGGAGTTCGGGCTGCCCGACTTTGCAAGCTACGATACGACGAGCCTGCGCACCGGCATGATGAGTGGAGCGCCGTGCCCGGTGGAGCTGATGAAGCGCGTGCTCGGGGAGATGCACATTCGCGAGCTGGTGATCGCCTACGGGCAGACTGAGACCTCTCCCGTGGTGACGATGAGCGATGCCGGCGATTCGCTGGAGATCCGCGTAAACACGGTGGGCCGCGCCATGCCGCAGACCGACATCAAGATCGCCTCGCTGGAGACTCATGAGACGCTGCCATGCGGCCAGCAGGGCGAGGTTTGCGTGCGCGGATACGCGCTGATGAAGGGCTACGACGGCGACGAGGAAGGCACGGCGCAGGTGATCCAGGCCGACGGCTGGTTGCGCACGGGGGATTTGGGAGTGATGCGCGAAGACGGATGCATCCACATCACCGGCCGCTCGCGAGACGTGATCATTCGCGGCGGCGAAAACATCTATCCGCGCGAGGTGGAGGAGTTTCTCTACACCTGCCCGAAAGTCGGCGAGGTGCAGGTGATCGGGATTCCCAATGCGCGGCTGGGCGAGATTGTGGTGGCTTGGATCCGGCTGCGGCCTGGCCTCAAGCCCGATGTCGACACGACCGAACAGGAGATCAGGGACTTTTGCCAGGGCCAGATTGCGTACTACAAGATTCCCGAGCACGTTCGGTTCGTTGAGGAGTTTCCGGCGACGCTCTCGGGGAAGATCCAGAAGTACAAGATGCGCGAGTTCGAGATTGAAGCGCGCGGCCTCGAGGATGAGGCGAAGACGGCGATGGCGTAAAGGCAGCGGATCAGCCAATCAGCAGGTCAGCAGGTCAGAAAGCTCATCGCAATCGGTTTTTTTGCGATTTCAGCGATTTTCAGAAATCGGTTGTTTTTGGGCGATTTTCGGAAGCCGGTTTTTGGCGATCAGTTCGCCGCTATCCGTTTCCTTTTGAGTGATTTGAGCATCCATTACACGTTTTTTCTTCTTCACGAAAAAAGTTCACAGTTTCTGTGAAACTGTGGAGTGAGTGGCTGTAAGGCTTTCATTCCAAAGGCTCCACAGTTTCACAGTTTCACAGTTTCACAAAACGGCATGGGGGGTGGGGTAAAGGCAGTGATTAGTGGGAAGTGGTTAGTGGTTAGAAAGGCGTGAAAAGCAGTGATTCGTGGGTAGTGGTTAGTGGTTAGAAAGGCAGGGAACGAGGGAACAAGGGACCAAGGGAACGAGGGAGCGGGGCCGAGGGGGTAGCGAGGAGTCGGCAGCGAACTGTGGCCTTGTTGAACGCTCATGGTCTCAGTATGCGCCGGAAGGCGGAAATGATCGGCAAAGTTGGGGACGGAAATTTGCTCGTGTTTTCATTGAGTTGTAGTGCGGAGAAGCGAATCGGCACTTGACGGCCGGTGGGGTGCACCCCATGGGTGAGACAGATTGAGTTTTGACAGTTCGCCGTTGGAT
>CAZANC010000378.1:0-2654 GCA_964486495.1 uncultured Occallatibacter sp.
AAAGGCTACGGATTCATCGGACGTGAAGCCGGGCCGGACGTATTCGTCCACTATTCTGCAATCCAACTGGATGGGTACAAAACACTCAAAGAAGGCGATGAGGTCGAATTCGATATAGTCGAAGGACAGAAAGGCACTCAGGCGGATGCAGTGACACTCCTCAAGCACACCGACCACGGGACAGCGTGACAGCGCGGACTCCCTTTAGAGCAGATTTGGAATTCAGGCGAGCGACTTCGGACTCACAGCAGAGGACTGCCAGCCACTGCGCCTTCAAAGTCATCCACGAACCCTCGGTATTCTCTCGCAATGTGTGTGACAGCAGTCTCCCGCGAGATCTTTTTGTCGCGCCAGTCAACAAGAGGCTGCCAAAAGTCCGTGCGGCCAACAGCGAACCCGATGAAGCCTGGAACACTGGCTGCCGTCGTCAACCATTGGCGCACTTTTTGTTCGTCCGCACCGCGACCGAGGATGATGCAGCCGACCGAGTCGCGGCCGCCGGCTCGCGCGGTCTCTATGATTCTCTCGCAGTCTTCACGTCGATCCAGCCCTTCGATCTTCCACACATCCGGCTCAACCCCTGAACTTTGGAGCTGCTTGATGGTTTCAACCATCAGCCGGGGCCGAAGCTTTGAGTCGTAGGCATTCTTGTCGCCTCCCACCTGATCGAGCTGCGCTTTCTCTGCCGGCACCAACAGCTCAAACATGAACAAGCTGCGACGCGCAGCCTGGAGATAGTCGGAGAGCCGCTTCAAGCGATCTGCCTGACGGCGATTCAACGCCTGATCTCCCTCAGGGTTGTAGCGAACCAATACTTTCGAGAACGTTGGATGGAAGGCCTCGATGTGCGCGGCAAAGTCGTCGCCGTATTCAAATTCAAACTCGTCTTGCCCGCTCTTTTCGGCTGGACATGCGAAGGTGAAGCCCTTCCTGGCCGCATCGCGAAGAATGGCAGCACCGAACTGCTCGTCGACCAGGATGGCGCTCTTGTCTTTGGGCACTCCGTTGGCGATGGCTTGCTGAAACCCGTCGTAGATGACCTGCTTGGCCGCGGCGATCTGCGCCGTCTGTTCAGCGGTCAGCGCGCCCTTCCAGCCAAACAATCCCGTCTCAAACGAGCCGCGATGGTCGAAGGGAAGAATGTAGAGAGGTTTCTGATAGCCACGAATGTTCATGTTCACCCCTTCAGATTTCTGTAGTGACTGATCCTGATCAATTTGGCCTACTTCGCAGAAGGCCATTTCCATTCAGGAATTTCCTGCTTGTCGATGCCTTCCGCGTGAGCGTAATTGAGGGCCATGGCCACCACGAGAAGAACGTGAGTGCGTATACCGCGACACGGTGAGTTTTTGACCGGTGCCCTCGTTGGGCTGAGAACCAGCCGAAGCTCAATGTGGCAGTCTCGGCCGCAGCCATCCATAGGCCCAGGTACCCACCAAAGCGCTCACGACGGCCGCAATCATCACGGTCACGCCGTTGCCGATGAGCGCAAAGAGCGGGCCGGGGCAAGCACCGGTCAAGGCCCAACCCAGCCCAAAGATTGTGCCGCCGGCTGCGTAGCGTATGCCGCTGCCTAATTCCTTGGCTGGGATTGAAATGCGCTCACCCGCGACGGACTTTATCCCCGACCGCTTGATCAGCGCTAGCGATACAGCCGCAGTGACGACCGCGGAGCCGATGATGCCATACATGCGGAACGACTGAAAGCGGAACATCTCCTGAATGCGAAACCAGGAGATAACTTCAGACCGGCTCAAAACAAAGCCAAAGGCGATGCCCAGCAACAGATAGATGGCCAGGAATGCCGGCGTGGCCGCTTGCTGTTCAGGGCTACTCGCGCCGCAACCGTCGAATGCGGAAGTGGATTGCGTGGTCATAGTCCTCCCAGCACAAACGGCAAAATGAAGTAGGTGGCGGCCAGGCCTCCGGCAAAGAATCCGAAGACTGCGATCAGCGAAGGCAATTCAAAGTTGGCCAGGCCGCTGATGGCGTGGCCCGAGGTGCAACCCGCGGCGTAAGCTGTGCCAAAGCCCACCAGGAATCCGCCGACGACCACCAACACAAAACCGCGCAAGGTAAGCAGCGCGTGCCAGGTGAAGAGCTCATGCGGCGCCACTCCGGAAAAATCGTGGATTCCCAGGTGCGCAAGCGAAGCCCGGGTTTCAGCAGAGATGGCGACGGTTTGCGGCGGCCCTCCATGGAAAGCGAGGAAGCCTCCGATCAGCACTCCGGCCAGGAACACGAGATTCCACAGCCCGGCCTTGCGCCAGTCGTAGCGGAAGAATTCCAGCTTGCCTGGAGCGATTGCCGCGCAGAGATGACTCAAGTTGCCGGAGATGCCGAAGACCTTGTTGCCGAGGAGCAACAGGGCCGGAACGAAAAGTCCAATGAGCGGACCCGCTACATACCAGGGCCACTCTCCAAAGAACCAGGCTTGCACGCGGGTTTGCCTCCTTTCCATTCGGATCTGCCGGGATTGAAGCGCTGAGGAAAAGGCCAGCCCGCGGAAGAGGCTGACTTCATACTGCAATTGTCAACTCAAGTTCACGCCAGACCCGGATTACGCCCTTGCCGCAGATCCCACAGCGCGGCGACGAGTGCATCCACTTCTTCGCAGGTATTGTAGAGCGCAAACGTGGCGCGTACGGTGCTTT
>CAZANC010000379.1:0-2650 GCA_964486495.1 uncultured Occallatibacter sp.
CCGTCTACTTGCCGCGTGAGAGCTTCGAGGTCGATGCCGCCATCTGAATTCGACTTGAGATTTTCGACCGTATAGCCGACGATGGCCGCCGTGGCCGGGTTGGTGCCGTGCGCGGAGTCAGGAATGATAATTTTCTTGCGCGGATTGCCCTGCGACTCGTGCCACGCGCGTGTGAGCAGGATGCCGGTGAACTCGCCGTGCGCTCCGGCGGCCGGCTGGAGAGTGATCGCGTCCATGCCGGTGATGTCAAGCAAGCAGCGTTGAAGGAGATCGAATATTTCGAGGATTCCTTGCGCGAGCGATTCGGGACGGTAAGGATGCGCCTCGGCCAGTCCCTCGATGCGTGCTACCAACTCGTTTACACGCGGGTTGTACTTCATCGTGCACGAGCCGAGCGGATACATGCCGAGATCGATGGCGTAGTTCCAAGTGGAGAGGCGCGTGAAGTGGCGGATGATTTCGATTTCGGAGAGCTCCGGCAGCAGGCCGGGCGTAGTCCGGCGTGCGGCACCGAGCAGCTTGACGGCGTCAACGGCGGGGACGTCGAGCGGCGGCAACTTGTAGGCACGCTTGCCCGGCGAGGATTTCTCAAAAAGCAGAGCCTCGTTCTGCGTTTGGTGCGGGCGGACCTTGCCCAGGGTGCGGGGGCCGGCGGAACGGGCTTGTGGACTATTTGCGTTCGTCGTCATCGTTCCCCTCTACGCCTCCACCGCTTCAGTCGCCAGCACCTTTGCTGCCGCGTCGATTCGTTCGCGCGTGACCACTTCTGTCGCGCACCAGAGCGTGCAGTTATGCAGCTCGGGGTACCACCGGCTCAGCTCAATGCCACCGACGATTTTGTTCTCGAGCAGCCGGCGACCCCAGGCCGCGGGCGCTTCTTCCGTTTGCAGAACGAACTCATGAAAGCGCGGCGCGCCTTTGAATCGCAGCTTCGCGCCCTGATGCACAGCGAGTGTCTTTGCCGCATAGTCGGCCTTGGCCAGGTTGTGCTTGGCGAGTTCGCGGATGCCTTCCTTGCCGTAGACAGCGAGAAAGATCGTAGCCATGAGCGCGACGAGGGCCTGGTTGGTGCAGATGTTCGACGTCGCCTTTTCGCGGCGAATGTGCTGCTCGCGCGTGGCCAGCGTGAGCACGAAGCCGCGATTCCCTGCCCCGTCGACAGTCTGGCCGGCGAGCCGGCCCGGCATCTGCCGCACAAATTGCTCCTTGGCCGCGATGACGCCGCAGAATGGCCCGCCATAGCTGAGCGCTACTCCGAACGACTGAGCCTCCATGGAGACGATGTCCGCCTCTACGGGCGGACGAACGATGCCGAGCGAGACCGCCTCGGCGATGGAAACGATTAAAAGAGCGCCTTTGGCGTGGGCGATAGCCGCGATGGCTGGAATGTCTTCAATGACGCCGAAGAAGTTCGGGCTTTGGACGAGCACGGCGGCGGTTTCTGCGGAAACCGCCGCATCCAACGCAGCCAAGTCGATGCGGCCAATCTCCGCGTCGTAGCCGACCAGGCTCGTCGGGAGCCCCTGATGCTTTGCGTAAGTGGCGAGCACTTCGCGGTATTCGGGGTGAACGGTCGAGGCAACCACGGCCTTGCTGCGGCTGGTGACCCGCACAGCCATCATCACTGCCTCCGCGGCACCTGTAGATCCGTCGTACATGCTGGCGTTGGCCACATCCATGCCGGTCAGTTCGGCGATCATGGTCTGGAATTCGAAGATGGCCTGCAACGTGCCTTGCGTGATCTCGGCCTGGTAAGGCGTGTAGCTGGTGAGGAACTCGCCGCGCTGGACGAGCGCATCGATAATGACGGGCCGGTAATGACGATAGGCGCCAGCGCCCAGAAAGCTGGCGTAGTCGGTCGCGTTCTTTTGCCCGGCGGCGCGGAAGTAGTCGACAATCTCGCTCTCCGCCTGTTGCCGCGGCACAGTGAGGTCGCGTTCGAGGCGGTATTCAGCCGGAATGCTCGAGAAAAGATCGTCGATTGCGGCCGCGCCGATTTCGGCAAGCATTTGCCGGCGTTCTTCGTCAGATTTGGGGAGGTAGCGCATTCTCTTAGCTTCTAGCTCCTAGCTTCTAGCTTCTAGCTAAAAGCCTGTTCAACAGACCGTCTTTACCTGTTCTGAAGTTCAATTCGTCCGCCGCCGCTTCTAAGCCGCCGGAACGACTGGAGGCCAGGAGCTAGCAGCTAATTACTTGTCTCCTCCGCGATAAACGCCTCGTACGCGGCAGCGTCGAGCAGCGTGTTCAGCTCCGCCGGGTTCGAGAGCTCGACCTTGATGATCCATGTGCCGTGCGCGTCCTGGTTGATTTTGTCGGGTGCGGTTTTCAACTCCTGGTTTACAGCGGTCACCTTGCCACTTACGGGCGAAAAGAGGTCGCTGACGGCCTTGACGCTCTCCACCGAACCGAACGTGGCATTGGCGGTGACCGCATCGCCCACCTTGGGCGCATCGACATAAACAATGTCGCCGAGTGAGTTCTGCGCGTAGTCCGTGATTCCGATCGATCCGATGGCGCCATCCACCGAAATCCATTCGTGCTCGCGGGTATAACGATAGTCCGTGGGGTAAGGCATGGCGAGTCTGCTCCTTTAACAAGACAGCGAAATTCCAGTTTAAGGCGAGAGGGCCAAAGGCAGTGAGGAAAAGGG
>CAZANC010000380.1:0-2643 GCA_964486495.1 uncultured Occallatibacter sp.
AATTGTCATCCTGAGCGAAGTCCGCCGCAGCGGACGAAGTCGAAGGACCTATGGTTGCTCTTTTCGGGAAATCGGAGCGCGCACGAGCCTTCAGGCTCCTGAATCACGACTTCAAATCAACGCGGGCTTCAGCCCCGGAGTCTTGTATCAGGGCACGACTTCACTCGTGCCGCAATCCGCTCGTCCCCACTGAATTGTCATCCTGAGCGGAGTCCGCCGAAGCGGACGGAGTCGAAGGACCTGTGGTTGCCTTTCGTCTTGTATCAGGGCATGAATGGAAAGCCGCGGATTCGTCCCAACCACCGCAGAGTCCCGCGGCAGCCCTACCGCTTGAATTGGCGGCGGAGCGCCAACAGAAAAAGGCCAAAGAGCGTGGAGGTTGCGAACGTCGTGGCGATGGCGAAAACCAGCCCCGCGAAGGCCGGTAACAGGGCGAGGCGCGACAGAGACCTGCCGCTGGATTCGTTGGACCTTTCGCCCGACGTTTCAGGTTTGGAATCAGGAGACCTGGAAGGCCTATCGAACATTGAAAGCGCGGATTCTGAGAGTGTTGACGAATTGTTGGAGGAAGGGAACGCGTTCGAGGCAGGTGTGGTGGCTGGGGTGGAAGACTCTAGAAATCGCGAGGGTCAAGAAGTTCGCACGCGCGAAGTCCCCGAAGACGACGTGCCCGGCGAGTATCTTGACCCGGACTAAGTGAATCGCTCAACCAGTCCGGGCATAAAAGATTGAGGGCAGCGACGAAGGAATCAGTTTATCGGGGAGAATTCAGAACCGTGTACCGCTAGTTCATGACTTTCCTGCGCGGTCGCCATACTCCCAGTCATAAGGCACTCCGGTGTCGCCGAGGATAAACCTGACAAGGTCAGCGAACCCTGCCTCAGAGCGAACATCGTTCGAGAGAATAACGACGCATCGTTGGCTGGCCTCCACGCAAACCACGGTGTTGGCGGTCTGCTCGTCGTGACCGCCTTTATAGAAGCCATGCCCCTGCGGGCCGTCGAAGACGACGACGCCGAGCCCCGCGTACAGATCCTTGCGCTGCTCGCTAACCGGCAGGTCGGGCGCCAGGAAGGGGAACTGATGAGCCTCGGTGATATGCAATTGCGGTTTCGTCATCTCGGCGCGTGAGGCCGCACTGAGCCCTTCGCCGCTCACCAGCGCGGCAACGAATTTGGGCATATCTGAAATTGTGGTATTCAGTGAGCCGGCCACGCGCACCATGTTGCACTTTTCATGTGCCTGTGGCTGGCCCTGGTCGTTCCAACCATCGTCGACATTCGTCTCGAGACCTTCATGCAAGATCAGGCTCGTGCGGGTCATGCCCAGCCTGTCGAAGTTGGCCTTGGTCAGATCGCCGACATCGAGCCCCAAGCCCTGCGCCTTGCGGCCGTGCTCGATAACGAATTGCAGCAGGATGAGTCCCTCTCCCGAATAGCTGAAGCGCGTGCCGGGCTCGAAATGGATGTGCAGCCTGTAATCCGGTTCGACGAACCAGAAATTACTAAAACCGGTGGAATGAGTCAGGCACATGCGCGGCGTGATCTTTTCCCAGCGCAAATCGCCGGCCAGGTCCTTGTAGGGGCCGTACTTGTATTGAAAAACCGGATCGGGTCCATAGCTTGGCAGCGGATTGTCGAGATCGTCCTTGAGCGGTGTGTCAAGGTTGAGCTTGCCCTGATCGACCAATTGCATCACTGTGTATGCAAACACCATTTTGGTGAGCGACGCACCGTACATGATCGTGTCCGTGGTCAGCGGATCTCCCTTAGCGTCCCGGATGCCGTACGCGTGCACGTAGCCGACTTTGCCGTGATCGATGACCGCGACAGCCATTCCGTTGGCGTGGGTCGCGGTCATGATCTTGTTCACTTCTGCGCCGATGGCGGAGCCGCCAGGAATCGTCTGCGCAAACCCGGCCAAGGGAAAGCAGAAGGAGGCGATAAGTACAACCACCAACTGAAACGCGTTTGCCCTAGTTTTCATGAATCCAGCCCGTCGCAGGACTGAATCCTACCGGATGATATTTCTACGAGTCTGTATCAATTTGATCAGGGTGCGGCCGGGTGGCCCGGCCAAGTCTTTCACTCCTGTTTCTCCCTCGATGGATCGTGCCCCATCCAAGCAGCGCCTTTTGCGGCTTGGGTGGGGAAGCACGAACGTCCGCCTCGTCCGGCCACGATCTTATCGCAACGCCCGCTCATCGCAATGAACACGATGAACGGGGCACAACTTTTACGGCTCTCTGCCATTCTCATCACCGGGCCACCTGCCTATCTTCTCTGCCAATTATTGCAGAAGGTTTTGTGAGGGAGAGCAGCGGCCATAATCGACGCGAAATATGCGGATTTCGTCAGAAGGGATTCTGGACGAGTGCCAAATCGCCAAGGCGCGACCCCACCGCGCCGGAGCCAAATTCTGGGGTTCCGGGCGGATCACCGCCCATCCGGCAGCTACTCTTTCCCGAACGTTGACCCCCGCCCCGATCCAGCGGACCGTGCGCCGGTCCGGCCGAACCGGCGGCCTCGAAGCCGCCGGTAGTCAGCCCCGCTACCCCCCCAAACTCCGCTGCTTTTTCCTGTCAAGCCCTCCGCCGCCCAAACAACCCCGACCACTCCGCCTTAAGTCCTTCCTTTTCTGATC
>CAZANC010000381.1:0-2632 GCA_964486495.1 uncultured Occallatibacter sp.
CTCCAAAGCGCGCGCGATCGATCGTCTCCGGCAACTCCTTGCCCGTGTCCACTTCGAAAATGTGAATCACCGCGTTTTCCGAGCCGCCCGCCGACACTCCCACCGCCACCATCTTGCCGTCCCACGACGGAGTGTAGTAGCTGATCGAATTGTGCGAGCCCTCGGCAACCGGATACTTCGCCGGATCGAGCAACACGCGTTCCTGCCCATCGAGCCCGTCCCGCACGTAGAGCTTGGGCACAATCTCGCTCGCCAGTTCCTTCTCGTAGAAAATCCGTCCGCCGGGAATGCGATTCACAGCGCTCACCCTCGCCGGGGTCGACCGGTCCAGCTCCTCGATCCGCTTGAGCAGCGCGTCCCGCCCCGGAATCTTCCCGAGCACTCCGCGCGTGTAGTCATTCTGACCCTTGAACCACGCCACGACCTCGGGATTTGTCAGATCTTCGATATACCGGTACGGATCGCTCACCGTCACGCCGAAGTACTGGTCCGTCACTGGCCGCACCGGCGCAACAGGCTGAGTGGTCGGCGCGGGCGCAACGGCCTGAGCCGCCGGAGCGGGCGCACTCGCCGCGTTCTGTCCGGCCAAAACGGCTGGAGGTATCAAGCCGGCCACAAGACCCAGCACAAACGCCCGCCCGCTCACTCTCCGCAACCAACCCGGAATCTCCATTTCGCTTTGAAGCTCTCTCAGGGCCCCGCGCAGCATAGTCCAAGTCGTCTTGATATTCATCGCATGCTCCTCAAGAAATTCCCGAATCCATTTAGCCTAGCATTCCATCCCGAATCCCATCCTGAATTTTCGTCTCCGCCCAGCTGGCGCACCGGCGCGCTCCGCCTTGCGGGTCGCGCGCCGAATCCCACTAAGAGCCAGCCCGCCGGCCGTCCCCAGCCCATCGCTGAACGCTAACCCACTAACCACCTAATCACTAATCACTAACCACTAAGCACTAACCACTGCTTTTCGAGACAACCCCCCGGCCCTCCACACCCCTCAAACCATCAGGAGGAACAATGTCCAAATTCAAAGCCTTTGCTCTCGCGACACTCGCAATTGGCCTGTTTTGTTGTGCACATTCCGCGCCGGCCCAGATCTCCGTCACCTTTGGAGTAGAGCCCGTCTGTCCCTACGGCTACTTCGACTATGCTCCGTACGACTGCGCGCCCTACGGCTACTACGGGCCCGATTGGTTTGTGAACGGAGTGTTTATCGGAGCGGGCCACTGGTACCACGGCCCCGCCCACTTCTACGGCCATGTCGACAACCGCTTCGATCCTCGCCACGGCTATCACGGACCGCTGCCCGAACGCGGCGCTGAGCAGTTCAACCACTTCCACGCCAATGAGGCGCGCGATGGCCGCGGCCACGTCGGCCCAGCCGGCCACGACGGCGGCGGTGAACACGCCCTCCCCGGCTTTCATGGGGGCGGCGGCGGCCACGGCGGACACCGCTAAGCTCGAACTCCCAAACCACAACTCGTGAAATTGAAATCGCATCGGGTCGCGCGCCGAATCAAGCCGCGTCATCCTGTATAAAATTGACCAGCCTCAACACACCGCCTCCCGGCAGAATCCGAATCGCGGAAGAAACGGCGGAAGCGCCGTCGTCGGAAAAGTCGGCGACGTGGTCTCTCGATTCGACGGGCGATCGCAACCGAACACCGCCTCGCCCCGTTTTCCGGCCGCAATCGTTGTCTTGCTGTCGCAATTCTCCTCGGCAGCAGCGCCATTCAGGGGAATTGGCGCCGGTACACGGGGATTCCAGCTCAAGCCAAACCATGGAGGGAAATGCATGTTTCACATACTTTGGTATGTCATTATCGGGCTACTCTCGGGGTTCATCGCGAAATCGGTCATGCATGAGCACTTGACGATGTTCTGGACACTCGTGCTCGGCGTCGTCGGATCGATCCTCGGCGGCGGCCTCACCCATATGATTTCTCGCTCGAAAAACGAGCGATTTCATCCCGCCGGCATCATCTTTTCCACACTGGGCGCGATCCTGGTTCTCTTCATCTGCTACAAGCTCAAGATTCATCTCCCCTAGTTTTTTTGATTGCAGCCTCGGAATGGGTGCCCCATTGGACCGGGCACATGCCCGACACTGGAGCCTTCAGAATCAACAACTTGCGGCCACAGTTTCACAGTCCCGGTTTCGGCCGAAACGAAAAAAAAGCCTCTGCGAACGCAAAAAAAAGCCTCAGCGAGCCTCAGCGAATCTGAAGCGATCCGGAGAGAGGCAAATCATCTGAAGACGGTCCGACGAGCACTCCGTAATCGCCCGTCGCGAGGTTCCAGCGGTCCGCAGTCTCATCGAAAGTCTCGAAAACCCGCGGATCGATCGAAACCGTGACAGTTTGCGATTTGCCTGGATCGAGTGTGATGCGCGCGAATCCGGCGAGACGCGCGAAGCCCTCGAGGTGTTGAGATGTTTCGTCGGATCCTTTTGGAAGCGTCGCGTAGACTTCCGCGATTTCAGTGCCCGCGAGTGTGCCGGTATTCCTGACGGTGAATTGCGCGGTTTTTGCCGCTGAATCGACGCTGAGAGCGGAATAGGCGAACGTGGTGTAGGACAACCCGAATCCGAAGGGAAACAGCGGCGTCTTGTGCTCCGCTTGAAACCATTTGTAAC
>CAZANC010000382.1:0-2617 GCA_964486495.1 uncultured Occallatibacter sp.
AAGGGAAATGCGCGCGAGCGCCTGATGTTTGCGGGGCAGATCTGCGGGGTGGAGGGGTATACAGAGTCGATTGCCTCGGGCATGCTGGCGGGAATTTATGCAGCGGCGCTGGCGCGTGGGGAAGAGCCGGTGCCCGTGCCGCGCGCGACGGCCCTCGGATCGCTGGTTCATTACATCACGCACGCCGATCGGAAGAATTTTCAGCCGGCCAACATCACCTTCGACCTGCTTGAGCCTTTGGATCTCGACCCGCTGGATGAGGAGACACGGCGGCGGGTCCGGGACAAGAAGGAACGGCACCGGATGGTGTGCGAGCGGGCGCTGGAAGCGTTCGACGGTTGGCGGAGCGCCCAGCGGCTAAGCTCAATTGGCCGTTGATCCCGATTCGGACAATTCCGCCGATTTTTGACCGCGAGAATTGCAATCACGCTGTATCCTTATCCTTCCGCGTTGGGAGACATAAGAAATGTGGGAAGTCAGGGTGCAACACGCCGGACTGAAAGCCTACCGCGTTGTTCGTGGAGTCACGCAGCAGGAAGCAGAGTTGAAGGCTGGTTTGCAGGTCGCTGCTTGGAACGAGCGATGGGCCAGGACACAGACATCGCTCGCCGCAAAGCAGTTGAAGCTGCAAAAATCCTGGGATCTCAATGCTAATAAGGAAACGGCACGGGTAAGGACCGAGGAACTACAGGAACAACTTAAGTCGCTTGAGGCGATTCTGGCCTCGGGACTTCAGCAGAATCCTCTTCGCTGGTTGAGCCTTAAGGATAATTCGGCGTTCACGCAGTCGAGTCCAAAAGTGCCTGTTGCTCCTTCGGCGCCAGAGAGGCCCGCACGGCCCGAAGAACCGAATCCCTACTTCTATGCGCCCCAATTGTCGGTTATTGACCGGCTTTTCAGCAGCCGAAGAGCCAGGAAAGTGGCTCAAGCAGAAGATAAACTTGAAGCTGCGCGAGCAGCTTGGACGGCTGTATGCACATCAGTTGACGGTTCATATCAAAAACTCTTGGAAGAGAACGACGCAGCCCACCAAAACGCCCTTCGGGATTATGCGGCCGCGGTTTCAAGTTGGGAGGAGGCGAAAGCCGCGCACAAGGTCAGGCTAGAGGCACAGCACGAGCAAATCAATACGCTGCACGAGGAATATGGCGCCGGGGTCGCCTCCGCTGTGGAGTATTTCTTTGCGGAAGTGCTCAATCACTCGATCTACCCTGAGAGCTTTCCTCAGGGGAATATCCTTAGTTTCAATCAGAGTAGCGGAGTGCTCATTGTTGATTTCGAACTTCCAAATCTGTCAACTTTTCCGACAATTAAGGAAGTGAAATACATAGTGACGCGTCAGCAGTTTCAAGAGACACCTGTGTCGGACTCATGGCTGAAGAAGACATACGATGAGGTTCTCTATCAGATTGCTCTCAGGACAATTCACGAGCTCTATAAGGCTGATGAGTCGGGGGTGCTAAAAAGCATAGTCTTTAACGGATGGGTCCAGAGCATCGATAAGGCTACTGGCGTTGAGACACACGGCTGCATTCTTTCCGTCCAGTCGAGCCGTGAGGAGTTCCTCGAGATTAACCTCAGCCAGGTTGAGCCGAGAGCATGTTTCAGAAAGCTCAAGGGGGTTGCGAGTAGCAAACTAACGGAACTAACGCCAGTGCGCCCAATCTTGTCAATCAGCAGAGAGGATCACCGGTTCGTTGAGGGCTATGCGGTGGCCGAGAGACTAGATGACCGGACAAATCTAGCGGCAATGGACTGGTTGGACTTTGAGAACCTGATTCGGGAGCTATTCGAGAAAGTCTTCAGCAAGAACGGCGGCGAAGTCAAGATCACACAAGCGAGCCGAGATGGCGGGGTTGATGCGGTTGCATTTGATCCTGACCCAATACGTGGCGGCAAAATCATTATCCAGGCGAAACGATATACGAATGTAGTTGGCGTGTCTGCGGTTCGGGATCTCTTTGGCACAGTCCATAATGAGGGCGCAATCAAGGGAATTCTGGTAACCACTGCCACGTATGGCCCCGATGCCTACGAATTCGCAAAGGACAAACCGCTTACGTTATTGAGCGGCAGCGAGCTGCTTTCGTTGCTCGCCGATTACGGTCACCGGGCAAAGATCGATCTACAGGAAGCGAAGGCCCTTTACCTTTCGAAGCAAAGTCAGGACCTACAGAAGGCCCTCGCGGGTCCGGATTGGGCGCCCGGCGGCGGAACTTCGCACGTAGGAAGTGCGTAAACCTGTAGTACGCTGTTTCTTCCCTGAAAGGACTCAAATGCGCGCCATCTCCGCCGTAGATGCTGTTTCGCCCGCCATCGAACGCACCAAGCAATTTCTCTTCAGGCCGTTCAAATGGGGAACCTATTTGAAGCTTGGCCTGGTGGCGATCATCACGGAGGGGCTGGGGGAAAACTTCCATTCCTCGACGTCGCACGTGGATCATAGCGGCGGGCACGGCGGCGGGCATGGCGGATTGGGGGCGGTGTCAGGCTTCCCACCGTTTCACTGCACGCCGGCTTGTATCGCGGTGATTGTGGCGGCATTGCTGCTGGCGTTTGTTTTGTCGGCTTTCGTGTTCTACCTGATCACGCGGCTGCGGTTTGCCTTCTTTCACTG
>CAZANC010000383.1:0-2613 GCA_964486495.1 uncultured Occallatibacter sp.
CTCGCCTCGCGCGTCGTCGAGCGCACCGCCAAGCCGGCCATCGTCGTCAGCGTCGAGGAAGGCCCCCATGGCCGAATTGCCCACGGCTCCGGCCGGTCCGTCGACGGCTTCGCGCTCCTCACTGCCATCGAAAGCTGCGCCGACCTTTTCACGCGCTTCGGCGGCCATGCCTTCGCCGTCGGTTTTGCACTTCCCGGCGACGCGCTGCCCGAGCTCAAGCGGCGCCTGCGCAACTATGCCAACGCGCATCTCGCCGCGCGGGAGGCCGAGCGCCTCCTCCGCATTCACGCCGAGCTGCCGCTCGACCGCATCACGCCAGTCCTCGCCGGATGGCTGCGCAAGCTCGAGCCCTTCGGCCACGGCAACCCCGAGCCCATCTTCATCGCCCGCTCTGCGCGCCTGCTCGCTCCACCGCGCACCATGAAAGCTCAGCACCTCCGCCTTGAGCTGGCGCAAGCCAGCACTTCGCTCTCCACTCCGTCCTCCGCCATTTCCCCCGCCGCTTCACCGAATGCTTCTGCCGCGCGCCTGCCCGTTTCCGCCGCGCCGGTCAGCTCCATCCGCGCTGTTGGCTGGAACCTGGCCGAGCGCGCAGCGCAACTCCGCCTCGCCGAGGGCAGCCTCATCGACCTCGCCTACCGCATCCGCGAGAACGACCACCCCGACTTTGGCGGGCTCGAAATCGAAATCATGGGCATGGAACCCACCGAGGCGTAGACGGACAACTGGAAGCTCCGGCGGAGAATTTCCAAGCCACTTGAACATGGCAGTGCTACCATCGCTGCAGTTTCCACACGCTTGCCAAGCTGCTGAGCAACGGAACTTGCTCGTGCCCGCCTTCGTCCGAGGGGGTTCAATTGTATGCCTCGATTTCCGAAGCGCGTGACGAGTTTGTTCGCTGAATACAACTCGGCCGGGATTCTGCGGTTCCAAGCTCCGCCGAACGAGGAGACAACCATCATGCCCCGCTCCAAAACTCACCTGTTAACGCCATTCATCGCTCTTACAGCTCTCACCCCGTGTCTGTGGCCGCAAACGTCCGTCCCGAAGGTCTATTCCTATATTCAGGATCCCGCAACTGGAATCATGGGATCCTCCGTCGTGAAGGTCGCTCGTGACGGCCCGAAAGAAGCCATCGACCAGATCCTGCCCGTCGGCCCCGGCCGCGCCAAGGAATTCCACAACCACATCCTCTACGACTTACAGGCGCACAAGATCTACACGAAGCTCGTCAGCGATCCCTCTGTGCCTTGCTCGGTGATGACCTACACCTCGCCCGCCGTTCCCGACGAGTTCGACGTCATTACCGCCTCGGCCGATTCGATGAAGGACTTCCTCGCCCACGCCAAGCTGCTGCGCAGGGAAACCGTGAACGGCATCCCCGCCAAAGTGATGGAATTGACCGCGGACCAGATGAAAGTCACGGCTTGGATCGCCGATCCCGGCGGCTTCCCGGTCAAGGAAGTCATGGTCCCACCCGGAGGCGCGGCCACCACGATGCTCGAAGTAAAGCAGCTCAGCTTTGCCAGGCCACCAGCGTCTGCTTTCACGCCTCCCACTGGATGCAAAGTCGTGAGCGGTGAGGCCACAGCGACCGGCGCTCACGCCGAGTTCAGCACCGGCGATTCCGCACCCAAGCCCACAGTCAAAGTCACCGCCATCACCCTCCAGCCCGTTGCCAATTACACAGGTCCCTGCCCGGTCAACATCCGGCTCACGGGAAACATCACCGTTGACGGCCCCGGAAAGGTCTTCTACCAATTCGGCGTGGGCAAGATGGAGCCCGGCGATACCGTCACCTTCGCCGCGGCTGGCATTAAAACCGTGAGTCACGTAGTCACGTTCAAAAAGCCCGATCCCGGATACGGCAATCAGATTGGCGTATACCCAATCCTCGAAGCCGCCGGCGAAGACGCTTCCGGAAATCACGATGCGTCCATGCAAGGCGCCAACAATGCGGGCTTCACGATCACCTGCACGGACGCTGCAGCCGCCGCACCGGCACGACCCCCTTATTCATCATCAACCCCGGAAGCCGCTCCGCCGACCCCGGCAGCGGCAGGCAATGCCCGTGTCACGTCGGTCGCGATCCAGGTCACGCCCCAGCACTACACCGGCGCGTGCCCGGTCGCGGTCAAGCTCATCGGAACCCTCAAAGCCGATGGACCCGGCCCCGCGTACTACCAGTTCCAGGCCGGAGCAATCGGAGCCAACAGCTCTGGAGCCGTGGAAGTCGGAACCGATGGTACCGCAAAGGTCACAAGCGAAGGCCAGGTGCGCCGCACGCCGCAGGTGCAGAGCGTCCGCTTCCTTGCCGGAATGGGGCCGCGCGGGCATCAGGAGAATGCAAAGTGGATGGACGCCACACTCGATATTCATTGTACGAACGCACCCTAGCGCACCATAGCGCACCCGACGCAAAACGGCCCTCCCACTTGGGAGGGCCGCTTTGTTTAGATCGGAGTCTTATCTGAGTCGAGCCAGGCGCGGATTATCCCACAACCTCAATCCCCATCGATCGCGCCGTTCCCTTGATGCTCTTGACCGCCGCATCGACTGACGCCGCATTCAAATCCGGCATCTTCTGCGTGGCGATCTCGCGCACCTGCTTCT
>CAZANC010000384.1:0-2562 GCA_964486495.1 uncultured Occallatibacter sp.
CCTACAAGCACGATCTTGAAGCCATCGGCACCAACGGCCACGAGCTGCCCATGGCTATGGCCGCACTCGCCCGCGATGACGAAGAGCTGCGCAATTCCCAGTACGCGCTGCTTGAACTCTGGCAGCGCAGCTACCAGGGCGAGTTGCTCATTCTGCTCCCTGACACCTTCGGCACCACGCAATTTCTGCGCGGCGCTCCTGATTGGGTCGCCAATTGGACAGGCCAGCGCATCGACAGCAAAGATGCCTATGTGGCCGGCGACGAATACATCGCCTGGCTTGAGCGCCACGGGCGCGATCCGCGCCAGAAGCGCCTCATCGCGAGCGACGCCCTCGACGTCGAACAGATTCTCGGCCTTCACGCTTACTTCGCTGGAACGCTGCTCAACGGCGCGTCGCCCGACGACTTCCGCTCCGCCGACGACTTCCACGATCCGCGCCGCTGGATTCCCGAGCGCCGCATTCGTTTCAGCGCTGGCTGGGGCACCCTCCTCACTAACGATTTCCGCGGCTGCAACCCTCAGGGCAACGACGGCTTCAACCCCGTCGGCCTGGTTTGTAAGCTCAGTGAAGTCGACGGCAGGCCCGCCGTCAAGCTCTCAGATAATTACTCGAAAGCCATGGGCGATCCCAAGGAAGCCGAGCGCTATCGGCGCGTCTTCGGCGTCGCCGGCGTGGCCGACGTTCCCGTACTGACGTGATTCCTCCAGGCTCGTATGCGGCACAACTTCGGCAGGAGCTCACCCTGCGAAGCCGCATCTGCGCGCGCGGGTGCGCGCATGTTGAGAGTTACGGAACTGCGCCAGTCATTGTCTTCGAGCCGGAAAACGGCCGTCACGGGAATTTTTTTGATCCAGCATTCACAGCGATCGCCGCAAATTCCGATTGGATGCGCCGCTTTGACAAGGTCCATGCTCAGGCGGCGCGGTCGCTGCCCAAACCGCAACTCGACCCCGCCCGCCGCTGGCGCGAGCTCGACTCCTCCATGAGCTCCGACGCCCTGTTGATGAACATTTTCTGCACGCCCGGCGTCGCCGATTCCCCGGCTGTGCGCAATGCGCTCGGCGTCGATGCCGAGGCCGCTCCCATCTTTGGCTGGAAGGCCCGCGTGCCCCTCGCAAACGGTCGCTTCGACCGCACTGAGGTCGATATGCGCCTCGGCTCATTGTTAGTCGAAGCCAAACTGACCGAGGTCGGCTTCCAAACCCGCGCCGCCGCCATCGTCGAAGCCTACCGCGACTTCGACACAGTCTTCGACCGCGATCGCCTTCCGCGCACCGAAATCCCCACTTCGCGCTGGATGCGCGCCAGCGAGTTTCCTGAGAACAATTCGCAGGAATTCGAAAGCATCGTTGCCGATCCCGCCGTCGTCTCCAGCCTGGTTTCCAATATTGACACAATCTTTCGCCCTCCCGGCTTGCCTGGCTACGCCGGCTATCAACTCATCCGCAGTGTGTTAGCCGCATTCGCGGCAGAGTGCAGCTTCTGCGTCATCCACGACGAGCGCCGCCCCGATCTGCGCGAGCAATGGTTCGAAATCATGGCCGCAATCAAAAGCGCCGCATTGCGCGTGCGCATGAAGGTTCTTACCTGGCAGGAGCTCACCGCGCTGCTTCCCGCATTCCTCCAGGAGTTCCTCGATGTGAAGTACGGCATCGTCGCGCCAGGCAAAACGCCTTCGTCGATCGGCGAGCCGGCAGAGCTTGCCGACTGATCCGCTTCACTGTCCTCACAACCCAAGAATTTTTCGGTTGCCCTCTGCGTCCGCCTCGACGCCCGCAAAATCATCGAACGCGCGATCCGTTACGTGAATGATGTGCTCACGCACGAACCTCGCGCCCTCCGCCGCGCCATCTTCCGGATGCTTGATGCAGCACTCCCACTCCACCACGGCCCATCCCGCAAAGTCGTACTGCGCCATCTTGCTGAAGATCTGCCGGAAATCGATCTCCCCATCGCCCAGCGATCGAAATCGCCCCGGACGGTCGATCCAGTCTTGATAGCCGCCGTAAACTCCCGACCGCCCGCTGCTCCGGAACTCGGCGTCCTTCACGTGAAACGCCC
This sequence comes from uncultured Occallatibacter sp., assembly GCA_964486495.1. GTDB lineage: Bacteria > Acidobacteriota > Terriglobia > Terriglobales > Acidobacteriaceae > Telmatobacter. The sequence goes on from CAZANC010000384.1 coordinate 2,065, forward strand.
GAACGCGTTCGTGATAAATATCCAGGAAAGCTAGATAATCCATCTGCTGCAGCACCATGTGGCTTGGGTCATACAGAATGTTCGCGCGCGGATGGTCGCCCACCGCTCCGAGAAACCGCTCGAAGGTCGCGCCGTCGTGCAAATCTTCGCCCGGATGCAGCTCAAAGCACACATCCACGCCCGCGTCGTCGAACGCATTCAAAATTGGCAGCCACCGCCGCCCCAACTCCCTGAAAGCCTCGTCGATCAGTCCCGCCGGCCGCTGCGGCCACGGATAGAAAAACGGCCACGCCAGCGCGCCGGAAAACGTTGCGTGCGCCTTCAGGCCCAGGTTCCTGCTTGCCTTCGCCGCCCACCACAACTGTTCCACGCCCCACGCGGTCCGTGCTTTTGCATTCCCTGCGAGCTCCGGCGGCGCAAAGCCGTCGAGCAGCGTGTCGAAGGCCGGATGGCTCGCCACCAGTTGCCCCTGCAAGTGCGTTGAAAGCTCCGTCACCG
>CAZANC010000385.1:0-2538 GCA_964486495.1 uncultured Occallatibacter sp.
CCCAAGCCCGCCGTCCCACCGGAGTAGGAGGCTTGCCCTTAGCGCGGTAGAATCGCGAGCGGCACGCCCGCCCCGTAACCGCATCGCTTGATCGAATCACAACAAGCCGGCGTGTCGGTACCGATCTTTCCAGACGTGACTGGCTAATTTTCGAGTTGCTGACCAAGTAATGACTTCCAAATAGGCAGCGACACATCCGGAACACAGAGAAATACCTTTACATCGATGCGTATAAGGGGATAGAAAGACACAGGCTCAGATCGTTACGTTTCCCCATCTTCACGGCCCCCCGTTTGAACGACCCATGAGCTACATCTGGAGGATTAAGCAAATGAAAAAGACCAGCTCCCTGTTTTTGGGACTGTCCCTTGCGGTTTCCTGCGTCTCGATGGCCGCAGCGCAGGATCAATCTATGACCCCCATGAAGCCACCTAAGTACCTGCAAGTCACCGTCGAATACACCAAGCCCGGCAAGGGCGGCCTTGCCCATGACAAGACCGAGAGCGCATACGTTCAGGCCATGATCAAGGCCAAGTATCCCATCCATTACTGGGCCTATAACTCAATGTCGGGCCATCCGCGAGCCGTTTTCATCTCGGGATTCGACTCTTTTGGCGAATTGGGAAAAGCCAACAAGATCTTCGATAACCCGGGTGTCGCTGCGGCCGTCGAGCCCATCAACGTAGCCGATGGCGAACTTCTGCAGGATTCCAATCAGTTGATCTTGAGCTACGCGGACGATATCAGCCTGCGTCCGGATGTTGACCTGTTTCACCATCGCTTCCTTGAAGCCGACATCCTGCATGTTCGTCAAGGCCACATCAAGGAGTTCATGGAGTTGGCCAAGATGTGGGTCGATTTGGGTCAGAAGGCCGGCCCCAGCGCGCACTGGGATTGCTTCCGCGCCGAATATGGCGAAGACAACGGCTACTTTGTTTGCCTGACTCCCGACAATTCGATGGACGACATCGACGCATCCTTCGCGGACTTCAACAAGGCCGAAGCCGGTCTGTCCGACGGAGACAAGAATAAGATGCGCGACCTCCGCGCCGCAGCCCTGGAAGAGGATCGTACCGAGATTTACTCGGTCAACCCTGCCCAGAGCTATGTACCGGATGCGTTCATCAAGGCCGATCCCGGGTACTGGAAGCCGAGGACGGGAGCCGCTCCGAAGCCCGCTGCGGCCGACAAGAAGCCCAACCCGTAGACCCGCGGAGAGAGCCCGAGCCTATCGTCGTTCCCACCGCGCTCTACGCCGCGGTCAGCACTGTTCCGGGGCTCGGCTATATGGCGCTCTGGATTCAGATACGCCGCCAGAGTGCTGCGCCCGCGCACGCACGTTGGGGCAAGCAGATCGCGTCCGTTTCGCTTTATCTCGCAGCCATCCCCGTGGCATGGGTCCGGCCCGCAGCCTCTCTGGTGCTCATCGGGATCATTGCGGTGCTCTGGCTTCTGCCGCCCAAGCCCGCCGCCCCACCGGGGTAGGAGGCTTGCCCTGAGCGCATGACCCGCTACAGCGCACTCGTCCTCGAACGCGTGCGCCAAATGGGTTGGTAGCCGTCAGCGTCACGGCGCGCTTACCTTGCGCTAGCGCGCCGAACTTAGCGCCGGCGACTGAGAGATGGCCGCGGCGCTAAGGGGCCTCCGTGTAGGTGTAGTCGTTGTAGAGGTAGGTCGAACCGTTGAGGATTGTCCAGAGGCGCACGTAGATCGTGGTTCCGTTCGTGGGCAGATTCACGGTCACGCTGGTGCCGGAAAGAGGACCGATGTTCACCAGATTGGCGCCGCCGGGCGATGTGCCGACGTTGAGCCCATAGCCCGTCGTTCCAGCGGGGCCTGCGTTCCAGGTGAAAGTGGTCGATGCCGAGGTCAGCGTGCTGCCCGGCGCTGGGCTGGTGATTGCGGATGCAGATTGCGAGAACTCGGTGTAGGTGTAGTCGTTGGACAGGAAGGTCGTGCCGTTGATCACGGTCCAGAGGCGGACATAGATCGTGGTTCCGTTGGTGGGCAGATTTACGGTCACGCTGGTGCCGGACAGAGGATAGATGTTGACCAGATTGGCGCCGCCGAGCGATGTGCCGACGTTGAGGCCGTAACCCGTCGTTCCAGCAGGGCCAGCGTTCCAGGTGAAGGTGGTCGATGCCGAGGTCAACGTGCCGCCCGGCGTTGGGCTGGTGATCGCGGATGCAGATTGCGTGAATTCGGTGTAGCTGTAGTCGTTGTAAAAGTAGGTCGTGCTGTTGAGGATTGTCCAGAGCCGCACATAGATGGTGGTTCCGTTGGTGGGCAGACTCACGGTCACGCTGGTGCCAGACAGAGGACCGATGTTGACCAGATTGGCGCCGCCAAGCGATGTGCCGACGTTGAGGCCGTAACCCGTCGTTCCAGCAGGGCCCGCGTTCCAGGTGAAGGTGGTCGAAGCCGAGGTCAGCGTGCTGCCCGGCGCTGGGCTGGTGATCGCGGATGCGATTTGCGTGAACTCCGTGTAGGTGTAGTCGTTGAAGAGGTAGGTCGTGCCGTTGAAGATTGTCCAGAGCC
>CAZANC010000386.1:0-2523 GCA_964486495.1 uncultured Occallatibacter sp.
AGTTGGTGCAGAACGAAATTCTTCGATGGCCGCGAGTGTGTTCAGGCTCACATTTACACGGAAATGCGAGCAAATAAGAGGAGATGGAGGGCCGTGGACGGTTGGTGCGCTGCGTTTTAGATCGGCGCGACGCGGACGTGGTTGACGCCCGGCAGGCCTCTGTGAACTTCCGGTATTTCGATCTCTGACTCATTTGCAGTTCCCCTTTCCCTGCAAACTGTCAATTTACAACCTTTCTCACTTTTGGGGGCCAGTCCAAGCGCCAAAGCCGACGAATCCGGTAAGGGAGAAAACCATGTCTATGGTTGTTTCAACTTCTACCGGCTCATTGTTGAGCCTGTATGGCTTGTAGCGCCAGTTCCGCACGGCATCGACGGCGGCCTGCTGCAAGATGATCGGCCCCTTCACAACGCGTAAATTCTTAATCGTTCCGTTCTTTGCAATCGTAGCGTGCAGCTCCACAGTGCCAGACACGTGGGCTGCTTTAGCGATGGCCGGATAAATGGGCGGCGTCTTCAGAATGAGCATTCCAGACGCGACGCCGGATGAAACGACAACGGGTTTGGAAGGTACAACCTTAACGACGGGCAGTGCGTGTCCATTGAAGACGCTGACATTCGCACCGCTTTGGCCCAGCCCATCCGCACCGGCTGCGTCAAGGCTCACAGGGGGTGGCGCATCTTCCGCGCTTTGCATCTCATTGCCTTGCGGAATGAGTGCCGGCGCAGTGAGTTGATCGTCCATGACTTTCGCCTGCTGTTTCGTCGGCGCTTTTGGCGGACTTGCTTCCACCTGTTGGCTGGCCGGCTGGCTTTCCTTTGCGACTTGATTTTGGGCTGTTGGCAGCGGCTTATCCTGAGCTAACGGTTCGCTATCCGGCGGATTCGGCGTCTGCGCCACCTGCTGACTATCGGTTGCTACCGGAAGTGTCTGAACAGATGGTTTCGCCACGGACTTGGATCCGAGATAGAACAGCGGGATCATGAGCAGCAGCAGAATCGAACTGGCGCTTACGGCAGCAACAATCATCCACTTGTTTTTAGCCGTCTTCTGCTGCGCCGTCGCCTGCTCCGCCTTCACTTCGATATCCTTCGATGAATACCACTGGAAGAGAGTTTCGTCAGCTTCGCGTTTCAAAGCCGCCGTGGGTTTGGGTAGGTTACGCGTTCCATCCGCCGTAGCGGCGTTTGGCGAAGCCTGCACCATGGAAACCTCATTCGTAGTGCGGCTAGCCTCCGGCCCCTGCGAAGTGCGGCTGGGTGATGCAACCGCCAAATTGCCAGTCAACTCTTGTTCCTTCACAAGGACCGGCGCGGACGAGGCTGAACCCGAAGCGCGCGGCCCATCTGAGATTGACAAGCCTGCTTCGCGGATTGACAAGCCTGCTTCGCGGATTGACAAGCCTGCTTCGCGCACGGGCGACAAGATTGCTTTGCGCTCAGCGGATTGTCCAAACGGCTTTGGTGTCTCACTGGAGGAATGAGACTCTATCCATGCTTCCCATTCTTCGCGAGAGTTGACAGGCTTAGCCTTTGGAGATGCTTCGCTATCCTCATAGCTGAAGACCACTTCCTGCTTAGCAAACTCCGGTGCGGACGAGGCTGAACCCGCAACACGCGGCCTGTCTGCCGAGGACGCCTCGGCATCGCGATCAAGAGATTGCCCAAGCGGCTTTGAAGTATCGCTGAAGGGATGAGCGGCTGCCCATGCTTCCCATTCATCAGCGTTAACAGGCAAAGAGGGCGCAGGAGAAGCTTCGCTATCCCAATCGCCGAAATCCTCGGGAAGCGTTTCAGGTAGCAGCGGAGTTAGCTCTTCTGGAGATGCCATTGACCATCCTCACGTTTCTCGTAGACAGCACCTTTGTACGTGCGCGTTTCGCGCGGGTTTGTCTCGGTGGCAGCGCGCTCGCCTGAACCTTCCGCCGGTACCGAATCCACTGGGGCAGGCTTTGTTGCAGTGAAGGTCCACGCGGACGAGGTCTCAGCAGCTGCGGTTGGTAATGAAGCAATATGAGGCGATCCTTCCACCTCGATCTCGACCGCGGCTTGCGCCATCGCGTATTTTTCCGTGTCCGATGGAGTGAACGATGCGGAGAGGGTATATTTCCCCGGCGCGAGTACGTTTCCTTCGGAAGGAGTGTAGGTAAATGTTCCCGGAACCGATGCAGTTGCATTCAACTGAGCGGCGCTCAGCGCGGTGCCATAAGAAATTGCGGCTGGTCCCAGCCAGGTGATGAGGGCGGGCGCCTTTTCGGCGACAGTCAGCGACACGACTGCACGCACCCTTGAGTAATTCAAAGTGTCGGTCGGAGTGAATGTTACTGAGAGCTCATGCACCCCCGGCGTGAGTATCTCGCCCGCGGCGGGTGCAAAAGTAAAAGATCCCGGAAGTGAAGCTTTGGCATTGAGCTGAGTGGCGCTTAGGGCGGCGCCGTAGGCAATCGGATCCGGCGTTGGCCACGTGATGGCAGGAGTTGCCTTGGCCACGGTCACTGATACGGCGGCCCGCGATGACGAGTAG
>CAZANC010000387.1:0-2520 GCA_964486495.1 uncultured Occallatibacter sp.
ACCCTCGCCTTGGCAAGGCGATGCTCTACCACTGAGCTACTCCCGCTTAACGCAAACTCGAGTATACCGGGCTGCGGAAAAGGGGTCAAACCGGCTCGGCGTGCCGAAAAGTCCTTTTCAACGATGGAGTTCTGACGCGCCACGCAGCGCGAGGTTCGCGTTCCGATGCGCGCCTCGCGGACGTTTGACGGGTGGGGGATAGGCAGGGGGAAAAGTGCACCCCCTCCGCCGCGCAAAAAATCGGTTGCGCGACGCGCCCTCATTGGTGTTTTGGATTGACAGAACCACTGGGCAGAGGTCGAGCTTTGGAAGAACCCCTCCTGGACATCAACCAACTTCTGAAAGCCACCGCATCATCTTGGATCTTGAAATCAACGTTTGTTGATTGTGTTGTGTAAGTCCGGTTTTCAGCACTCTCATCGCCAACAAGAGACTCGGTCTGTTCAACGGAAACGCATTTGACACTTTCAACGCAATTTACAGCCACAGACCAAAAGTCTCCACTATCTACATGCTTAATATCGCCTGGAGAAACAGCCGCGATCGAAAAGGTAGAAGTATCAATGGTTCGGGACCCGCTAGCCACTTGTCCCCCAATCTGGTCTGTTTCTGTCACCTGACGCTGAACCTGGATTTGATTGCCAGTTAGCTGAGCGTTCACGCTGGTGTCAGTGAATTTTTCTATGGGGGATGAGCAGCCCATTTGGCCAGAAACGCTCATGCAGACTCCGGCGCCAGACTGGTTCTGCGTTCGGTATTCTAGGCTGCTGCCCGCGAAATAGCCAAGTTGCTGGAACGGCCTTGAGGCAGTGTCCACTTCCTGCTCGACTCTCGTCATGCTATCGATTGCCGGGCGCAGGGCATCAGAGAACGAATTGGTTGCCCCGTTAAGATTCTGCATAATATCGCGCAGACGGATCGCGTCCTTCGTCGCATCCTTCAACGCAGTAACATAATCGGCCAGCACTTTGCCCGTCGCGTCAAAAGGGGTTGATTCTGGATTCTCCGCCCCGAACGTCTTGATCGCCTCCTCAGCCTCAGACTTCCACTGATCAAACACCAGGTATGCCTTCTCCACCAGGACTTTCTCCTCTGGCGTCAGCGATGCCAAGCGAGCTGCATCAGGACCACAAGCCGCACAGTACACCTCGCCATACGTCGTTCGGCAGCTCGTGTGATTCCAATATCGATCTACCACATCGCAAAGCTCCTTAGCTGAATCAAGATCGGCCTGGGCAGCTTGCGCTGTTTTGAAACCCCCGCTCTGGACGATTCGTCCCCCCGTGTCCTGACTGCTGAAGTCATACGCCCAGACTGGCTGCCGACCTGAGACGCAGGCGTCAAGGTGGGTCTCGTCGAAAGACGTACAGGCGTTTTGTCGCTCCTGGTTATCGTTCGCTATGGGGTTATTTGATTTGCAAACTGATCCCTGGCACGAAGTCCCGAGTGGACATCCATAGGAGCAGGGCACCGAAAATGAACCCTGAGCATGGCCACACGCACACGCAAGCAGCGCGAGGGCCGCGCTTACGAAAACGCCTTGAAGCCGATTCATCACTCGCCATTCTCATTCATTCGAGGTTGCCCTCACTGGCTGCAAGCTAGTGCAGCATCATTGATCAATTTTGCTGCCTCGGTGGCGTTCGCGGGTTGTTTTTCCGAAAAATAGCCGCTGACTACGTCTTCATTCCTGAGGTTATGTTTGGCCTCGTAATGAACAATAGAAACAGCCGGCGTCGGCTGTGTCGCAAAGCGCAAGTTGAGGGCCCATCCTCCGTAATCGTAGGCTGGCGGAGGGTCATATTCAGCGGAAGCGTCGGTGACTCTCGCCAGGTCGATCGTGACATCATGCTCATCTGTCCAATAATCGGCGTCACGATGATATTTGAGAATGCAGTTACCGGCCTGTAAAACGCGCCAGCGAGCTTTCTTGCATGACTCGCCCGTCACGCTATTCTGGCTGATTTCGCACCATTGTGTAGTCTGGCTAAACAGCTCTCCCAGGCGGGACATAGTAACCGGCAGATTCTGGCGCGCCAGCGGCACACGCGCTGCCCGCTCCTGCGCGGCGCGCACAGCTGCGGCAGCCTGGGCAGATCTCCGGGCCTCGGCCGCAGCTTCCTGCGCGGCTCTCTGAGCATAGGCCGCCCGCTCCCTTTCTACCTGCTGGTCCACTTTGTACTGCAGATCCCCGATCTTTTCGGTGATTTCGGGCGAAGGGTTCGTTGCAGCGTAAGCCTTATAGTAGTTGAGAGCATCCGCAATATTTCCGGCGCATTCGTTGGCCTTCGCCATGTAATAAATCCACATCGGATTCTTCTGACCCTCTGGAGACACTTGCTTGAGCGCGTTGAGAGAAGCCGCGCAGTCCTTGTACTTATCAAGGGCGATGCGGCCTTCGGCGAAGAGCTCTCCGTCGTTTTGTTGAGCGCTCGATGGCGCTACGGCAAAGAACAGGAGCGCCGCGAAGAAACAAAACTTCACCCATCTCATAACGACCTCCGATGAGTCTTAAACGTA
>CAZANC010000388.1:0-2519 GCA_964486495.1 uncultured Occallatibacter sp.
GCTCGCAGAAGATCCACGCCGGAGCGAGCAGCAGCGCGAGGATTTGCTGCGCCTGGTCGTGGAGCAGCGCCCAGCCGGCGAGAGCGGCGAGTGCCCAGAGGAGAATGGCGGCCGGCCAGTGTTCCTGAATGTTGAAGATCTGGCCGACCAGCGCGATGGCCGCGCCGGTGGCCACGGTGCCGACGGCATGGAGCGCCGTGGAGAGGCCGTGGAAGCTGGGCCGTGCGAGACCTCCCGCGACGTGGAAGACGGCGACCATGGCGATGATCAGCGTGTAGCGCGCGCCGGGGCCCAGCTCGTCCCAGTGTGCCGAGATGAAGAGCACGACGCCGCAGGCGAGCAGGATTGCGCCGAGAATAAGGGCGGTGACGCCTTGCCACTTTAGGCCGACGGGAGCGGCAGAGGTGGACTGCGCGGCGACTCTTGTTTCATGCGCGCGGATGCGGGCGGCAGCTTCCGCATCGAGGACGCCGGCGGATTGCCAGCGGGTTAGCAGGGATTCAATGTCGGGCATGATGAATTGCCAACATCATACGCTCGCCCTCGGCGGCTCGACCTGCGCGCCCGTTAAGGAGGAGCGATTTCGCTGCCGGCAAGCAGCGGCCGTTTTGGAGGGCGGGCCCGGGTGGCTTTCCGTGTCCCGAAAGCTGGTTCTGTGCGGGAGGGGTCTGCCGTAGAATCCACTTGGAGCCCAAATTGCCAGTGAAAGCTCTCTATCCCGGGACGTTTGACCCGCCGACGAACGGCCATGTGGACCTGATTCAGCGCGGTTCGAAGCTGTTTGACCACCTGACGGTGGCGATCCTCGTCAATCCGGTCAAGAATCCGCTGTTCACCCTGGAAGAGCGCGTGGAGATGCTCGAAGAGGTGACGGGTGCGCTGGGCAACGTTTCAGTGGCGACGTTCGACGGGCTAATGGTGGAGTTCGCGCGAAAGGTGGGGGCTTCAGCGGTGCTGCGCGGGATTCGCGCCATCTCCGATTACGAGCATGAGTTCCAGATGGCGCTGATGAACCGGCGGCTGGCGCCGGACGTGGAGACGGTTTTTCTTCAGCCGGCGGGACGCTACTCGTTCGTGAGCTCGCGGATGGTAAAGGAAGTCTTCAGCTTTGGCGGCGACATCAGCGGCCTCGTGCCACCGAACGTGGTGAAGAAGCTGCGCGCGCGGATTAAGAACGGGAACTGAGGCGCCGCATCCACAGGCTGAACTTTGCGCCAATCCCGAAATCTGTCAAGATGGAAGAGATATGACTGTTACAGCTCCCGCAAAAGTATTTGCCGACCGCATTGGCCGGATCGAGGTTTCCGCGACGATGGCCGTGGCCGCCGAGGCGGCTAAACTGCGCTCTCAGGGCGTGAACCTGGTGGATTTTGGGGCCGGCGAGCCGCACTTTGCCACTCCGCGGCACATCAAGGACGCCGCGATTGCCGCAATTGAGGCGAACTTCACCCGCTATACCGTTGTGCCGGGAATTCCCGAGGTGCGCAAGGCGATTGTGGAGCGGCACGCGTGCGACTTCGGATCGGATTATACGATCGACGAAGCGGTGTTTACGTCCGGTGGCAAGCTCGCGCTGTTTAACACGATCCAGGTGCTGGTGGATCACGGCGACGAGGTAATTCTGCCGGTTCCCTACTGGGTGAGCTTCAAGGACATCATTCAGTATGCGGGCGGGAAGGTAGTGTACCTCGAGACCAGCGAAGCAGAGAGCTTCCGCATTACGGCCGACGCGATTGAGCGGGCGATTACGCCGCGGACGAAGGCGATCATTCTGAATTCGCCGTCGAATCCGGCGGGGTCGGTGGTTTCGGCAGCGGATCTGGAGCGGATCGTTCACCTGGCGCACGACCGCGGGATTTTCCTGCTTCTGGACGAGTGCTACGTGTACCTGAACTACGCAGGCAAGCCTGTGTCGGGCGGGTCTTTCACGTGGGCCAAGGAGCACATTGTGATTCTGGGCTCGCTGTCGAAGACATACGCGATGACCGGGTGGCGAGCGGGATATGCGCTGGCGGCGAAGCCGGTGGCCGCGAACCTGAGCAAGCTACAGTCGCAGTCGACTTCGAACGCGACGAGCTTTGTGCAGAAGGCGGCGATTGCGGCGCTGAGCGGCTCGCAGGAGTGCGTGGCGGAGTTTCGCGCGGAGTTTATTGAGCTGCGCGACTACATGCTGGCCGCGCTCGCGAAGATTCCCGGAGTGACGTGCACCAAACCGGAGGGCGCGTTCTACGTGTATCCGAACATCTCGGCGTACCTGGGCAAGGGCGGCATTCGCACGGCAACGGAGCTGGCGACGCGACTGCTGCACGAGGGCCACGTGGTGACGGTGCCGGGCGAGGCGTTCGGAACCGCGGAACATGTGCGCATTTCGTATCCCGTAACCAGGGAGAACATCGACGAGGGCACGCGCCGGATGGCCGAGTTCCTGACGGGGCTGAAATAGAGGCAGTGGTTAGGGGTTAGGGGTTAGTGGTTAGTGGTTAGTGGTTAGTGGTTAGTGGTTAGTGGTTAGTGGTTAG